>JBKHAV010000007.1:0-54093 GCA_046542715.1 Desulfovibrionales bacterium
TGCAGGGCTTTTTCTGTTCACGCAAAGCCCCCGCACCTCGGCGACCGTCTCCCTGCCAGAGGCCGGCAAGCAAAAGTTTCCGAAACATTTCGCTCCGGGGACTTTTTTGGTTCTGCTCCTGATACCCTGGAAATTTTTTTCCCGACGAAAAAAACCCTCCCTTGTGACTTTTTGGAAACAGGCACCATATATCCAAAAAGAAACCCGGAACAAGGAGCCTTTTGCATGTGCAGGGTCGTGGAGGTCTATGTCAGCCCTCGCAGGGGTGAACCAAAACGTTCGGTTGCTGAAATTGAGCTTATGGAAAGGCTGGTCGCGAAAGATGATGTCCGTCTGGACAGCGAGCGTCAGGTCAGCCTTCTGAGCATGGACACGCTCTCCACGGCGAGTTCAAAATGCCCTTCTCTGGAGCCCGGCAGCTTGTCCGAAAACATTACCATAGCCGACCTGGATCTGGAGGAACTGCCAGAGGGAACGCGCCTGTGGGTCGGGGACAAGGCTGTTTTGGAGATCACCGGATCAGACGGCGACCAGGATTTCCCCTGTACGCGGCATCGCCACACCGTTTTCCATGCCGGTTCCAAGGAAGTGTTCGCCCGGGTCGTGTCCGGGGGCAGGGTGCGCAAAGGCGATCATGTGATCATCCTCTCTGTGGGGAAAAAAAAGGATTTTTAGCCTCGCCCTCCCAACGGTTCCCCAGAACGGTGTGAGGGGTCAGGACCGTTCAGGATAGCGCTGCATGAAGCATTTTTCCGCTTCAGCCGTGCCGATGACGATCATTTCGTCGCCTGGCGCAAGGGGTAGGGTGGGATCGGGGTTGATCTCGATCTCCCCGTTCCTGACCACGGCGATGGCGCTGCACCCGGTCTTTTGACGGATGCCGCTTGCAACGAGGGACTTGTCCGCCAGGTCGGAATGGACTGGAACCCTGAAGATGTTCAGCCCTTCGGTGAGCATGAGCACCTTGCCCGGGGAGAGCAGGTTGATGATCGTATTCGCGGCCATGGACGCATGGGACATGACCAGGTCGGCCCCTGCAGAATGCAGAATGCTTATGTTCCGGTCCAGGGTCGCCCTGCTGATGATCTGGATATCCGGCCGCAGCCGGCGGCAGTAGATGGTCAGATAGATGTTCACCTCGTCGTTGTGGGTCGTGATGAACACCGAGGGCGCATCATGGATGCCCGCCCTGATCAGGGTGTCCAGATCAGCGGCACTGCCGACGATGAGGTGCTTCTCGTCCACCACGACTTTGGGTTTTTTCTCCACGATACGGTAATCAGTGCCGCTTTTGCGCAGGGCAGCGGCGGCAGCTTTGCCCACCCGGCCTCCACCGAGAATCAGGACCGGGGCAGAGGGCTGCATATCCGTCTCGCCCACGAATTCGTCAAAGGCCGCAAGCTGCTCTTCCGACCCGGCCAGAACGAGAACTCCTGTGGAATCGATCACCGTGTCCGGACCCGGGAGCGTGAACCGGCCGCGGTCCCAGAGCCCGACCACGGTGATGCCTGTGGCCTCGCGCAGCCCGCACTCGCGGATGGTCTTTCCCACCAGGTCGGTGCGCATGACCGGCGCCTCGGCAATGAGCAACTCCTCGAAGCGGCCTATCACATTGGACCGCATGCTCCCTCCCAGCGTCCTCCGGGCCAGGGAACGACCGAGCATGTTCATGAACTGGAACACATGCGTGCACCCGGCAAGGTGCAGAATGTCCACGGAATCCTTGAGATCGGCATTGGCTGCGATGGGAACGTCAGGGGCGCACGTGCGCACCGTGTATGCGATGTTCGTGTTTCTCATATCGTCGTTCACGACCACGACCAGGGCGGCCTTATCCGCCCGGGCCCGGCGGTATGTTTTCGGGTCGTCCAGATCCCCGACCATGACCTTGTACCCCTGATCCTTGAGATCGAGGGCCTTTTGCACTTCAGGGATGATGATCACGTAATCGTGCTGGTATTTTTTGAGCCGCTCCACAAGAGCGATGGTAATCGGATCATACACGGTGATGATCACATGCCCGAAGGTATCCTCGGGAATCGACCGGGGCGCCCGCGTCTTGGACTGGGCTTCGAGCCAGGGGGCGTAAAAGAACTGGATGAAGGTGAACGGGAGCATGACCAGGAGGAAGATGATCCCTGAGAGCAGGACCACCATGGAAAAGAGCCGTCCCAGGTCACTGGTGAAGGTGATGTCCCCGAAACCCAGAGTGGACATGACCGTGAGCGTCCAATAAAAACCGGTGACCCAGGAAAAATCCTGTCCCTCGCGTTCCATGAGAATGTGGAAGATGATGCTGTAGACCGTGATCAGTGCGAGCAGGACGACGAGAAACTCGCTCAAAGAGCGGATGTTTCGCCGTGCCCGCCGGTCACGAAGCAGAAACATGAGCTGGGAAGGAAGAAACTTCATGGTTTTTTCACTCGGCTTTGGGTCAGTTGGAGTCACTTCTTCTCGTGTCCATGATTCCGGTTCATCCGCGAACAACCTGAACCGGTCGCCTGCGCTCCCCGGTCACGGGGGGCACCGTGCTCCAGACAGGCGTTTCCTGTCAATCTTCATGGATATCCAGATTCCGGAAATACGCCGAGGTCTCCCCACTGCTCCACAACCCCACATACCCGGAGACGGGATGGGGGGCGGTGAATTGCAAAACAGGCCGTCCTGCCAGAAATCCTGTGATCTCACGGCCCGCAACTGACACTTCGAGCTGCAGCCAACTGTCCATGGAGATTGCATCAACCGCTGTGCGCCGGCGAAAATGACGTTTGTTATTGACAAACTCCAGCAGCTGCAACTCTCCAGTACCGGCGTCCGCCGCCAGGACCAGGCTGTTGCCCACGTTTTGAAGGCCAAAAGCCAGTCCGGCCGCAAGATCCACACATCCTGACAGAATCCGGACCTCGACTCGGATGCGTGCGTCTGCGCAGCGACTGTCCCGGGCCACGGCCACGGGATAGTAATGCAGGGCGTGTCTTCTCTCCAGAAACTTCCTGTACCGGTCACCGATCACCTTGTCCAAGGCGGAGTGCAGTGAACAGGACACCGTGCCCTCCATGCTCGAGCCGTCCTGAAAGATCACCTCACTCCCTTCGAATTCGGCAAGGGACCACTCGCCCAGGGAGGCGTAGAAACCGGGAACACGGGTTTCCGATCGGCCGAGGAAATCGTATTCCCCTTTGAAGAAGAGTTCGGTCAAAGTCTGCACCTCGGCCTGGTTGGGAATGGCCAGATCCAGAAGCCGGCTGCATCCGAGCAGCCGTCCTGTCTGGTCGAGCACCTCGTCCATTTTTTCGCAGTCCAGCCCTTTCAAGCTCGCCTGGAGCAGATCGCCGCGCGTCTCGACCTCATAGCCCAGTCGCGTCAACACTCGGGACAGAAACTCGATGCGCAGGGATTTGCCCACACCTGTGCCGGCCCCCCCGGAAAACTGCAGCGTGATGGTGTTGGCACCGGGCTCGTCCGAACAGAGGGCATCGATGTTTGAATAGTGGTAGCCGAATTTCACGCTGAGATTGAGATAATCCCTAGACACCAGGGCGTAGGAGTCCACCTCGGGCGGAGTTGCGTTTTCCGGTCCGATGCTCCCTGCCATGAGCGCCATGAAATTTCCCGCACTCATCCCCACGGCACCCGACCAGGTGATGCCCGGGTGGCTCAATCCCCGCCACAGGGCTTTCATGGGGCGGGAGCGAATGTGCTCGGGCCGGATCGCGTCGCATGAGGTCAGATCCGTGGCCAGCCCGTCGCCCAGATCGAGGAAGTACAATGTCAGGGGGAGGTTGGTGCTCAGCTTCCGGGAGACCACGGAGGAGCCGGAAAGCCCGGAGAGATTGAACATTTCCCCCATGGCTTTTTCATGGGCAAACCGTATCAGGTCATGCACCGTGCGGCAGCCCTGGGGTGAAAACTCCGGTGCCTTGGGGTCGGTAAGATTCAAGGGGGATATGCGATCCAAAAGTTCACGCAGATGGTTGCCGATCGGACCCCGCTCCTCAGAGGGATTGCGTGCCCGGAACTTTCGCGCAAGCTCCGGGTCCAGCCCCAGATAGACCTTTGCCTCGTCCGCGAGCAGCGTGATCTCCTGTCCTTCGGCAATCAGCGCGGTGGCTTTCCGGGTATCCATCAGGGTCGGAACATTGTACTCCCGGGCCACCGAAGCCAGGTGACTGGCCGCCCCGCCCACATCCGTGATCAGCCCGCGCACCCGGCCCATGAACGGGGCCAGATCAGGAGGAGCGGTCCGGGAAATGAGAATGGCGTCCTCCGCCTCTTCAGGCTTCAGGTCGGCCCTGGCAGACACGGCCTTTCCTGAAACCCTCCCCGGGGACGCCGTCTGCCCGGCTGAAAGCAGAAGCTCCAGGCCTGACACCTCCCTTGAGCCCTCTTTTTTCTCCCCCGCAGAAATGCCCAAGGGGCGGGTCTGGAGAATAAACAGCTCCCCCTTCTGATCCTCGGCCCATTCGATATCCTGCGGTGACCCAAAGTGCTCTTCCAGCTTCAGGGCGATGGCAGCCAGCTCGAGCACGGTCTTGTCGGAAATCGCGGGTTCGGTCGTTTCAGCGAGGTCGTCCTCCTTGGGCTGAATGCGCCGGTCAACGATTTCCCGTGATGTTCGGTCCACGTGGAACACATCCGGTGAGGCGGACCCGCCCACCACCTGTTCCCCCATTCCGGACATGGCGTCGATCCGAACGAGACCGGAATCCGGGCGGGCTGGGTCCGTGCTGTAGAGGACCCCGCTGGCCCTGGACTGGATCATGACCACACCGGCCACGCCCATGGGGGTGGCCATATCCGTAAGCCCGTAGCGCAATCGGTAGACGATGGCCCTTGGGGTATATTTGCTGGCCAGAACCGTGGTGTAGGCCGAGTCCATATGATCCTTGTCCACGGGAAGCACGGTGGTGTACTGCCCTGCAAAAGAGGCCTCCGTGTCCTCACCCACAGCGCTGCTGCGCATCGCCAGCAGCGGGTCGCCTTCATGGTCTGCGGCGAGTTCCTGGTACGCCTTGTCAAAGGCTTCCTTCAAGGCGGGCGGCAGTGGGGCGGCCTTGATCATTTCCTGGATGCGACGGCACACGTCCCCGCCCTGCTCGGTGTCCGGATCAAAAGCAGAAAGAAGATCATCAATGGGTTCGAGAAGCTGGTTTTCCTTCAGGAAGAGGTCAAAGGCCGCTGTTGTCACGGAAAAACCGTCCGGGGCCTGCAGCCCGAGTTTGTTTTTCACCAGGGCCAGCTTGACCGCTTTGGCGCCTGACAAAAACATGTGGTTCTCATCCAGCGCTGCAAAGGGCAGGATCAGCGGCCCCTCGATGGGGTCGCGGCGACGCTCCAGCAGGGGGGCAAGATCGTTTTCAACAGTGTCAAGGACCTCGAAAAGCTTCTGATAGCGATTGTCGGCCAGACCGCAAAGCGCGGTCACCAGCCCACGGACTTCCTGCAACAATTCTCTGGTCCTACGCTGAATGGACGACAGGGTTGCAAGCCCTGCCCCCCGGTCCAGCAGCTCGAGTTCGGCAAGAATCTGCAAGGCACGGTGATTGTGATCCAAAAAGGCATCATAATGCTGATGACGCTTGGCCGCAGGGCTCCCTGGATCGGCAAGGAGCCGACACGATTCTGTTTTGGAACTCGTCTGCATGAATAAGTCCTCCCTTTATCCTCTCAACCTGTACCAGAGAGGAACACGCCCTCTCTAGGGCCATAAAAATCTGTTATCGAAAGCCTTAGCACAGGTCTTTTCGGATTTCATCCGGACATATCCCTGAGACCCGGGCAGTGTCATACAAATGGTATTGCCTGGTCAGCATCGGAGCACCTGAAAAGAGGGGACGGTTGACGGATTTGAGGATTTCTGTACGAAAAGGGCGTTTGCAAACAATGTTTCTTCCCGCCTGGACAACGGGGTGATGGACAAGGCAAATGCACGCAGCCGTACACATACAAGGAAGCCGATATGCCCGCATGTTTTCATAAAAATCTGGTTCTTCTCGTCGAGTCGAAAAAAGCGCTGGTCCGCTGCCGTCATTGTCACCTGACGATCAGCAAAGATGAACTCGGAGGGGGATACTGCCCTGAATGTCTTGAACGTCAGGGAAAACGACTGGCTGATTTCGACGAGGTGGAACACGAACCCCAACCAGGCACCCGGTATCGCTGCGAAGATTGTGGTGCAGTGATTGAATGCGAATGAGCCATCACCGGTTTTCAAGCTCCCGGAGCCTTGTTTCGAGTTCTTCCCAGCGGGCAAAGAGCCGCTCCACTTCGGCTTCAGCCCCTTCCAGTTCGGTGTGAAGTTCGGCCAGCCGGGCGGCGTCGCTCATGATCGCAGGGTCGAGCAAGTCGGCGCGGATCTCCTCTGCCCGCTCCTCGGCCAGGGAGATGGTCGTCTCCATTTTGTTCAACTCGCACTGCTCGGCATAGGGAAGCTTTTTCGGTTTGACCTTCTTTGCCCGTACTGTTTCTTGAGGCTGGGCGTTTTGCACAACCTCTGTCTTTCTTCTCACAGCAAGCCACTGGCTCGAGTCCGCAAAAAATTGCGCCTGCCCACTGCCGTCCAGGGCCAGAACGCGGTCGCAGAGGCTGTCCAGAAGCAGCCGGTCATGGGTGATCAAAACGACGGCACCCGGGAATTCCCGAAGGCTGTCCTCGAGGACCTCCAAGGTGGGGATGTCGATGTCGTTGGTCGGCTCGTCCAGGAGCAGGATGTCTGCCGGCTGAAGCATCAGCCTGGCCAGGAGCACCCGGGACTGCTCTCCTCCTGAAAGCCTGGACACGGGCGTGGGCAATTGCTCGGGACGGAATAAAAACCGCTTGGCCCACGCGGTCACGTGCAAAGGGGTGTCCCGAAACACGACCATATCGCCGCTTTCGCACAGCGACTCCTTGAGGGTCTTTTCCGGGTCGAGGCGCTCCCTTTTTTGATCGAAAAAGACCACCCTGACCCCGTCGGCACGGCGCACCGTTCCCTTGTCAGGTTCCAGATCCCCGTGCAGCAGGTGCATCAGACTGCTCTTGCCCGACCCGTTGTTGCCCATGACCCCCAGGCAGGAACCCGGTGCCAGAGTCAGGCTCAGACCGCTGAACAACGTCCGGCCTTCCCTGGCCAGTGTCAGTTCTTTCGCTTCCAGAAGCTTTTTGGTCCTGCGGCCGGTCCCGTTGAATTCGATCTGCACGACAGCGTTCTGCCGATTGCGCTCACCCACCGCGCTCAGCTCGTCCTGCAGCTCATGGGCGGCGTCAATGCGGGCCCGGGCCTTGGTGGTTCTTGCCTTGGGGCCGCGGCGCAGCCACTCGATCTCCCGGCGCACCGTGTTGGACAGGACAGCTTCCCGCTGCTGCTGCACACCGGCAAACTCCTCCCGCTTTTCCAGAAAAGTCGAATAGGTGCCCTCCACCCGGAAAAACCCCTCTGGATAGAGCCGGTTCAACTCCACCATGCGGTTGGTCACGTTTTCCAGAAAGGTCCGATCGTGGCTGACCAGGATGAAAGCGAAATCCGGCCGCTTGAGCACCCCCTCCAGCCAGAGGATTCCTTCCAGATCCAGGTGATTGGTGGGTTCATCCAAAAGCAGCAGATCCGGTTCCTGGATCAGGGCCCGGGCAATGGCCAGCCTTTTGCGCCATCCCCCGGAGAGCGTTCCTGTCGGGCGTCCCGTGTCCCCGAAATCCATCTTCCAGGCCATTTCCCGGACCCTTTGAAATCCTTCCACACTCTCTGTGCCTGCGGGAAGGGCCTGGAACAACGATTGCTCGATGGTCTCGTCCGGATGGAACACGTCCTTTTGCGGCAGATAGACCAGCCGGGTGTCGCGCCGGCGCAAAACCTCGCCTGTGTCCGGGGACTCGATGCCGGCCAGTATCTTGAGAAGCGTAGATTTGCCAGACCCGTTCGGGCCGATCAGGCCGCATCGTTCTTCAGCGAGAAAACTCAGGGTTATCCCTGAAAACAGGGGATGGGCCGTATAGGACTTTGTCAGGGACCGGCAGGTGACCAGGACGTTTGCAGACATTTTCTGGGTGTAACCATTGTTTTTTGTTTGAATCGCTCCTGGCAGCCCTGATAAGTCCCTTCCCTACGGAAGTCCAGGAAACATGCCCCCAGGTCTGTTTCGGATTGAGTCTCCTGCCGATCTGCAGTAGTGTCCCCGCACCCAGACTCTGGATCTACTGCCCGGACAGTTCCTTAGGGATCACCCATGGCAGCGGCGATATTGTTAACCCGTTCCACCGGATCATCCGGTTCTTTCTATTTCTTCGGAGAGTTATGCTCGTAATTCTGGTAAGTTTTGCCTACGGCTTCGGACTGGCCCTGACCCGCATCGGCCTGCCCCCCATGGTGGGATTTCTCCTGGCCGGCTTCGCCTACAGTCTTGCAGGGCTCACCCCTCCCCCCGGCCTCGACCTGGTGGCGAACCTGGGCATCACGCTGCTGCTGTTTTCCATCGGCCTGAAGCTCGACATCAGGGGATTGCTCAAAGCTGAAATCTGGGGTGGCACAACAGCCCAGATGGTGCTGACCACGGGAATGTTCTTCGGAGTGCTTGTGGCAGGGGCACGCCTGATTCCTTCCCCTTTGCTCCAGCTCCCCTGGCTCTCCCTGCTCGTCCTCTCCTTTGCCCTGGCGTTTTCCAGCACTGTATTTGCGGTCAAGGTATTGGAGGAAAAAGGGGACATGACCGCAGTCTATGGAAAGATCGCCATCGGCATCCTGGTGATGCAGGATATCTTCGCTGTTTTGTATCTCAGCGGATCAACAGGCAAGATCCCCAGCCTCTGGGCTCTGGCCCTGTTCGGGCTGCCCCTGCTCCGGCCCGTGTTCTTCAAATTGATCGATCTCTCCGGAAGAGGCGAACTCCTCATCCTCTGCGGTCTCTTCCTGGCCCTTGGCGTCGGCGCGGAAGGGTTCTCCCTTGTGGGGCTCAAGCCGGACCTCGGCGCGCTGGTCATGGGCGTGCTCATTGCGAGCCATCCCAAGGCGTCAGCCATGTCCAAGGCCCTGTTCGGGTTCAAGGAACTGATGCTGGTGGGATTTTTCCTCTCCATCGGCATGCAGGGACTTCCGACTGTGGGGATGCTGATTGTCGCTTCCCTGCTCTGCCTGTTTCTGCCCGTGAAGACGGCCATCTACCAGCTGATCATCAGCCGATTCGGGTTCCGCGCCCGCACCAGCCTGTTTTCCTCCCTCGTGCTGACCAACTACTCCGAGTTCGGCCTTATCGTGGCCGCGATCGCTGTGGGCCAGAACATCCTCCCCCCGGACTGGCTGCTGATCATCGCCCTGGCCGTGAGTCTGAGCTTTGCCCTTTCCGCCCCCTTGAGCACCGCATCCGAACGGTTGTACGGGCTGTGCGGCTCCTTGGTCTGTCGGCTGGACCGAACCAGACCGCATCCCCAGGAGGCCCCCATCGACCCGGGACAGGTCAAAGTCCTTGTTTTTGGAATGGGGCGCATCGGCAGCGGCGCCTATGACGAGTTGCAGCAGTATTACCGGGGCAGCGTCTGCGGTGTGGAACACTCCCCGGAACGGGTCGATTTCAACCGCGGCCAGGGCCGAAACGTCATCCTGGGGGATGCCTGCGACACGGAATTCTGGCTCAAGCTGAAAAAGGATCTCGATCTCGAGCTGATCATTCTGGCCATGCCCAACCACCAGGGGAACTTGTTTGCGGTCCGCCAGATTCGCAACATCGGACTGGACTGTCTGGTGGCCGCCATCGCCCGGTACCCCGAAGAGGTGGAGGAACTCGCAAGATTGGGTGTGTGCACGGCCTTCAACATGTACGAGGAGGCCGGGTCCGGACTGGTAAAACACACCATGGAAGGATGCCGGATCCCTGTCCAGGGATGATTTTTTTTAAGTCTTGAAAACGCCTTTCCCAAAATCCACACGGCCCCCTCCATAGCACTGGAAGGGGCCGTGTTTCGGTATCGTACAGCGCTGTGACGATGCATCACAGTACCGATTCCTCGCCTGAGGATTTCCCGGAGCTGATTACCAGTTCTCCCCAAGCAGCTCGAAATGGGCCTGCGGGTGGGCGCAGGCCGGGCATTCGTCGACCGCCTCTTTTCCCGAGTGCAGGTAGCCGCAGTTGCGGCAGCGCCAGACCACCTCTTTGTCCCGCTTGAAAACTCTGCCGATTTTTGCACAGCGCTCTGGCGGTGTGGCGTTGCTTGCACCTGAGACGGTTTTCAATCAAACAGGACCATATCGATGTCTGAAACGACTTGCCCCTCTTCCGGACGAAGGAGAACGCAAGGAGGCCGCTATGGCGAAATTTATCGGAGCCGTTGATCAGGGTACCACCAGCAGCCGGTTCATCATCTTCGATCATCAGGGGCGGATGGTCGGTCTCGACCAGAAGGAGCACCGGCAGATCTATCCCAAGCCCGGATGGGTGGAGCACGATCCCCTGGAGATCTGGCAGAATACCCAGGAAGTCATCAAAGGCGCCCTTGCCAAGTCCGGTCTCAAAGGTTCTGACCTGGCCGCCATCGGCATCACCAACCAGCGCGAGACCACGGTGGTCTGGGACCGGACCACGGGCAGACCCTTCTACAACGCCATTGTCTGGCAATCCACCCAGACCCACGAGATCTGCAAACAGCTTATCGCCGAAGGCGGCCAGGACCGGTTCAGGGAAACCACCGGGCTGCCGGTGGCCACCTACTTTTCCGGTCCAAAAATGCGCTGGATTCTGGACCATGTGCCCGAGGCCAGAGCCGGGGTGGAGCGGGGCAACACCCTGTTCGGAACCATCGAGACCTGGATCATCTGGTGGCTCACGGGCGGGCCCAGGGGCGGCGCCCATGTCACGGACGTGACCAATGCCTCCCGGACCATGCTCATGGACCTCAAGACCCTGTCCTGGGATGAAGAGATCCTCAACATCATCGGGGTGCCCGGGCAGGGGCTGCCCCGCATCGTGCCCTCGTCGGACGAGGCCACCTGGGGCACGACTTCCGGTGATGGGCCGCTCGGGGCGCGTATCCCGGTGTGCGGGGCTGTCGGCGATCAACAGGCTGCGCTGGTGGGACAGACCTGCTTTGCCCCGGGCCAGGCCAAGAACACTTACGGCACCGGGTGCTTTCTCCTGCTCCACACCGGGCACGAGCCCATCCAGTCCCGGCACGGACTGGTCACGACGATTGCCTATCAGTTCAGCGGCCGGCAGCCCTCGTATTGTCTGGAAGGGTCCATCGCCATCGCCGGCGCCCTGGTCCAATGGTTGCGCGACAACCTGCGCATGTTTGATTCCGCCCCGGAGATCGAGGCTCTGGCCACAGAGGTGGAGGACAATGGGGGTATGTACATTGTGCCGGCATTCCAGGGATTGTTCGCCCCCTACTGGCGTCCGGACGCCCGCGGTGTCATGGTCGGATTGACCCGTTACATCACCAGGAACCACATCGCCCGGGCCGTGCTCGAGGCCACGGCCTACCAGACCAAGGATATCGTGGAGGCCATGAACAAGGACTCCGGGGTGGACCTGACCACGCTCAAGGTCGACGGCGGCATGGTCTACAACGAACTCCTGATGCAGTTTCAATCCGACATCCTCAATGTCCCTGTGGTCCGGCCCAAAGTGGCTGAAACCACCTGCCTGGGTGCCGCCTATGCCGCCGGCATTGCCTCGGGGTTCTGGTCCGGGCGGGAGGAACTCTATAACAACTGGGAAGAGGACAAGACCTGGTACCCGGACATGGACGAGAAGGTCCGGGCCCAAGGCTACCAGGGCTGGAAAAAGGCGGTGGAAAGGACCCTGGACTGGGTGGAATGACCCGGTCTTCTTGGAAAGGCACCTGGTCTTCTGATTCCCGTGAGGCTCACAGTGCTTGAGGTGTGGTACTAAAAGCCTCAACCGGGAGATGGTGGTCCCCTACCGATGTGCAGCCTGCCCCCTTATTCGTTTTCCCGGGGAGGGGCCGGGGGCAAAGAGCTGATCTCGATCGCGAAAGCTCATGCTGGAGAGAAGGTTCTGGAATGCATCGACCATGGCATTGTCCAGCACGACCCGCTTTTCTCCCCCTTTTTCCCTGGTTCGGACCACCAGTTCGTCCCCCGGGTTCAGGTTTCGAACCTGCCCCGCGGTGATGGACAAGATATCCGAAGGGTTCAGCGTGCTGCATTGTCCCAGAACGAACAGTGCAAAATCTTTCGGCTTGTTTGCGAGAATTTTCCGCATGGCATCAAAAGAGCTGCGGGCATCGGGAAATCTTTTCGCCTTCATCTCTCCTCCTGACATGAATTTTTCCACTGCCATGCACGATACCACACTCTCAGGGCCCCGGGGAACTGCTGTGGTGAACGCTTCTGGTTTTTTCCGTGAACGGCTTGCTTTTTTTCAGCTTTTATGAAGAATACTTGGAATGATTTCGAATCAATAGCATTTGCTCAGGAGGTTTTCATGACGGAAATTACCGAACGGCTCGTGCAGGACATCCAGAACCGGGGGGCGGACCCTTTCAGCATGGCCTATGAACTGACGAAGATCTATGCTGGGTCGGAGGATTCAGAAGCAGGAGATATCCCTGTGCTCTTCCTGCAATTGTATGAAATGTTTTCAACGGGTGCGGTCAGCCCCAAAAAAGCGGCTTCCAAAAAGAAAAGTTGAGCAGCGGCACAGCCAAAGGCGCGGGCAATTGCCCGCGCCTTTCAAGAAAGGTCACTGAAATTGCCGGACAGGTTCACGTTTTCTGTTTGCGTTTCTGTTCGGCAAAGCCGATTTCCCAGTCTATGATGCGTTCACCATATGCAAACGCCCGTTCCTCGGTTTTGCCGGCCTGGCGCTGATGCTTGAACTCCCTGCCCTGGGGGTCGGAAACCGCCACGGAAAACCGGGAACATCGGTCCTCGTAGGGTGCGATGGTGATGGTATATCCACGGTAGGACCGAACCTGTTTTTCGGTGCTCATCCATTCCTCCTTTGATCGCTTCTCCACTGTCTCGTGTGTTGTTGCCGAAAGTGCCGGCTCACTCTTGTCAAACCCCGGATGTTCCCTCACCTGCATCGGTTCACGGAAAGACCCGAAATGTATTCTGGACCACGCCACGCCGGGCAAGACGCTTCCGGAGACACTCCACCCTGCGACGGTTGATCCCGAAATCCCACCACCCTTTCCGCGCAGCCGAACAGATCTCGACCCGGCAAAGGTCTGGAAACAGCTCGAGCGCCAGATCATCGATCATCCCGAGAAAACGGCTCCTGCACTCTGCATGCAGGCGTACGGAGGTCTCTGCCACGACCACGGTTCGATCCAGTTCTGACACCTCTTTGACAACCGCTTTCCAGGACTGTTCAGGATCTCCAGTGAGATGAAAAGGCTCCACCCGGTGTGATCGGTCCCACATTGTGGAGGATACGCAGTTCGGTCTTCCCAAGCATCTGGGAAAAGGTTTCCTTACCGGATGTTCCGGAACATTGAAGAGCATTGCGTTCATGGCGTTTCACTTCTGTTGCTGTTCTTGATTACGAACGCATCGGCAGGACATACAGCGCGACTGCGAGAAAATGCAGTGTGCTTCCGGCCAGGACGAACAAATGCCAGACGGCGTGACTGTACGGCAGGCTCCGCCAGAGATAAAATATCACTCCCGAAGTATAGGCAACCCCTCCGGCAAAGAGAAGAACAAGACCACCGGTGGAGAGCGCATCAAGGAGAGGGCCCAGTGCCACGATGGCCGCCCAGCCCATGGCAATGTACAACGCGAGCTGGAGCGACGGGTACCGTTTTCGCAGGGTGAACTGAAGCCCCAGGCCGATGCAGGCCAACCCCCAGATGACACTGAAAAGCGACCATCCCCATGGACCCTCCAGCGCGATAAGGGTAAACGGAGTGTATGTTCCGGCAATCAGCAGAAAAATGGCGGAATGGTCTAACGCCCTGAGAATGCTTTTGAGCGGCTGCCGCCGGACAATGTGGTACAGGGTCGAGGCGGTGTAGAGAAGGATCAGGGTGGCCCCGAAGACACATCCGCTCAGGAGATGGGCTGTTCCGCTGGACTGGGCGATCCATGCCATCACGACCAGCCCCACGATACCCAGCACGATCCCAAGCCCGTGGGTGATGGAGTTGGCGACCTCTTCGCGACGGGAATACCGTTCTTCCATGAATTCGTTCATCGCTTCAATTTCAGGGTACTGCCCCTGGCTGTCAAGTTCATCCTCTGAAAAATTTGCAGGACCCTTCCGTCCTGATTCTGGATGAGGCCACTTCAGCGTTGGATGCACATTCCGAGACCAAGGTCCAGGAAGCTCTGGAGCGGCTGATTCAGGGCAGAACGACCTTTGTGATCGCGCACCGGCTGGCCCGTCTTTTCGGGTCTGATGTGCCAATGCCCGTATCAGCCTGTTGAAAACCCTCTTCACACCAGGGCATGGCTCCAAAATCCCGCTGACAGGACAGCCCACGGGACGATCCTCCAGCCCCGGTGTCTCTCAATCTGATCTGAACCACGAGAAACAGGGCGGCATGCCTGCTTTTGATCCTTTCACCCGCCAATTGGGCGAATTATTCGCCCTTTCCAGAGCGGATAATTTTCTCGAAAAGGCTCCATTCTCCATAACCTCCCTATAGTTTTGTGCTTTTATTATGTGGTATGGTTCATGCTTACTCGCCCTTGACGGTACGAAAAGTAGCCTGCACTTCCTTTGACCTTCACACGGAGACTGTCATGCCCCAGGAAAAGATTCTCATCATCGGATGTAAAAACGCCATGGATGACATCTGCATCGGATGCTCCCGCTGTCTGGTGAGCTTCAACAGGCGGGAAGGCATGTTCGAAAGATACCAGGGCAACGGCAATGCCGAAATCCTCGGCCTTTTGAGCTGCGGGGGATGTCCGGGCCCCGCCATTGTGACCAGGCTGGCGCAGGTCAAACTCTGGAACGCCCCCTTGAACGAAAAGCCGACCAAGATCCACATCGCTCCCTGCATCGGCGACCACTGTCCCTATGCCGACGACATCATCACCAAGATCAAGGTCAAGTCTCACATCGAGGTGATCGAAGGGACACATCCGTATGCCCCTTCAGACATTTTTGCCTGATTGGCCACGATTTTTTTTGCCGGCACATCTCGGATCGTGAAGCGCAACGCTCTCATCCCTGGGCCGGTAAACCAAGACGAACGCCACTGCGCCCCCAAAGTGTTCTCCTCTGTATAGCCTCATGAAACCTTCCGCTTTTTTTTGAAATATATTTCATATTCCCTCTTGACTCCTCTTTGCTTCTGTCCTAGTTTTTGAACATAGTTTCAAAACGAAAGAGGAGTCCAAATGCCCCGCCCTAAAAAATGCCGCATGGTTCATTCCCGCCCCAAGGCAGTATTCTACAAGCCCCAGGGCGTTCCCCTGCACAACCTCAAGGGAGTCGTGCTTCCCCTGGAAGGGTTTGAAGCCCTCCGCCTCGCGGACGAACAGGGCTTGAGCCAGGAAGAGGCTGCCGGACGCATGGGGGTATCCCGGCCGACCCTGTGCCGCATCCTGGCCGAGGCCAGAAAGACTGTGGCAACGGCACTGGTGCACGGCATGGCCATCAGAATCGAAGGGGGTGAATTCATGATCGGAGCTGAGCCCTGCACCGCGCTGAAGCGATGCGGCCAAAGAGCGGGCAGAACATCGAAGGACAAGGAATGAGGTCGGAAGTCCCGACCTGAACTCAATATTTCCTTGAAACATAAAGGAGGCACATCATGCCGAATTTCAACGGAACAGGACCTCGAGGCCAGGGACCGGGATCCGGTCGAGGGCGTGGACGATGCAACATTGAAAACCGCGATACGCCTCGCTCTGAGGAATTCGCCCCTGAAGAGAGCTCGCTTCGAAAACGGGTGTGCGGATGGTTCCGACAGAGGGGCAAGACCATGTCCCCCTTTGGTACCAGAGGCTTTGGCCGGAGGCGGAATCCCGCAGAAGGACGATCCGGGCGGTGAAAAACAGGGGGAGTACGCTCCCCCATTTATGATCATTTGCGCACTATTCAGCTTGACGCGAACATACTTCCGGGTGTATTTCGCTCAATTGAGCATTGAAATCGGAGGGAGACCGTGGCCAGGCCCAAAAAGTGTCGTCGTATAACAGCAGTCCCGGAGGTACGTTTTTTCAAACCCCAGGGCATTCCGCTCAGGGAATTAAGCGAGGTCTACCTTTCCCTTGAGGGAGCCGAGGCCCTTCGCCTCATTGACCTGGAGGGGTTGAACCAGCAGCAGGCTTCGGAGCGGATGAACATCTCCCGCCACACCTTTGGCCGGTTGCTGTCCCAAGCCAGGAAGGTGGTGACCGGTGCCCTGATCAACGGGTTTGCCCTGAGAATCGATGGGGGGGATTTTATTGTTGCCGGTCGTGAACCGTACCCCCGTTGCCGCAGAAAACACCTTTCTGTGCAAACCGAACAGAACAAGGAGGCCAATGTGACCAAGATAGCCATAACCAGCGAAGGTCCTACACTCGATGACCAGGTCGACCCGCGTTTCGGCCGGGCCGGAGGGTTCGTGCTGGTCGATCTCGAGACCATGCAGACCGAGTACATTGACAACGGGTCCTGCCAGACCATGGCCCATGGGGCAGGAATTCAGGCAGCTGAAAACATCGCCAGGGCCGGGGCGCAGGTCCTGTTGACCGGATTTGTCGGTCCAAAGGCGTTCCAGGCCCTGTCCGCCGCGGGCGTGCAGATCGGGCAGGATCTCGAGGGAATCACCGTGCGTGAAGCCATTGAGCGCTATAAGGACAACACGGTTGCAATGGCTTCTCAGCCCAACAGCGCAGCCGGCGGGCAGGGCCGGGGGAGAGGCAGATGATCCTCTCCGTGGCCAGCGGCAAGGGCGGGACAGGGAAAACCACTGTAGCCGCGTCCCTTGCCGCAGTCTGGGAATCCCCGGTGGTCGCTGTGGATCTCGATGTGGAGGAGCCCAACCTCCACCTCTTCTTGAATCCGAAAATCACCAGCCGCCGCACCGCCTCCATGGAAATTCCCGTGGCAGACGAGACCAAATGCACCTTTTGCCGGGCGTGTGCCGAGATCTGCCAGTTCAAGGCCATATCGGTTTTCGGCGAGGTGTTGCTCACCTTTCCTGAAATGTGCCATGGATGCGGGGGGTGTATCGCCGTCTGTCCGGAAAAGGCGCTCTCCCCCGGAAGTCGGTCGCTTGGGGAAGTCAGCCAGGGATATGCTGGAGAGATCCCCTTCCTGATGGGCAAACTCCGGGTCGGAGAAGCCATGAGCCCTCCACTGATGCGGGCGGTCAAGCAGGACCTTGGCACCCTGCTTTCAAAACAGCACCGTGACGTCATCGTCGATGCCCCTCCCGGCGTCAGCTGCCCGGCGGTTTCCGCGGTCATGGACAGCGATGTCATTGTTCTCGTCACCGAGCCGACCCCTTTTGGGCTCTATGACTTTCGCCTGGCCTATGAAGCATTCTCGCCCATGGGCAAACCACTGGGCGCTGTCGTGAACAGGGCCGGGCTGGGAGACCCTGCCGTTTATGAGTTCTGCGACAAACACAACATCCCCGTTCTGGCGGAAATTCCCTTTGAGCGGCGCATTGCCGAGGCCTACTCACGGGGGACGGTGCTGGCCACGGTTGATGCGGACCTGACTTCCCTTTTCGTGAAGCTCAGGGACAGTATCAGGGACCTGTTCGCCGGCTCTGAAACGCAGGAGACCTCCCATGCCTGAAATCGTTATTTTGAGCGGAAAAGGAGGAACAGGAAAGACGTCCATCACCGGGGCGTTTGCCCATCTGGCGGAAAATGCAATCCTCTGTGACCTCGATGTCGATGCCCCTGATCTGCACCTGCTCCTCCAGCCCGAGCACGAGCAGGAGGAACAATTCTTCTCCGGCCACGAAGCCCGCATCGACAAGGACCGTTGCGAAGCGTGCGGCCTGTGCATGGACATGTGCCGCTTCGACGCCGTGCACTGTGTCAACGGCGACTACGTTGTGGATTCCGCACGGTGCGAAGGATGCAAGGTCTGCGTCCACTTCTGTCCGGCCCAGGCCATTGATTTTCCCACGAGACACTGCGGCAGCTGGTATGTCTCCAAAACTCGTTTCGGCCCCATGGTCCATGCGCAACTCTTTCCGGGTGAGGAAAACTCCGGCCTGCTCGTTTCGGTGCTCAAACGAAAGGCCAGGGAAATTGCCGCCCAGACAGGAAAGGGGCTCATCCTCTGCGACGGCGCGCCCGGCATCGGGTGCCCGGTCATCAGTTCCCTCTCCGGGGCGGATCTGGTCATTGCCGTCACCGAGCCCACCATCTCCGGCCGACACGACCTCGAACGGGTTGCCGAGCTTTGCGGCCACTTCAGGATCCCCCTTGCCGGGATCATCAACAAAGCGGACATCAATGCGCAGCAGAGCGGCGGTTTGGAAGATTTTTTCAAAAGCACGAACTCTCCCCTGATCGCCAAAATTCCCCATGACCCGGAGATGACAAGGGCCATGGTCATGGGGAAGGTTGTCACGGAATGGGAATCAGCGTGCAACCCGATCCTCAAGGCAGCCTGGGATCGCATCATGACCCTGGCTTACGAAACCACAACACCATAACGTCAAACACACGCAATTCGCGGACAAGGAGAAACCTATGGAAACGACCAAAATCGCCGTCCCTTCCGCCCATCCCGGTGGACTGGAGTCTCAACTCGGAGCTCACTTCGGGCACTGTGATCTCTACACCGTCATCGAGATCGAAGACGGGCAGATCACGAATGTCGCGTCCCTGCCGAACGTTCCCCACCAGCAGGGCGGGTGTATGGCTCCGGTCAACCATTTGTCCCAAAACGGCGTTCACGTGCTCATCGCCGGCGGCATGGGCATGCGACCGCTCATGGGATTCAACCAGGTCGGGATCGATGTCTACTTCGGCGGGGGCGCGGCCACCGTGGGCCAGGCTGTGGAAGCGTTCATCCAGGGAAAGCTCCAGCCTTTCACCCGGGAGTACACCTGCGGCGGCGGGGGCGCACCCGGCATGGGAGCGGGACTCTAACAGGCCGTTGAAAAATCTCCGCTGAGCTGCGTTGCTTCAAAAAAACCAAACCCTCACGTATAAAAGATACGCTTCGGCCTTGGTTTTTTTTCGCGCCTTGTCAGCGAAGTTTTTGAACGGCCTGTGGAATTGGATTTCTTCAACAGCCTGCTGACAGGCTCTGGAATCGCCGGACACTCCTGGGGAGAGCAGTTCGAACACCCCCACAATAGGAGGGAATATGCCTCTTTTCGATATCGTCTGCACCAAATGCGGATTCACCGGTGAAGTGCTCATCCCGACAGGCCCGTCTTCCGTGACCTGCCCAGAATGCGGCGGCGGCGTGGAAAAGCAGCTCTCCGCGCCCAGCACCCTCAGCGGCAAGACTCCGAAATCCCGTCCCGGACATGGAGACACGGCCTGCTGCGGGTCCTCACCCTCTCAGGCAGGATGTGCCGGGCCGGGTTCCTGTTGTGGAAAAGTCTGAACCAAGAATACCTGATCGGAGAAGACCATGCTTCAAATTCTCCTCGTCACAACCGACCCGGAGCCACTTTCAGAGTTTTTGACGACACTGACCGAGGATCGGGAAGTGCGCCTGCAGTATGCCGCATCCGGGGTGGAAGCCCTGGAGCAGGTCCGGGCAACCCCCCCTCACCTGGTCATTATCGACCGGACGGTTTCGGACTGCACTCCCTTTGATCTCGTTTCAAGCGTGCTTTCCACCAATGCCATGGTCAATACGGCCGTGGTCAGCACGCTTTCCGAGGAAGCCTTTCACGAAGCCTATGAAGGTCTCGGCGTCCTTGACCATCTCTCCCCACCTCTTGGACCGGAAGACGGGAGACAGATCCTGGAAAAGCTTCGCCGTATCCTGGGGCTGTAATTCAGCCTTTCCCTCCTCGATCATGGCGGCCCCGGACTTCAGTTCGAGGCCGCCATGTTTTTTTCCCCGGCCGTTCCGACCGCCCTTCCCTTTATCCCTTTCTCCACTCGTTTCGTATACAGGAGATAGTCCGGACGCAGCGCCAGGATAAGCCCTGTCCACAACAGACAGGTCACAATGGTGAACATGGACATTCCCGGAACAGACACGGTCACGGGGAGCCACTGCGTAAAGACCAGGATGATCACGGCACCCAGCACTTTGAACATTCGATAACCGAACATGTCGATCCAGGCCTTGGCCTTGAAAATAAGGGTCGGGTCGATGGGCACGTAGAGCAGTTCCCTGGAGGCGCGGGTCACGGAATAGTTCAGCCCTCTGTCACTGATCTTGGTGATGGAACTCCAGAGCAGCGTGCCCTGAACCATGAAGACCATCGAGCAGAGGGCCAGAATCACCGGCTGCACGAGCAGTCCGGCTATGGTTCCCAGCCGGCGATGGATCACCGGGGTCACCCCCAGGTTCACCACAATGGAAACCGCCCCCATAACACTGAAGAACATGGACAGATACGTGGTGCGGACCTCCTGATTGCTGTGCACGTTACCCACCACGCTCAGGAACTGGTATTCCACGAATTGTGAGGCCATCTGCGCCAAAAGGAGCAGCACGGCGATGAGCGCCAGATACCGGCTGCCCAGGATGACTCGAAACCCCGTGCCGAACCTTTCCCTGGCAACATTTTTTTGCTCCTCGCAATACCCTCCCCTGACGCCCATAAACCAGGTCAGTCCGAAAACCAGCCCAACGACTCCGGCGGACGTCAGGAGCAGATCAGCGGTCCCAAGGGGTGTGTACTTGATAAGTGCAGCGGCAAACGCCCCTCCCAGGACCCCGCCCGCCAGGCCTCCTGTCCCGACCAGTCCGTACCAGCTCCGCCCTTCCTCTGTCGTGTAGATGGAATTGGTCAGACTCCAGAACTGCTCCACCATGATCACGCCGAAAATGTCTACGAAGATATAAAAGGCCAGGACCGACCACCCGTTGGCCTTGACCAGGCCAAAACGAAATCCGACCAGCATCACCACGATCACCAGACAGGTCCCCAGGACCATATGCAGCCGTTTAACCCGCTTCAGCAGTCGATTGTAGGAGGAGATGACCACCAGCATGACCAGGGCGGTCCCGATCCAGGCGTAGGGAAGCATGCCGGCCCCGAGTTCGCCCACGAAAAAGGAGCGACTGGCCGGCTTGAGCTGGTACAGGGCCATGACGATCAAAAAGAAGTTGAAAAAGAGAAACCCCGCCCTCATGGGCAGTTTCCGGAGCAGCCCGTGACGGGAAGTGCATTCCGACGGGGTTCTGTCTCTGGAGATATCGACCACATCCTCTCCTGTCCTATCGGTTCCTGAGCCTCCCATCATCGCATACTTTTCTCGCCTTCGCCATGATGGCGCCAAATCTGCAAAGCCGCCCCAGCGAATTCCCGGCGTTCGTGGGCGAATGTCTCATTTCCCGGTCCTGCCCACGATCCAGCCGCCTGTTTTTCAAAACATTCTTCAGACCTGACCATCAAAACCCTTGAGGAAGCATTCATGCGTTTCTTTTGTCTCTGCGGGATTTTTCTGCTTGGGCTTGCTGTTTTCCTCCCGTCTTTTCAGGGTCATGCCGCATCGAACCCCGACCCTCTCCAGGAGTGTCATGATTTTGTCCTGCAAAAGGGGTTGGACGACTGCCTGCGCGACCTCGGACTGGAGGAGGCGGTCCGCCGCAAACAGCTCGCCCTGGCTCTTGTGGACGTCACCGATCCCGGCGCTCCGCGCCTGGCCATGGCCAATGGACACCAGATGATGTACGCGGCCAGCCTGCCCAAAATCGCCATCCTCCTTGGTGCCTTTGAGCAGGCCGCCCGGGGCAACCTCGATCTGGACGACTCCACCATAGCCACTCTGACGGACATGATCCGGGTCTCCTCGAACCGCGCTGCAACCGAGATCTTGAACAAGGTGGGAAAGGAGGCGCTGATCGAGCTGTTGGAATCGGAACGGTACCGGCTCTATGATTCGAGCGGCACAGGCGGACTCTGGGTGGGCAAGGAGTACGGAAAGTCCGGGGCGTATCGTCGCGATCCGCTGTTCAATCTCTCCCATGGCGCCACCCCCTTTCAGGTAGCGCGCTTCTACTACATGCTGCAGACCGGACAACTGGTCTCCCCGGAGATGAGCAGGGCCATGAAGGAGATTTTGTCCCGGCCCGGCATCTCCCACAAATTCGTCAAGGCATTGAACACAGCCCGACCCGGCTCCACCCTGTACCGCAAATCAGGGAAATGGCGCGATTTTCATGCCGACAGCGTGCTGGTGGAGCGGGACGGGCGCAGCTATATCGCCGTGGGGCTGGCCCACAGCGACCAGGGCGAGTGGTGGCTGCGCAAAGTCATCCTGGGGATGGACGATCTGATCTTCAAGGGTGGTCCGTCGGTTCCAACCCATGCCGATGCTGGATAAGCTCGTGAATTTTGGTGCCCAGCCGTGTGTGGACCTCTGCTGCATCCTCGTAGAGCACGTTTGAGGTGACCACGACCATATAGTGCAGCTCGGGATCACCGGCCGGGGCTTCGACAATGGCTGCGGAGTTGAGCAGGTTGTAGACATTGCCCCTGTTTTTTTCACAGGTGAACCCCGGCTCCGGCCTGCAGCTGTAGAGCGACCCGGACTTGTAGAACAAGGCGGCATGGTCCAGCGCCGGGCTGGCGGAATACCGGAACCTTTTTTGGGTCATGTACAAAAGCCGCTTGAGTTCGAGACTGGAAAAGGAATCCACGAGCCTGCCCTGTTCCATGCGCACCAGAAAGTTGAGCACTTCCCGGGAAGTGCTCCGGCTGCGCACTCCTGGGACCCGCTGTTTTCCGGACCGGGTAAAAAACCCCCCCTGCCGGAAATTCTGGGGGTTCAGCCCGTTT
This sequence comes from Desulfovibrionales bacterium, assembly GCA_046542715.1. Taxonomy (GTDB): domain Bacteria; phylum Desulfobacterota; class Desulfovibrionia; order Desulfovibrionales; family JBKHAV01; genus JBKHAV01. The sequence continues at coordinate 22,819 of JBKHAV010000007.1, forward strand.
CGGCGCAGCGGCCCGTCCAGGGTTTCCCGCAGAAGCGCAGACAGTTCCTCGCTTGGGGTTTGGGAGAAGAACGTTTCCGCCCGCTTCGCATCCACCGGGTACTCCCGGCCGAAACGGACCATGAGCATGGCTTCCCGCAGACACAGGGAGGCGGCCGCATTGGAACTGGCGCCAAACATCCAGTCCAGATAGGTAAACAGGCTGGCCGTGTCGCCTTCCCGGACCGGACGCCACGAAAGCTGGTCTGTTTCGCGCTCGTAAAAGGGCACGTCATGGCTGTCGGTGTGGATGAACCCGTCCGCCTCGATCACGGTTTCGTTCAGAACCCGCATCCGCGCCCCCTGGTCGTCCGGATACATGTCCGCTAAGGCCTGAAATATTGCAAGACCGATCAGGATCTTCCCCAGGCTTCCCGGATTCTGCTGAATACCCCCTTTGTGCTCGGCATAGTGAACCCGGTTCGGATCGGTGAGGTCGAGGACCGCTATGGAAAAATCCTCTGCATTGGTTCCAAGGACCTCTTTCAAAGCCTTGCTAAACTCTGCATCCGCCTCGGGAATGGTAAAGCCCGGCTGCTCCAGAAGTTTGAGTTCAATCTCGTCCAGATGCAGCTTGGCCCCAGGGACGACTCTCACATGCTTGCGGTATCCCTCCAGCCTGGGAATGTCCGCCCCATCTGATCCATGAAGCGGGTAGCCCTCTGCTATGGAACCCATGACGAAAAATACTGCGGCCATGACAAATGTCGGCAGGTATTTCATAACGCTCCCTGCTCAGGCTGTCCGTCAAGATCGATCTTGGATCCGGACGGGTCGATCTCATGATCGAGGCTGTTGAGAAACCGGCTGGATCGGGCCCAGGAACTGGTCACAAAGGGCCTGATCTGAAACAGGGCCAGCTCGCCGTTTATGAACCCGAATTCGATATCCGCCGGAAGAGTCTCCCCTGCTTCGTTTTGCAATGCTTTGAACCGGGCCGGCGCTGTCCGGGCCAACGTGAGCAGCGTTTCGATTTCATCGGAACCCAGAAGTTCGTCAGGCCCGGCGGCCCGTATCTTGTCCAGTCCGCCTTCAGGGAGAGCGACCCTCCTGAGGGGTTCGGAGGCCTGGGCCAGGAGGCGGACTCTGCCGGTCTGTGCATGAACCAGCAGTTCTTCGGCGTTCTGCCCGGCCACAGCCCCGCCCACTCCCTCGTTGACCGCGATGGTCAGCCACTGTGGCGATCCAGTGGCCACGTCCCGGGTGACCAGGACCCCGGACTTGTCCACCGGCACGGTTTTCATGAGCAGCACCGAAACGTACACATGCTCCGGCTGCTGCATGTGGCCCTGCCTCCAGCCGAACGCCCGCTCTGTAAACGGTGAGGCCCAGACCTTGCGTATCGCCTCCATGATCTGCTCGAATCCAACCACGTTGGGTACCGTCAAGTTGAGCCCTGCTCCTGTGAACCCCGGCAGGTCCTCCACATTGGTGTCACTGCGCACGAAAACCCCGTAGGTGCCGTCCTCGCCGAAAGCCCGGTTCAAGGCCCATTTGAGCCGCATCTGAAATGCCCATCCCAGATCCACCCCTTCGATCCATTCGCGGACCGCTTCCAAAAAGGCGGCCTGCTCCCTGTTCCGTTCCTCCTGGTCTGAAATGGCCTCCAGTCTGGCGTATTCAGACCGCATCCATTCGAACATGGAAGGCCCCCCCGGCTTGACCGGCTTGTTCAAGATGGTTCGGAACACGCCGAAAGGGATGACCACACCTGGGGCCACAGCGTCTGGAAAACTGTTTTTGAGCTCCCCCAGGTTGGCCGCTTTGGGCCCGCACACCCTCCCCGAGTCAGAGGCCCGCAGGGATTTCAGCCTGTAAAACTCTGTTGCCTTTAGATCCAGTTTGTCCAAATCCGGTCGAATGGAAAAATCCTGCCGGGTCTCCCGCTCCAGCACCTCGTCCCAGTGGGAACCGGCCTGCTCCAGCCGCACCACCCCGCCCGGGCTCACCGCCAGAACTATCTCCTTTCCCACCATGGGTTTGAGAAGCGCCAGGTGATCTTGTGCAACCACCACGTTCGGGACGCCCAGATTCCGGGCCAGGAGCTGAGCATGGGAAAGCGAGTTTCCGCTTCCCAAAGTCACGATTCCGGCGACTCTGGGAAGGTCTCCTGTGGTGTGGGGAATGACGCAGATGGAGTCGGGACTCATTTCGGCAACCACATCGTCACGCTCCAAAATCCTGAGTGTCCCCCTGGCCAGCCCAGGGTTCAGCCCCTGCACCCCGGAGGAGAGGTTTTTTCCCAGGATGTGGTGCTCCCGGCCGAGAAGCTGTGAACCGTCCCGGGCGAGCTGGTCCAGGACCTGAGCCGCCTGAAGGAGGAACGAGGCATGGAGACGGTCCTGGATGAACCGCCGGGAAAGGGGCTCGATGACCTCAAGATGATCGATGGCCGGCGAGAAATGAAAGTGGAGGCTGTTTTTGGACCAGTCCGAGATCCGGGTAAGGTAGCCGATCTCCCGCTGGTATCGGACCCGGGTGGGATCGGTCGTTAACAGCCCGGCAACACTCTCCCGGGCGGCAGAGACCTGCCGCTTCGAGAGGAAGCCGATCCCGTACAGTCCGGGCAGGGTGTCCTGCACCCACGTGAGCCGCGTGCGGCGACTCGTGCCCTCAAGGCTGTCCAGCAGATCCGCCCCGGAACGGTACAGGCCTTCCTCCAGAGCGATGGACAAGTCCAGAAGCGTCAGGACCTGCTCCGGGGAATCCGTCTTCCCGACCTCGTCTCGTATGGCAGCCAGAAGCCTGCAGGCGGTTTCATGTTTTTCAAGGTTGTCTGTGGCTGCACGGTGGTCGGTGTAGGATGTGCGAAGTTCCAGAGATGCATTTACAATGGCAGGTAAATCCTCGTATTCGCCCAGATCGCCAGGAAGGAAGAACTCCTCCACCATCCCTGCAAGCTCGTCGTACTCTGCACCTGCACTCTCGCTTTGGCGGGCATACTCCCTGATCCTTTGGGCGTCTCCCGCATCAGGGCTGGTGTGCAGCTTGTTTCGAAGCGGTTGGAAATGTTCGTCCGTTTCAGCGATGGTTGCTGCGAGCTGACGCAGTTCCGTGATTCCGGAGGTGTGCTTCCCATGGGGAAGCGTCCGCACAGCCTCTCGAAGGACCGGAAAACCATCCGTTTTCCAGGAGGGATCCTTTGCAAGTACAAGCAGCAGCTCCCGTCCTCCGGCCCGCTCATCCCCCTCCTGCAGGGCGCCCCGATACGACCTGGCTCCCCGCATGATCCAGCCGTCGTCCGCCGCGATGAGGAAACGCTCCACAATCATCTGTTTCAGAGCGAAGCCGTGATCCTCATCCTGGACAAATTCCCCTGCGTCCACAGCGGCAAGGACCGTGGCAATGTGGAATCCCGCATCCCGCAGCGCAACAGTGGCCCCGCTCCATTCCCCATGCTGACGGCCCCCTCCGTGATCCGTGCAGGCGTAAGGTTCCGGAGGCAGAATCTCTCCGTCGTTGCAAAACCACCTGATTCGGGAAAAGGGTCCCCGGGGAGACTCCTTCATGGCGATGATCGATTCTCTGAACTGTTCCTCATCCGAATCTTCCCCGGCCCGGGCCTGTCCGGGGGTGGGAAGCAGAAGGAGGGCGCAAAGGACGAGCAGAAACCAATTTCTCATTCACATATCCTTGTGGCTGATTTCCGGACTTCTGGAACTGACAACGTACCAGAGCCTGACAAATCAGACAATAAGGGACTGAAATTGGTCGGTTGTATTAGAGGGAGGAGAGTATTTCCCGGGCAATCCGTTCCAGAGGCACGACCCTGTCCACCCCCCCGAGTTTGATCGCTTCATGGGGCATGCCGAAAACAACGCAGCTGGCCTCGTCCTGGGCAATGGTCCGTGCCCCGGCTTCCTTCATCTCCTTCAGGCCGAGGGCCCCGTCGTCACCCATGCCGGTCATGATCACCCCCAGGGCGTTTCTGCCCGCATACCGGGACGCGGACCGGAAGAGCACGTCCACGCTGGGCCTGTGCCGCCGGACCAGGGGACCCTCCTTGACTTCGACAAAGTATCTGGCGCCGCTTCGTTTCAACAGCATGTGCTTGTTGCCGGGGGCGATCAGGGCCTGGCCGCGAAGCACGGTATCGTTGTCGGCTGCCTCCCTGACCGTGATCGCGCACAGGGAGTCCAGGCGGCTTGCAAAGGCGGCCGTGAACTTTTCCGGCATGTGCTGCACGATGACCATTCCCGGACAATCCCGGGGCATGGCCTCCAGAAGCACCCGCAACGCTTCGGTTCCCCCTGTGGAGGCGCCCACGGCGATGATCTTTTCCGTGGTCTCGAGCATCGGCCGAACCCTGGTTTCCGGGATGACTGCATCGGCGGTCAGCTTGGGATCGATGGTGCGGGGCCGGGTCGGAATCCGTTTCATCTTGGCCCTGGCAGCCGCTTTGACCGCATCACAGATCCGGATCCTGGACTCCTCGAAAAACTGCCTGGTCCCTACTTTGGGCTTTTGAATGATGTCCACGGCACCGTATTCCAGAGCCTTGATCATGGTCATGGAGCCCTGCTCCGTCAGCGTTGAGCAGATGACCACCGGAATGGGATGCTGGGTCATGATCTTTCGCAAAAACGTGATGCCGTCCATTCGTGGCATCTCCACATCCAGGGTGATGACGTCCGGAGCCTGCTCTTCCATCCGCTTGGCAGCCACAAAAGGGTCGGACGCCGTGCCCATCACCTCGATGTCAGGATCCGAATCCAGGATTTCCTGCAGGGTCTGCCGGACCAGGGCGGAATCGTCCACAACAAGAACGCGAATGGGATCTGCATTGTGCATAATGTTGCTCTTCTCGCTCGAAGTTATTGCATGCTGCTGTGAAGCCGCTTCAAGAGCACCTCCCCCGTTGCCGTGAAGAAGATGATCTTTCGCCCCACCACACCCCCCAAATCCATTGCTGCTATCGTGTAGCCGCGCTTTCGGAGTTCTTCCAGGGCAACCCTGGAATTCTGTTCCCCCACGGAGATTTTTCTCCCGTCCCGGCCGAGCATGACCGCCCCCCCGAAGAGTTTGACCACCACCTCTTGTCTGGGAATGCTTCTGCTTTGCAGCAGTTCGTCGATTCGGTGCACCGAAGAATCCACGTAGCGCCAGACCTCGTCCCCGTTCACCTCGTGGAGATGATGCCCGGCTGAAGGGAGCAGGGCATGAAATATTGCGCCCCATTTGGTTCGTGAATGATGGAATGCCACGGCCACGCAAGAACCGAGAATGGTGGTGACCCGGGTGGGACGAGAGGTGACCAGGGCGGCGCAGGGTTTCAGGAAGAGTGCTGCATCTTCCTGGGAGAGAATCATGGAGCTTTCCTGTACACCGTGGGGGCCACAGCCATGAGGGGAAGACCCATGCCTGCAAGGCTCTCCGAATGTCCGATGAACAGGTACCCTCCCGGAAGAAGGTGGCGGCAGATTCTGTTCAGGATGAGTTCCTGCGTCGGGCGGTCGAAATAGATGAGCACGTTTCTGCAGAAAATGGCGTCCATGGCTTCCTCCAGAGAGAACTCCTCCATAAAATTGAGCCTCTGGAAGGTCACGCTGGAGCGCACCTCCGGCGCCATGCGGATCAGATTCTTCGTTCTGTCCTTGCTCCGAAGCAGGTACTTGCGCTTGAACCGTTCCGGTATTTTCCGGGCGCGGTCCTCAGGGTAGACCGCCCTGATCGCCCTTTGCAGGACGCAGGTCGAAATGTCCGTTCCCAGGATGGAAAACCTGAATCCGGTCATGGTTTCGGCAAACTCCTGCAGGATCATGGCAAGAGTATAGGGTTCCTCGCCGCTGGAACACCCGGCGCTCCACACCTTGAACCTGGAGTTTGCCCTGCGTGCACCCCACTCCGGGAGCACCCGGCCCGAGAGGATTTCGAAATGCCTGGGTTCCCGGAAGAATTCGGTGGTGTTGGTTGTGACCACGTCAATGAGGTGAACCAGTTCGTTTTCCCGCTCACCGCTATGGAAGAATTCCCGGTACTCCTCAAACGAGTTCAGGCGCAAATCCCGCAACCGCTTGCGCATTCTGGACTCCAGCATGACCTTCTTGGCGGAGGGCAGCTTGATTCCGCATTCCCGGGAAATGATCTCTGAAAACTCCTTGAAGAGCTTCGGGTGCATGGAGCAGGACGCAATGACCTTGAGATTTCTTTCACCGGCCTGGACTGTGTTCATGGGGTGTCCTTGTTGATGGGATATGAATCATCCAGTGAAACTATCAGTTCATCACGTCTCGAAGCGTTTTGGTGAGATTACGCTGATTTAGCTGAATCGTCCCTTGCTGAATCCGCAATTCGCCGTTTCCGCTTACGCCTCTTCTCTCAAAACCGACTTCAACAATGCCGGCACATCCAGGATGAGGGCCATGCTGCCGTCCCCCTTGATCGTTGCCCCGGAAATTCCCGGGACATCGCTGTACAGCTTGCCCATGGACTTGATCACGGTCTGATGCTCGCCGATCACATGGTCCACCACGATGCCGAGCCTGTTTCCATCGGTCCCGGTGACAACCACCTGCTCTATTGCCGGGGCACCCCCCGGCACACCGAAACATTCGCGCAGCCGGACATAGGGCACGAGATCCCCGCGCAATTCCACGAGCTGCTGTCCATTGCGCCCCTTGTCCCTTATCTCGACGCACTCCTCCACAATGGACAGCGGCATCACGAAGAATTCGTCCCCGACCTGAACCTGCAGCCCCTCGATAATGGCCAGGGTAAGGGGGATCTTGACTGTGACGGTGGTTCCCTGCCCTTTCGTGCTGGCGATGCCCAGGCTCCCCCCCAGCCCCTCGATGCTGCGCTTGACCACATCCATGCCCACGCCGCGGCCGGACAGGTTGGTGACTGACTCTGCAGTGGAAAACCCCGGCTGGAGAATGCACTCGAAGAGTTCCTGATCACTCTTGTCCGCTCCCGGCGCAATGAGCCCCCGCTCAACAGCCTTTTTCCGGATGCGATCCGGATCCAGCCCTGCACCGTCGTCCTCGATGCGGATGACCACACTCCCGCCGGAATGCTCGGCCGCAAGCAAAATCCTTCCCCTGGCCGGCTTGCCCCGGGAGACCCGCACTTCGGGTTTTTCAATGCCGTGATCGATGCTGTTGCGCAGCAGGTGGACGAGGGGGTCCCCCAGCTTTTCGATAACTGTCTTGTCCAGTTCGGTCTCCGCACCCTGAGTGACGAGATCGATCTCTTTTTCCAGCTCCGTGGACAGATCCCGGACCAGACGCTTGAACTTGCCAAATGTCGTGCCCATGGGGATCATCCGGATGTTCAACGTGGAGTCCCGCAGCTCGTTGGAAAGTCTCTCCAGTTCCTCGGAAAGCCCGACCAGCAGAGGGTCTTTGCGCTCGTTGACCATTTGGGTGATCTGGGCCTGGACAATGACCAGCTCCCCCACGAGATTGACCAGGGAATCGAGCTTTTCAGCAGCCACCCGGATGCTGGACCCTTCACTGGACTGCTGCCGGGACTTGCGGGATTCACGAACAGCTGTCTGCTCTGCCAGAGCTGATGCGATCCGTTCCCGGCTGACCAGACCTGCGTCCTGAAGGAGGTTTCCGATGCGCTTCTGCTCCGAAACCACCTGTTCGATCTGCCGGAGCGAGATATCGCCCCGCTCCACCAGGATTTCCCCGAGCTTCTTGTAGGTGCCCTCGCAGTCGTCCCCGTCCCCGGAATCCACCATGGTGATTTCCAGCCGGCATTCGTCATCCACGAAGATGAACACATCCCGGATGGCGTTTTCGTCATGGGCGGTGTCAAGGATGATGTCCCAGGACGTGTAGCAATACTCCGGGTTGAGATCGTGAAGGGGCGGAACCTTCTCGATATTCGCGACAATTGTTGCCCTGCCCATCTCCCGGAGTTCATCCAGAAGGTGGACCGGATTCGTGCCCCTGAGAAAAATGGTGGGCAGGGGTTCGAATCTGATGCGAAAAATTCTGTGCCGGTCACTGCCAGGAGTTGGAACCTCCTGCCTCTTTTCAGGGAGGTCGAAATCTTCAGGAAGATCCGGTCGCAACGCCCTGAGTTGGTCCAGGAGCTCCTGGCCCTGGGCTGACCGGGAGACAGCGGCATCAGGATCGTTGAGCAGCTTCTCGATATGGTCCCGGGCAGCCAGCGTCTGGGTAAGAAGCTCTCTGGAAACAGACATTTCCCCGTTTCTGACCAGGTCGAACACGGTTTCCACTTCGTGGGTGAAAGCGGAGACCGCGTCATACCCGAACATGGCCCCGGATCCCTTGATGGTATGCAGGGCCCGAAACGTTCTATCGATCAGGTTCTTGTCCGCGGGCTCTTCCTCGAGTTCGAGGAGTGCTGCTTCGAGTTCCTGCAGAAGCTCTCGCGCCTCTTCAAGAAAAACCTCGTGACCAGGCTGGTGCTCATGCATGGAGTGCTCCGTTTCGCTGCTTACTTCAGGACCTTCTTGACTACGGCAAGAAGCTGCTCAGGCTTGAACGGCTTCACGATCCACCCTGTGGCTCCGGCGGATTTGCCCTCCTGTTTTTTCTGATCCTGGGATTCGGTGGTCAGCATGATGATAGGGATGAACTTCAGGCCGGCCTCGGCCCGGACCCGTTTGATGAGTTCGATCCCGTTCATGTTGGGCATGTTGAGGTCCGTGATGATCATGTTGGGGCTGGAACTCAGTTTTGAGCACGCATCAGCGCCGTCCTTGGCTTCGATGACGTCGTACCCTGCATTTTTCAGGGTAAAGCTGACCATCTGGCGCACACTGGCCGAATCATCTACCGTCAGTATCGTTTTGCTCATAACCCAGGCTCCTCAAGAATTCCGAAATAATCCGTCTGGTCCATGCCGCAGTTCCCGAGAAACCTCTGAGCGTGTTCCGGCAGTGCACTGGACAGGGTGAAGCGAAGCCCCATGGCCTCGGCGGTTTTCCCCACTGCGGAGACGAGCTGCCAGAAGCTGATGTCCGTGCTCCCGGCACCGGAAAGATTCAGTTCGATATTTTTGACCCGTTCAAGGGACTCGATAAACCTGTCCCGCAGCTCTGAACCCTTTTCAATGGTCAAATCTCCTTCCAGCACAATATGGAGTGTGTCGGAGGTCTCATGTACGGTCATTTTCATAGACTTTCCCCTGTCAGAACAGTTCGATGTTGTCTCCAAATTCCGAATCATCAGGCAGACCCTCCTCCTGATCCCCGGCGAAATCCTCTTCTCCGTCGGACAGATGAATGGCCCGCTCGGCATCCATCGTGTACCTGTTGAAGATCTCCCGAAGGCTTTCGGACTGGATGTGGATGTCTTCCAAAGGCAGGTGGTCCATCAACGATCCATAGTGGCTTTCGATATCCTTTCCATACGTTGACAGCTCTTTGTCGAGTTCTTTGTGAAATGCGATCCCATCGGCCTGTCTGTGCAGTTCCGCACCAAGATGCCTTGCCTGTGCCGACATCTCCTCGATGCCCCGGCAGAGCCGGGCATTGACTTTGTCCAGCGACTCCATGGCTGCTTTCTGCCGGTTCAAAACCTCCCGGACCGGAGTGATGTCCATGAGTCTTTCCGAAACCCCCAGCAACCGGCCGGAAGCCTCCCGCATCAGGTTCAATCTGGAGGAGACATCAACCGTATGCTTTCTGGCCTGCAAAGAGAGTCCCTGGATGGAAATCGCCAGAACCCCCAGAGCCGCCCCTTCGCTGCCCGCATGAGAGGCTTTGACGCTCGCGTTCAGGGCGATGAGTTCGATCTCGGCGCCCACTTCCTGGATTTCCGTCACAAAGGAGGACATGTCCTCCACCATGATTGCAAACTCCTGCATAGTCTTGCCGATGGAACTGCCCCGGCCCGCAAAATCCTCCATGCAATGGGCAACATGCGAGATCGCACTTCCTACCCGGGCCAGGGTCGTCCCCCCGGAGTTTCCATCCATGCCCAGGGTTTGGATCATCTGATAGCTGATACTTTCGACGCTACCGGAAACCTTCCTGATGTTTTCGAGGATGTTCTCCACAGCCTCCACCAGGCGAAAGCGGCCGCTCTGCATCTGTTTGACCTGCAGGCGGCACACATCCACCACCCATGTGGCGATCTCCAGAAGCTCCGGCCTGTCCATTCCGGCATGAAGTTTCTCCTCGACCATGGCTGCAACATCGTTCAGCGCTTCGGCCACGTGCTCCACCTGCTGCCTGGTGATGTCCTGAAACTGCAGGGCGGAAACGATCTCACCAGTGCTTTCGGCGATTTCCCGCATCCGGTCGGACACGATCAACGTATTCTCTTCCGACCTCCCCATGAACTCCTGCAGGGACCGGATGTTGCTTTCGAGCCTGGAGCCCGCGTCCCGGGAGCATTCCTCGTGAATATCGGTGATCTCCTTCATGCTCTGGCGGACGCAGTTTAAAAATTGCGTCAGCTTTTCCCTGCGTCCGGCAATCCCTGCCGAACTCTGTACGATCTTGTCGGCCAGACCCCCCACATCATCGGCCAGGGTGCTGAACGCCGCCCCGGCATGGCCCAGTCTGGCGCTTTCGATCCGGGTGGTCACCCGCAGCGCTTTGAGATGGCGGACAACTCGTTTGAATTCAGCCAGGCTCCACCCGAGTTCCACCAGGCAGGTGGCGATCTGCTGCAGATCCTGATCCGCTGCTCGTCCGGACTCCTTGTCCCAGATGCTGACCATGCTTCCGGTTTCCCGGGCCAGGCTATCCCTCGTGGTCTGCACCTCTTCTCCGGTAATCACGGTGCTCAACCCTGTGGCCCGCTCTGAAAGGGTCTGGATCTCGCCGGTCACCTCCTGAAGCCACTGTCCCAGGGAAAGGAAATCATCTTCCCGGTTGGGGATGGCGGTGTCGATCTGCCCGGAAAGCATGCGAAACGCTTTCGGAATCGGCTTCAGGAGATTGAGAAGAGAGGTGTGCTCTGACCCTTCCATGAATAACGCCCTGGTGTTCGAGATGAAATCAGCGGCAATGCGCCCATGTTCGTTCCGGCTTGAAATCTTCAAATCCAATTTGAATCTTCAAATGCAGCTTGAGAGCACTTTGTCGGACATGCCTTTCAGCTGCCTGTCCCTCCCGGTCTGGCCCTCAGACCCTGGCACTTGTAGGCAAAATGGGTGCCATAAAAAGGGACTTGTCACACGGTGAATTTCCTCATCAGGATGATGCCACACTCCTGGCACATGTCTCGCGTGAGACACAATCGTCTCAATGCAGTGTCTTCGGCAAGACGGCAGTGCTGTTTCAAGGATCACACTGCCGTCTTGTCAAAGAATCGAGGGAAACCCGTTCACGCGGCCTCTTCCTCCCCGCTCAGAGTTCTCATCCCGTCCAGTTCACAAGCTGAAAAGATCCTGTCCACATCAAGGATCATGATGAACCGCTCGTCCACCTTGCCCATGCCCGTGAGGAACGCCGTATCGATTCCCGTTCCCATTTTCGGCGGGGGAACGATGTTCTCACCGGTGAGTTCGAAGACCTCCCGGACCGAGTCCGCCAGGGCGCCGATGACCAGATCTTCACCGTGCATGCTCACTTCCACGATGATGATGCAGGTATCCACGGTCCGCTCGGTCACACCGAGCCCGAACTTCTCCCTGAGGTCCACCACCGGCACGGCGTTGCCCCGCAGGTTGATGATCCCTCGCATGTACGACGGCATCCGCGGCACCCGTGTTATTCCCGGCATTTCCAGCACCTCCCGGACCCGGCCGATGTCCAGGGCGTAGAGTTCGCCGGCCAGCACATAGCTCAGGTACTGTCCTGTATCCTTGCGCTTCGTATCCATTCTTCCTCCCTAGAAGCGCTCGAACGCTTCGTCGTCGGCATGCAGATCCATGTCCAGGGAAACCGTCTTGCCCTTCCCGTTTGTTCCGGACTTCCCCTTCCCCCCCTGGGTGAGTTCGACCCGCTGCAGGGGCAGACGGCCGCGCCCCGCCCCAACATCGGACACCGGTTTTGCATACCGGAGAGAATCGTTGTCTCCGACCTTGAAGAAAGCCATGGTGGCCTGAAGCTGCTGGGCCTGGGAGGAGAGTTCCTCAGAGGTGGAGGCCATCTCCTCGGACGCGGATGCGTTCTGCTGAATGACCTGGTCGAGCTGCTGGATGGCCTTGTTGATCTGTTCGGCCCCGGCATTCTGTTCATGGCTTGCCGCGGCGATTTCCTGGACCAGCTCTGCTGTGCGCTGAATGTCGGGAACGATCCTCTTGAGCATCTCTCCGGCTTTTTCCGCCACTTCGACACTTGACGAAGACAGGTCACTGATCTCGTTTGCTGCCTGGCCGCTGCGCTCCGCAAGCTTTCTGACCTCGGCCGCCACCACGGCAAATCCCTTGCCGTGTTCCCCGGCCCGGGCCGCCTCGATGGCCGCGTTCAGGGCCAGAAGGTTGGTTTGCCGGGCGATTTCTTCGATGATGGAAATCTTCTCGGCAATGCTCTTCATGGCCTGGACCGTATCCTCCACCGACTTCCCGCCGGATCTGGCATCCTCGGCTGCCTTGACCGAAATCTTTTCGGTCTGCTGGGCATTGTCCGCGTTCTGGCGGATATTGGCCGCCATCTGCTCCATACTCGAGGAGACCTCCTCGATGGACGCGGCCTGCTCGCTGGCACCCTGGGAGAGCTGCTCAGACGATGCCGACAGCTCCTGGCTGCCGCTGGACACGTTCCCTGATGCGGAAACTACATCGGCCACGACTTCCTTCAGCCGGTTGACCATGCCCCGAAGGCTGTCCGCCAGAATGCCCAGCTCGTCTTTCTGGTTCACATCAAGGGTTGCGGTCAGGTCACCCTTGGCCACGGTCTCGGCAAAGGACATGCCCTTCATCAAAGGCCGGAGGATTCCCCTGGCAATTATGTACGCGAGCACCAGTCCGAGCAAAATGGCCGCTATGCTGATCACGACCACGGCGAACCTGGTCTGGTTGGCGGCATTAAGCATTTCCTCGTCCGTCATGATGTTTTCGGCCACCAGGTTCTGGACGGAGCCGAGAAGCTCCTGGACTTTGTGCAAGCTGGGCTGGGTCTCTGCGGCATACACGGCCATCGCCCGATCGAGGTCGTCCAGTTTTTGGTCATGCCAGCCAATGACATTGTCCAGCTCCTGCAGCGTGGCTTGGGCCATGGCTTCGGTGACGCCGGCAAACACCTGCTCCGCCTCCATCCGGCTGCCGCTCTGCAGGTGCATGTCGATGGTTCGTGCACTCTCGTGAAGCTGGCGATGGGGCTCGTACACCGGCGCAATGGCTGCGGCAAAGGAGGGGTCCGATGCTCTCATGGCCTCGAGTTCCGGCGAATGCAGCCACTGCCCAAGGCTGCACTTGGTGTGGTCCATTTCCACCTGAATGCCGTCTGCATTGTGCAGGAATGCATCTTTTATCACATGGGTCCAGTTCAGGTGTTCGGTTTTCTTTTCCCGGAGAAAAGACCCCAGTTCCGGATCGACCTGGGTATACTGCTCCCTGATGGACACTGCCGACGCGTGCAGCCTGTTGTGCGGCTCCTCGATCTCGAGGAGCAAGGGCTTGATCGCCGGCACCAGGATCTCAGCCTGTTTCCTGCCCTCGCCGTAGTACCACTGCCCGAGCCCGCACTTCTGGGGATCGGTTTCCACGTCCAGGGTGTGCACATGCTTGTCCGTGAGCAGGACGTTTACCTCGTTGGCCCAGTTGAGATGGTCCACCACCTTCTGGACGAAATCCCCCCGCAGTTTGTTGCCATCGATGACTTCTTCGGCATTGTTTACAATACCGCTGATGCCGAAGGTCGACCATGCCGCCACCAGGGAGAGCAGTCCGAGGACACTCCCGAACCCCACCATGAATTTCGTCCGAAGTTTCAAGTCCTTCCAGCTCATTTGCTACCTCCAGTTCACGGCACTATGTTGAATTTCTCGACTTTACGCGCTCCATAAGAATCGTCGGTTTCAGGTCTGCTTCCAAATTCACTTCGGGAAAATGCTTGCTGATCATCCGGACAAAAACTTCCTGAAAATCTGATACTCCCTCGCTGATGTAGCGGGGACCAACACAGTGCAGGAGAGAGACAATCTCCCTGGTGTACTCGAAGGGGATGATGAGCAACCGTAGCCCGCGAAGCTCCTCTGCCTCCTTCTGCAGTCGTTCCATATCCGTGGGTACGGCCAGACAAAGAACTGCAAAATGGATGTCGTAGCGCATTTTTCTGATCCGCGTGAGAAACATGTCCCAGGAAATGAAAAACTCCGTGTCAAAGGGCGAGTTCTCCCGGATGAAGCTGACAATGCGTTCCCCCATTGCGGTGAACGTATCGCCATAGACGATCACACTCATGTCTTTCCTCCTGCGCCTTAGAGGCAGGAAGAGTGCCAGGAGTATTGGAAAACAGAAATCCAGCATTTAAAATATGTTATGAAAAATTGAGAGGGTTATCTGCGGCAGGTGATTCTAAAAAACTTGGAAATAGAGGGAATGTTTTCTATCTTTTCTAGAATCAATTTTAAAAAAAATAGAAACAAACGATGTCTGCGTATTTCTTTACCCATCTCACGAGCTAATTGATCAGCGGCGGCTTGATTTTTTCATGCGGTAAAACATCCAGCATTTCACCTGCACCGCCTATTTCAACAGTTCTGAAGCCTCTCGTTCAAGCTTGCGAATATCAAATGCGGAATCGCTTTCAGAAGAGCAGCTTTCAAGCTTCAGGGACTCTTATGTCGAACTTCTGATCCTTTGGGAATGGCGGTTATGATTTCCGAATACCTGCAGAGTGAAAAGTTACAAACTCATTATTCAAAAGTGATTGGCACTGTAACCTTAATCATCATTCCTTCTTGAAGCACTCCGAACATATTCGGGATAATGGGTTTCCATGCAATCAGGACAGAGTCCGTGGCTGAAATCCACATCAGCATGCTGGCTAAAGTAGATCTCTATTTGATTCCAATACCCCCTATCGTCACGTATCTTTTTGCAAAACGAACAGATGGGCAGCAACCTTTGGAGGGTACGCACCTTCAACAAGGCTTCCTGCAACTGCCGAATGCTTTCATCCTTCTGCTTCTCCGCCTTGACGCGCTCCGCGATTCCACTTCGAGGCTCAGGGTCTTCTCTTGGATCTTCCTTTCGAGTTCACAGGCTCGCATCAGGAGCTTGCCTGCCAGTGGCTCCAGCACAAACCAGAATCCAACCAACATCAGGAGATAAATGCTCGGAGAGATCGCCCCTATGAGGAGGAGCTTGGCATACAAGGGAGCATAGAGCTCTGTCTTATTCTGTGTAATTGCTAAGACCCATTGCGTTTCAAGTATAGGAGTGTAGGCAATGGTTCTATCGGTAACGCGGGTCACACCCTCTTCGCCTTCAATTGCCTTGGAAAGGAAATATTCGACCGTCCCGGACTTGGAGACGGAGTCAATCATATCCTGTGATCCTTAACCGGCGAAACCCTGACCAAGGAGCCCGCCATGAAGTAAGCCACATATAATTCGTCCGTCTCCCCCAGGCTTTTGAACTCACCGAGAATGCCTTGCAACAGGTTCAGCTGGATGAAAACCAGATCGGTCCCTTGCCGAACTCCCTCTCTGTTTCTAATGGGGGCGGAAACGACTACCACCTCCTTATCGCTCAGTAGTTTGGGCTCGGAAAGGACAACCTTCTGAGTATTGAGTTCCTCGGCAGTGAATGCATCCTCAGAAAGCTGTGTCCCCAGGCCGCATCGCGCGACAACCAGTCCCTTCCAGTCCAGCCGGACAATGCCGACGATCTCATCAGATAAGTTCATGGCACCAATAAGTTTCGGCTCTGTAAAGTCCCGCAACTCTCTCAAAGAAATTTCCCGGGTATTGAATCGCTCTAGTTCTTCCCTGATTCTGGTCCGGCTGGTGATTTGTGCTGCCAAATCTTTGGCCCGCAGGTTCCATTCCGTAACGGCCATTGATCGAGCCTGGGCGGCATGGAAGATATTTCGATCTTCAGCCTCTTTGAGGTGATCAAACAGAATGGAAAGAATGGCTGTCGTCAGGGAGAAAGATAGTACCAAAAAAGCTATGGCGACATAAAAAAGAGTTTTTTCCGGAGACGTTCGGTCTGGGTTGTAAGGGGAGGATTGTTTTTCACCTGACTTCCGAAAGTTACTGCCTGCTGGCGGATGTTTTAGTGCGCTAGCGGTCGTGATTGAAATAAGCAACCGCGGGAATAATCTTGAGCTTTCAACAACTCGTTCAGTCTATTATTAATCAGTCTTTTTCAGCTGATTTCTTTGGTCCAGGATCATTCTTACCTTCATGGCCAAATCACTCATGGAAAACGGTTTCTGCAGGTAATTCACGCCTTCATCCAGTACTCCGCGATGGGCAATCACGTCAGCCGTGTATCCTGAGATAAAGAGCTGGCTGACACCAGAGTGGATTGTCAGCAGCCGTTCAGCCAGTTCACGGCCATTCATCTCAGGCATGACCACGTCGGTGATCAGCAAGTCGATCTCGCCGGCATGCTCTTTTGCTTTTCGTATTGCCAGGCTCGGCTTATCGGCACTGAGGACCCGGTATCCCAGTCTCTCGAGCATGGATCGGCTCAGTTCGAGTATAGCAGGTTCGTCTTCTACTAGCAGCACGGTCTCGCCGCGGCTTACAGGGATTTCCTGATCTTTTTTACCTCTCTCTCTACAAAGCTCGTCGAGGGTGCTTGGGAGATATACCCGAAACGTAGTGCCCTCTTTCGGCTCGCTGTAAACATTGATGAATCCGTTGTTCTGTCGCACGATTCCGTGGATGGTCGCCAGACCGAGCCCGGTGCCCTTGCCCAACTCTTTTGTGGTAAAGAACGGTTCGAAGATCTTTTCCAGGGTATCGTTGTCCATGCCGCTGCCGTCGTCACTCACGGCCAGCATGACGAAGTCGCCAGGTATACAGTCGGCATTGCTGCAGGTACTCATATCGAAGGACACGTTGTCTGTCTCGATGGTAATAGTGCCGATTCCTGAGATGGCATCCCGGGAATTGATGCACAAATTGACCAGAACTTGATCGATCTGGACCGGATCCATCTTGACGGGCCATACTTGATCTCCCGGCTTCCAGACAAGCTCGATCTCTTCGCCGATAAGCCTTTTCAGCATTTTGAGCATGCCCTCGACTGTCTCGTTCAGCTGCAACACCTTGGGGCTGATCGTCTGTCTGCGGGCAAAGGTCAGCAACTGACTTGTGATTTTTGTCGATTGGTCAGCTGCCTTGAGGATCTGCCCCAGTTTGTAGCGCATTGAGGCGTCCTTCTCTACAGCCATAAGGGCCAGCTCTGCATAGCCGGTGATTACACTGAGCATGTTGTTGAAGTCGTGAGCAACTCCGCCGGCCAGCCTGCCCACGGATTCAAGCTTCTGGGCTTGAATCAACTGGCGCTCCAGAGACTCGCGCCGGAGTTCTGATTCTTTGCGGGACTCGTTCATGTGTACGACATGGAGACCGTAACTCAAATCGCTTGCCAGTTCTTCAAAAAGGGCCTGTTCCTCGGCAGCCGAAGCAAGACCAAAATCCATTGAGACGGCAAGATAGCCGAAGGACTTCCCCTCGTGGGTCAAGCGGACACACATGGCGTCCTTCTTCCTGTACCCGGTGACCATGGGGCAGCTTGCGCATACTGCATCCCTGTCCTCTATCCTCATACCCCTCTTCGATGTTCGCAGGGAAACACAGCACGGCGGCAGCTCTCCTGCAGCGAGCATAGTGTCCATAGACCCAAAGGCAGCGTCCATGCCTGCCTGAGCCCAGGAAACCGGTTTATCCTGTTCATCGCTCAAAACGATCAGCGCAGAGGAATACCCGCGGTTGTCCACCAGCAGTTGGCAACCCTCACGTATCATCACGTCTGGATCGTGTTCCCGGACAATGAGCTGGTTCACGCCACGGATGCCCTGAAGGACACTGTTGAGATGGAAGATGCGCTCCTGCGCATGCTTGAACTCGGTGATATCCTGCGTTGAGCCAAAAAGGCGCAAGACTTTTCCTTTTACGTCCATTTCGAAACTGCCCCGAGACAAACAGTGGCGAACCGACCCGTCGGGGCAAAGAACCCGAAATTCAAGGTCAAACGGCGTGCCAGTGCTCAAAGCAGCCTGAACGGCAGCGTTGTATTGAACTCTATCATCATGGTGGACAAATTCGGCGAATGCCGCAGGGGAAACTGCACCCATGGCCGGGTCGCGTTGATAGATTCGAAACAGTTCATCCGACCAGGTGAGCATGTCCGCCTCAACATCCCATTCCCAGCTCCCTATATGAGCGATCCTTTCGGTTCGCTCGAGCATGGATTGTTTATACCGCAAAGCCTGCTCTGCCGCCTTGCGCTCGGTGATGTCATGGAACACTTCCAGTTTTGAAATGGTCCCGTCGTCGTTATACAGCGGAATGTGGATGAACTCGTAATCGCGACCGGTTTTTGGCAAATACCCGATACAGCGAACTGTCTGCCCTTGAAAGACTTTGTCATTATGACACCCATTACATGGGGCGGACAGGTTATGCATGAACTCAAAGCACCTTCTTGTTCCTGGATCGCCGCATTCTCGGCGCATATGCGGATTCAGGTATTCGATCCGGTGATTCTGGTCGACGATGTAGACGCCGAAAGGGAAGCAGTCCAAAATCTGTTCGAACCTGCGTCGTTCACCGGTGAGTGTGTTTTCTCTTCGCTTGCTTTCGGTGATGTCCATGACCGTGAACGTGACACCGGCTGAAAGATCGTTTAAATCAAGAGGCGCGAAATTAATCAGCACGTCGATAACCTTGCCGTCCTTGCGCTTGAATTGCGTCTCCAGGCTGCCAATTCCTTGCATTTCAATCTGTCGGTATTTTTCTTTGCCAACATAGTCATATTCTTTGCGGGAAGGATACAGAAGCTGTGAATCCCTTCCGATGAGTTCCTCCCTGGAATAGCCGGTAATATCGGAAATACGGTCATTTACGTCCAAAAATATCCGTTTGGATATCAACCCCATGCCTGTAGGAACGGCATGGAGAATGCTTCTCAGCCTGGCTTCGCTCTTGCGAAGCTCCGCTGTACGCTGGACCATTTTCCGGTGTAAATACCAAGACCATAAGGACGCCATCATGAAGAGAAGGAAAAAGGAAAAGGCGGGAAAACCCACCTGTCGAAGCTCGGTATTTCGGTAAACGGGGGACGCTTCGAGTCCATTCATTTTTTTTTCGGAAATCCCCTGTTTTTTGCTGCCCTGCCCAAGGAGCGGCAGACCTTCACCATGGTGCATCAGCTCGCCTGGAAATTCCTTTGCACTACCCTGAATTTCGGATTCTAAATAGGATCGGAGGCTGTCCGATGCGTCGGAAGAGTCAAAAGTGGGTGTCGCTGTGATGGCCTGCGACTCGCCTGCACCGTCTGAAACCCCTAGGGCAATTGAACAGATTATACCGAAAAGGGTGGCAAGAAATGTTCTGCATGAAATAGTGAACCCGCTGTGAAATTGGTTTGGAGCACGTGTAAACTCTTTAAGCCAATGAAACCCGGAGCGTTCAAGCATGGGCACAGAAACTCCTGGTGCAACTCACAGAAGTCTCCTCAGCATACACAAAGACAATGTGGGCGCTTTTGTTAGGGAGGATTTTAAGCAACATTCCTTTCTTCATGTTCCCATAATCGCATTCGACTTGGGGGTACACTTGCTTGCAGATGCCGGCGAAGGACCTTCCTTGGTAGCAACCGGAACCGTCGATCACCCGAATTTCTTCGCGACTTGTCAGGACAAGGAGAATGCGGGGGGAAGGCACTTTAGAATATCCTAATGTTTCATTAGCAGCATGTAAGACAAAATAATCCGCACACCATTGATCCACTGATGATGGAAGCAAAAGGGGCCAGAATTATGAAAAAACAGATAAGCAAGAACAAACCGAATAATATTACCTGACCCATTTCATGAGCT
Organism: Desulfovibrionales bacterium; assembly: GCA_046542715.1. Lineage (GTDB taxonomy): Bacteria > Desulfobacterota > Desulfovibrionia > Desulfovibrionales > JBKHAV01 > JBKHAV01. The sequence goes on from JBKHAV010000007.1 coordinate 42,736, forward strand.
GATACACCCGGGCCGGCTTGAGGCCCGACATGCTGCAGGCCTCCTGAATGTCGCCCCCGCAATTGTCTCGCAACAGCTTCGCGTAGTCGCTTTCCAGCTTGCGAATGCCTGTTTTGCGGTATTGCTTCCAGCTCGGGAGGTGATTGACCGGTTGTGGCTCTTCCGACGAGGCTTCTTCCACTGGAGATACGCCTGCAGCATGCCGGACACGCAGACGGGTCGGCAGATGCTTGGCATACAGGGAAGATTCTTGATGAGCCGTGGCGATGGCCATTTCCAAGACTTGAATGAGTTCCCGAATATTGCCAGGCCACTCATAGGAAAACAGGAGCTCGAAAAACTCCGGCCGGATCCGCTTGGGTTGGATTCTGTTCCGTGTGCAGATCTTCGGCACATAATGGAGCACGAGTTCCCGAATTGTCCACTTCCGCCCTTGAAGGGAGGGGAGGTCGATGGTGAATCCTTTGAGCCGGTACAGAAGATCGCTCCGAAAGGCGCCCTGCTCCACCATTGCGTCCAGGTCCCTGTTCGTGGCCGCAATCAGCCGGAAATCACAATGAATTTCCCGGTCCGAGCCTACAGCCCGGAAGGTATGCTCCTGCAGGACCCGCAAAAACCTGGCCTGGATCGCCGGCGGAAGCTCACCCACCTCATCGAGAAACAGGGTGCCGCCGTGAGCCTGTCTGACCAGACCCGGCCGGTCCGTGTTCGCCCCGGTGAAGGCCCCTTTCACGTGACCGAAGAGCACGCTCTCCACAAGGTTTTCCGGAAGAACCGCGCAGTCCACAACCACAAAGGGGTGGTGGACCCTGACGCTGTTGTCGTGAATGCACCTGGCAAAAACCTCTTTGCCGGTTCCGGTCCGGCCGGTGATCAAAACGCTGGTATCAAAAGCCGAAGCCTGGGCGACCAGATCGAGGCACTCCGAAAGCTGGGGGTCGCTTCCGATGATGGTGTCCCGCTTTATCGGCCTGGGACCCTGCCTGGGTTTTTCAGACAGATATGCGGTGATCTCATTGACGGTCTGAACGATCCTGTCCATTGACACGGGCTTATGCAGCACCTCCCAGACCCCGGCATTCAAAGCCCGCTCCATCATCCGTATATCCCTGTGCCCACTGACGACAATCACCTCTGAATCATCCCTGCCCCTGCTGATGGCATGCAGCAGTTCCAGCCCGTTTCCGTCGGGAAGAAACAGGTCCAGGAGTACGATCCGGAAGCACCGGGCATCGATTTTGGCCTGGGCTTCACTGATGGTATGGGCGAACTGGGGTTGAACACCGAGATGAGACAGCGACTGGGACATGAACCTGCAGTAGACAGGGTCATCGTCGACAATGAGAACTTCGTGGAGATGTTCCTTCATGGATTGATGGGCCTTTGTGAATGTTTGTATTCACACATGCACATATCACACCAGAAAGCAACCACATAAAAGCAGAGACTTATGGATTTCCCTTAGGACTCTCCTGCACAATCATCTGGGCACATACACACGAATGTGTGCACTCTCGACATGCCTCACAATGGCCATGCAGCCCTTGAGCGATCGGGATAAACCCAAAAAGACCTGAAAAAGGAAGGGGGTATCTTGGCGATCAGAGGCGACGTTCAGTCGTCTTAATGAAAAAGAATGCTTGGTGCCAATGAAGCGAGACGATCAATTCTTTTGGCCACACTGGCGCACGCCCTTCTGGTGGAGCTCGAACTGGGCCTTGCCCAGAAGCTCGACACAAGAAAGGCCCAGCGCCTCGCACAAGCGGTTGCAGGCACAGACGCTCAGTTCCCGGCGCCCCAGGACGAGATCATTCAACTCCGCATTGAGCTGCATGTCCTGCAGCCCGACCCAGTTCCTCCGGTCCTGCAGCATGTTGATCAGGGTGGTTTCAAGGGTGCAGGGTTCTCGTCCGCTTTCGCGGCGATCTCCCGGAAAGGAAAGGGTAGCACCCAGCCCGTCCAGCACCTTCGCCACCAGGCTCCACCTGCTGTCCACCCTTCCATTTAAAAACTTGCTCAGGGAACTCTGAGAGATGTTCAGTTCCTGCGCCATCCTGTTGGGGGAGCCGTACTTGTCACGCGCCTTCCTTGCCACCAGTCCGGGAAGGATTTCAAAAAATCCCATGTGCGCCTCCATGAGAGAGAAGAAAGAGAACTCCAGACGAAAGAGAGTCATCCGCAGATGAACATACAACTGATGTTAGTCATTCCATAATGAATTCGCCGGCAATGCTTTAAGTACTATGATACGTCCGAGTAGTTTTTACATGACCCAATACGGAGTATCATTCAGGTGAGGCTTGTAAAAGCCTATAGAAAACCTGTGTTCCAGGCAAGTACGCCCTGAAAGCGCTGTTTTCCACACCAGGCCTTACTTTCATCTCTCTCCAGAAGGTATTTTCAAAGTATCGTTTTCCTTCGAAGGGGTACTTCGCATTTGGGAAAAAATTGCGGTTGCCTGTTCTTCCTGTACGGCTTTGGAAAAATAAAACCCCTGTCCATGGTCGACCCCCCAATCTCTGAGGGTAGCGAGTTGCGCAGGTGTTTCGATCCCTTCAGCCACCACCTCGAGCCCAAGCCCGCTGCCCAGGGAGATCAGCGCCTTGACGATGTCGGGATCGACGATATCGTCTTTGCCCAAACGGCTGACAAAGGATTTATCGATCTTGATCGCATCCAGGGAAAGTTTCTGCAGATGGGTCAATGAAGAGTACCCGGTGCCGAAGTCATCCAGCACAACAGCAATGCCCATGCTTCTCAATGTGTCCACAACCTGACGTGTTTTTTCAAGGTCGCGGATGATGGAACTCTCGGTAATTTCGATGGTCAGCAGTGTGGGGGTGCACCCGGTCTCATGGATTATCATCCGCACTGTGGCCAGGAAATCCGGGTGAAGAAGTTGAATTCCTGAAATATTCACCGCCACTCTCGGCGGGTGCTCTGCATAGGCATTTTCCCATTTCCTCAGTTGAGTGCAGGCTTTCCGAAGAAGGAGTCTGCCAAGAGACATGATCAAACCCCGCTCTTCGGCCAAAGCGACAAACACGTCAGGAGGCACCGTTCCTGTTCGAGGTGATGTCCACCTGGCCAGAGCCTCGAATCCCACCATACCTCTGTCACTGAGGCGATAAACCGGCTGATAGGAGAGAGTAATGCTTTCATCCTGAAGGGCCTTGATCAGCTCCACCTCCAAAGTGAGCTTTTCCCGTTCCGTATTCACAACGCATCCTGAATAAATCCAGTAGTCTGTTCCTTCCAGTTTAGCTGAATGCATGGAGGTAATTGCATTCTGAATGATCTCTGATTTTTCCGCTGCACTCCTTCCTCGGCTCAGAACCACCCCGGCCCGAAACCTCAGGAAAACAGGCCCCTCGTTTGCCAAGTACGGCTTTGCAAGAGCAGAGCAAACTTCCATATACCGGCCGGAAAAGCGCTCGCTATCAGGCACATTCCGAAACAGCAGCAGAAACTGGTCCCCACTGAACCGGGCAACCAGATCCCCTGTGGAGACCGCCTTTGTGAGCCTTGCGGCGAACTCACAAAGCAGTCTGTCACCGATGTGATACCCAAACACCTCGTTTACGATTCTGAACCGGCTGAGATCCAGTAACACCACTGAGAATTCCTGCCTGTTCTTTTCTTTCAGGGCGCTGTCGAGCCGCTTGAGGAATTGCTCCCTGTTCAGGATTCCTGTGAGACTGTCGTATGTAGCCATGGCCGAAATCTCATGCCTGGCCTCGTGCAGCGCAGTGATGTCATTCAAAGATACGATCCGGGTTCCGATTGTCGGCACAAGGGACACAGTGGCCGAGACATGCCGAATTTGTCCCTTTCTGGTGAGAAATCGAAACTCGTATTTTCTCGGCGCTGATTTTCCCCTGCACCTGTTCCTATGATACTGAAGCACTTTTTCACGATCCCCAGGGTGCACCAGATCGATCCAAAATATGCCCGCTTCAACTTCACGATGACTGCATCCTGAAAAACTGAAAAAATCTGTATTGGCCTGCTGAATCGTCAGATCTTCCAAAAGGATGACCGTGGCTGAACCGGTATTTTCAAAAAGTGTTTGAGTGACCAGCTGCCGCTCGATCCGCTCCTGCCCAAAAACTTGATCTGATGATCCAGACATACTCCGTGGGTACATATCCAGTAATCCTTTGGGGCTGCTTATCACCCGTTGCACTTTTCCTGTGCAAAGGGCTGTGGCATCGTGCTCCCAATTTCCGTTCCGCCTCATGGATTTAATATAATTAATAATTTCAGAAACTTGCTCGAGAGAATTTTCTGTGTTTTGCATATTCAAGTCATGCTGTCTTTGAAACGTCGAATTAAATTTACATCCCGGCACTGGGCACCTCGACCGCAGCAGCCGTTTCCTGCGCCTTTTTTTCCTCGGGCAAAACATTCCCGTCCCATTGAATCGAGGAAAACACCTGCTCTACATCCAGGAGCATGACAAACTGTTCTTCTCTTTTGCCCATGCCAAGGAGAAAATCTGTATCGATACCCGCCCCCATCCCCGGCGTGGGGATGACCTGGTCGTCTGCTAGCTCGAACACCTCCCTGACCGAGTCGGTCAGGGCTCCAAGGACGATGTCTTCCTCACCAAGCCTTACCTCGACGATGATAATGCACGTATCCACTGTCCTTTTGGTTCTTCCCAGCCCGAGTGTTTCCCTGAGATCAACCACTGGGACCGCATTGCCACGCAAATTGATGATTCCTCGCATTGACGCAGGCATCCCGGGCACTCTGGTGATTTTCAGCAGTTCCAGAACTTCCCGGACTTTCCCGATGTTGATGGCGAAATGTTCATCTGCCAGCTCAAAGCCCAGATATTGTCCTGATCTATTCGCTGTCTTGTTCATCTGCATTCCCCCTAGAAACGTTCGAACGCTGCATCGTCCACGTCCATCCCCATATCCAGGACAGCATTTGTTATGCTTTTTGAAGATCTGCCACTTCCACCCTGTGTCAGCTGAAACTTCTGTTCCGGTGCAAAGCCATGGGCCTGCCGGGTTCTCAATAATGATGGCTTTCCACCGGTATCGCCATCATCTCCCACCTTGAAGAAGGCCATGGTGGCCTGAAGCTGCTGGGCCTGGGAGGAGAGTTCCTCTGATGTGGAAGCCATTTCCTCGGACGCGGATGCGTTCTGCTGGATGACCTGGTCGAGCTGCTGGATGGCCTTGTTGATCTGTTCGGCCCCGGAGTTCTGCTCGTGGCTTGCCGCGGCGATTTCCTGGACCAGCTCTGCTGTGCGCTGAATGTCGGGAACGATCCTCTTGAGCATCTCTCCGGCTTTTTCCGCCACTTCGACACTTGACGAAGACAGGTCACTGATCTCGTTTGCTGCCTGGCCGCTGCGCTCCGCAAGCTTTCTGACCTCGGCCGCCACCACGGCAAATCCCTTGCCGTGTTCCCCGGCCCGGGCCGCCTCGATGGCTGCGTTCAGGGCCAGGAGGTTGGTCTGCCGGGCGATTTCTTCGATGATGGAAATTTTCTCGGCAATGCTCTTCATGGCCTGAACCGTATCCTCCACCGATTCCCCTCCCAAGCGGGCATCCTCAGCCGCCTTGACCGAGATTTTTTCGGTCTGCTGGGCATTGTCCGCGTTCTGGCGGATGTTGGCCGCCATCTGCTCCATGCTCGAGGAGATCTCCTCCACTGAAGCGGCCTGTTCGGTTGCTCCCTGGGAGAGCTGCTCAGACGATGCTGACATCTCCTGGCTCCCCCCGGCCACATTGCCCGAGGCCGCATTCACCTCGCCCACAATCCCTCTCAGCTTCTCGACCATGTCCTTCATGGCCGCGTACACCCCTGTCTCGTTCTTTGTGGATTCAAAGCTGATGCCCAGATTCCCTTCGGCCACTTCTGCGGCCAGTCCGGCAATGTAGTCCGGCTCCCCGCCCAATTGCTTGAGGAGCTTCCTGATGATGAGCCACGAGACGGCAATGGCCAGAAGGGTCCCCAGCGCGATGACGAGTATTGAAAGCAGGCGGTTGGTGTCATGCAGGCTTTCGCTGGTGTTGAATTCCCGCTCTGCCACGTCGAGCTGGACCTCAGTCAGCTCAGAGAACTTCTCTCTGACCGGATCGATGGCAGGATAGAGATCGGATACGGTGAAAGCTGCCAGGGCCTCGACATCTTCGGCCTCGAGCAGTCCCTTGAGCCTGAGCGTGGCCCGGTCCGCCACGGCCATCAGAGGCTTGATCTCGGCGATCAGCGCCTTTTCCTCCTCCACCAGCTCGGTAGAGAGATAAGCGTCCCATCGCTCCCGAATCCTTCCCTCTGCTTGATCTACCGCATCCCTCCCCTGACTCCAGGAGAGATTCCCGTTGCGAACCTTGTGGGCCACGTTCACGATGTTCACGGCGTAATTGTCCGAGATGATCTTGAGTTGTCGCAGCGGCACCACACGGTCGTTGTACACGGTCTCCAGCCCCTGATTGGCCTTGCCCGCACTGTTCAGCCCAAGCCCCCCGATGACCAGGAGCAGCACAACCATGAACCCCACCAGCAGAAAGAGCTTCGTTCCGATCTTCATCTGTTTCATCCCTGTACCTTCCTCTGTTTGTGAATACTTCATCGTTCCCCTCCCCATGGCGAGGTGACGTTTCCAGAGTAAAGGCAAGAGCGATGCCATCAAAAAATTCACTTTAATTATAGTTACTTGAATAAATAATGACCTTCCTGGAGAATGTCTCATTGCCTCGCAGGGAGACACTTCCGTCTCATACTGTGTCTCGCCGGACACTTGCGGAAAACCGTCCACCTAGGACTTGATGAAGATGGGGAACATTGTTGAGTGCCGACTGCAATGAGTTTGGGATAACTGAAGACGATCTTCTCGCCTCCAGGCGAGGAACAACCAATGAACCCGAATCGTCGCGATCCATTCTTTTCAGATCGCTTTGAGGCGATCTGCTTCCCTGTCTCGCGGAGACATTTGGGATAAGGACCTACAGCACGGTCAGCAGCATCCTGCTCCGGCTCCAGTCCAGCCTGAAGAAGGAAAAGGCACTTCGGAGGATGGTGGATTCTCTGAAGAAAAGCATACTTGTGAGCCAAGAGCAGACTTGGCCCCTCTTACTCGGAGTATCAGCGCGGGTATGTTTCCCTGGCCAGGACATTCGTTTTCTTGCACAGGCCAAGGTCCATTCAATGGGTGCCCCTCTATGATACTTCTCTTCGGATTTCAGGGGATGATTCCGAATTCCCTTATCTTCCGATACAGAGTGGCCCGGCCGATGCCCAACTCACGAGCGGCCTTGGCCTTATTGTTTCCAGCCTTCTGCAGCCCCTGCACCAGGGCCTCTCTGGTCAAACCTGTCTCTGTGAGAGGTTGTTTCTCACTCTCCCTGGTACACTGTTCGATTTCCGCAGGAAGATGGCGGGGCTGGACTTCCCCGCTCGTGCAGAGAATACAGGCATGTTCCAGGGTGTGTTTGAGTTCGCGGACATTGCCTGGCCATTCATGCCGGAGAAACAAATCCATGACCTCCATTGAGAGACCGGTTACACCGGTCTGCATGGATTCCCGGAATCGAGAAAGAAAATGATCCACCAGAAGAGGTATGTCTTCCCGTCTCTTCCAAAGCGGGGGAATGTGCAGATGCATGACTTTGAGCCGGTAGTAGAGATCTTGCCGGAACTCGCCCCGGCTCACCTTGGCGCGAAGATCGGCATTGGTGGCAGCAATAATCCTGGCATCGGACTTGATCGTCCGCGAGTCGCCAACCCGTTCAAATTCCTTTGATTCCAAAAACCTGAGCAGCTTGACCTGCAGGGAGGGCGTTATGTCGCCGATCTCGTCCAGAAAAATGGTTCCTCCTGAAGCAGCCTGGAACCTTCCCACCCTGTCCTTGACCGCGCCCGTGAAAGCCCCCCGCACATGCCCGAAAAGCTCGCTTTCAAGGATCTGTTCAGAGAGGGCAGAACAGTTTACTCTGATCAGCGGTCCTTTTGCACGCGTCCCTTCATAGTGCAGTGCCTCCGCAATCAGTTCTTTTCCCGTTCCTGATTCGCCGGTGACCAGAACCGTTGTTTCAAGACCGGCCATCCGTTCGAGAACGGCGTACAATTCACGCATAACTGCACTTTTGCCGATGATGTTTCCAAAAGAGTGCCTTTTCAGCATGGCTCTTTCGAGTTCTGCCTGCTTGGTCACATCCCGGATGAGCAGGACTGCTCCCTTTGGAGAGGAGCCCTCATGCTGCAGGGGGGTGCAATTGAGAACCAGTTGAAGGTTTTCTTTCGTATTCGAACAGTGCTCATGTTTCCGGGGGTCACAATGGACTTTCCGCTCCTTGACCGGTTTTTTCAGGCGAACAGTCTCTTCTAAAATGGAGCGCACCGGGCAGAATGTCGACGGAAAAATCTCCTGCATCATCTTCCCGGAAAGGGTGCTTTCAGGACCTGCAAACAACCGTTCTGCCGCCTCGTTGGCGCTAATGACCTGTAACGTGGAGTCAATGGTGATGATCGGGTCCGGGATGCTGGAAAAGACTGCTTCCAGTTTGACTCTATACTCTTCTTTGATTTTGAAGGCTTCAAGAAAATTTGCCTCCATCTGTTTCTGTTCGGTAATATCATGAACAATGGCGCATAAAAGAGTCTTTCCCAGTATCGCCATAGGGCCGCTGTACACTTCCACGTCGCGGATCTCTCCAGATGCCAGCCGGTGCCTGTAATGAAATTTTGTCCTTCCCTCTTTCAGGGCAATATTCATATTGCGCTTGATGGCACTCTCGGAAAGAAGGTTGATTTCTGTGATTCTTTTGCCTTTGAGATCTTCCGGAGAGTATCCGTAGAACTCGCTGGCCGCTCTGTTTGCCTCCACGATTTCAAGAGTGTCCGGATCAAGCAACAGCATGACCGAATGGTTGTTGGCAAAAAGTTGATTATGCAGTTCGTTCTTTTCCCGACGTGCCCTTTCTCCAAGAATCCTGTCTGTAATGTTGAAGTGAGCAACAACTGCCCCTGCTACCCGCCCGGAAAAGGTCAACGGCGTGACCTGGACCATCAGCCATCGTTCCACTCCTGGTGAGTGGCAAGGGTACTCCATGGAAAATGAGTTCTGCTCCTCTGCAAGAATCTTTCGAATGCCGTCCCCTACGGCATGTGCGCCTTCTGCGCCCTTGCCACGAGCCAGATCACAGGCTTCAAGGTAACTCTCTCCGATCCAGTCTTTTGCATTCGAGTCCCCGTAATCTTGAGATATTCGTCGCCAGGACTCGTTCACGTTCCTGATCACCCCATGTGAATCCAGGACAGCCACCTGGGCTCCCATGGAGTCCAGGACATTTCTCAGGAATTCGTCCTGGCGGCGGAGTTGCTCTTCGGCTCGTTTCTTTTCAGTGATGTCGATGGTGGTGCCGGTCACCTGGACGACCCGGCCGCGCTCATCCTGTTTCGTTACCATCCCTCTGGTGAGAACCCATTTATATTCACCGCTACCGGTCCTGAACCGTCCTTCGAACTCAAATGCCTGCTGCTTCTGGCTGCGGATGTTCCCGAGAGTTCGCTGAAACCTGTCGCGATCCTCTGGGTGAACCAGGGCAACCCAATCCTCCACTCGGCAAGTGACTGGATCCTTGGGACATCCCATATACTCCATCCACTCGGAATTGATGTAAAAATTTTCTGTAGGAAGATGCCAGTCGAATATCCCGACTGCAGTCACCTCCAGGGCGATCTTCAGCCGCTGATTGCTTTGCGCAAGATTTCGTTCCAGAGTTAACTCATCCGTGCCGTCCCGCCCGATAGCGAGGTACCGAAGCGAACCGTCGGGCTCATGAATCGCTCTGGCCACCCAATGGATACTGCGGATCCTCCCGCTTTGGTCGGCAAGTTCCGCCTCAAGGGAGGTCAGTGGGGATTCACGGTTGAGGGACGATAGCGCCAGGGAAACATTTTCATGCTCTTCCGGCGGAAGAAACCGAAAGATCGTTTCTCCGATCACTTCGTGCTTCCGCCGACCTATAAACGAACTCAGCGCATGATTGAGAAAGGTGATACGACCCTGCTGATCAAAACAGCAGATCAGATCGCACTGAAGGTCAAAGATATCAGAACTCTTGGACAGAATGTCACTATCGAAGGGGAACAGAACCATCGGCAATTACCCTGAATGAGAATTATTCCTAATTAAGAGCGGGGGAAATACCAAAGATCACAGAGAAAGAAAAGAAAAGAGGTTTCCACTAACCTGTTGAAATAATGAAGTTGGAGCCGCCCCAGTCAGCGGCGGCTCCCGAAAACTTCAGACTGCAGTCCCGATTTGTCGCTGGTCTCCGTAAAGCTCCCTGTCCGGGATCTCGCCAAAGGCGCCAAGCTCATTTTCTGAAAAAATCTTCTCCACGTTGAGCAGCATGATGAAGCGGTCATCCAGCTTGCCCATGCCGTGGAGAAAGGCGGTGTCGATTCCAGTACCCATCCTTGGGGGAGGGACCATGTTTTCCTCCCCCAGTTCAAAGACTTCCCGGACCGAATCGGCCAGGGCGCCGATGACCAGGTTGTCAGTGCCGACACCCACCTCCACGATGATGATGCAGGTGTCCACGGTCTTTTCCGTTCTTCCCAGCCCGAACTTCTCTTTGAGGTCCACTACTGGAACCGCGTTGCCCCGCAGATTGATGATCCCGCGCATGTAGGACGGCATCCTGGGCACCCTGGTGACTCCCTGCAGTTCCAGAACCTCACGGACTTTGCCGATATCCAGGGCATAGAGTTCATCCGCCAGGACGAAGCTCAGGTACTGCCCGGTTTGCGTGCCGTTCTTTTCCATCTAAGCCTCCTAGAACCGTTCGAACTGGTCGTCGTCCCCGTCCGCATTCATATCCAGGGAAACTGCACGGCCTGAGACTGCTTTTTTCGTTTTTCCGTTGCTCCCGGAACTGACCTGAAGCACGCTCTTTCGAACTTCCTGGGCGACGGATGGCTGCATTCTGGTGCCGGGTCCGAACCCGCTCTCACCCACTTTGAAAAACTCCATGGTGGCTTGAAGCTGCTGGGCCTGGGAGGAGAGTTCCTCGCAGGTGGAGGCCATTTCCTCGGACGCGGACGCGTTCTGCTGAATGACCTGATCGAGCTGCTGGATGGCTTTGTTGATCTGCTCGGCTCCAGAGTTCTGCTCGTGGCTTGCCGCAGCGATCTCCTGGACCAGTTCGGCCGTGCGCTGGATGTCAGGGACGATCCGCTCGAGCATGGCTCCGGCTTTTTCCGCCACTTCCACGCTCGAAGAAGACAGGTCGCTGATCTCGCTTGCGGCCTGACCGCTTCTCTCGGCCAGCTTTCTGACCTCGGCCGCCACCACCGCAAACCCCTTGCCGTGCTCCCCGGCCCGGGCCGCCT
>JBKHAV010000054.1:0-16561 GCA_046542715.1 Desulfovibrionales bacterium
TTGATATCGGACACACTGTTTGAATCAGCCTGTGGGCCTGACTCGTCGCCTCCCCCGAATTTGTAATTTCTTGTGTCTGAATCCTCTGCCGGGATCCCGATCCAGAGATACTTTTGCTTTTCCATGCCTCACCTCACAGTTGTAAATCTCATACTGCTGCCCATTCAAACACCATCTTGTTTTGCTTCACTTCATAAATACCCCCTGTATGGTTAGAACCGGAAGGTCACCCTCCCCAGGAGAAGAAGATCCGGATAGAACCGCGGATTGTCCGGGTCTGTGCTCTGGAACTGGAAGTCCGTATCAAACAGGTTTTTGACTTCCACAGAGAGCAGACCGCGCTGATTGGCCAAAAGGTACCCGATGGAGGCGTCAGCCAGCCAGAAATCGTCATCTCCTTTTTGAAGAATTCCTCCCAAAGGATCTCCAAATTCACCCTCCTGATGAACCCGGTACCCGGTAATCCCTGCACGGAGTCCGGAGGGGTGGAAAAAACGGAGCCCGAGGGAACCCTGGTGTGTGGTCAATTCCGTGAACAGGTCTGCTCCAACGAACGCCTCATCCCGCTGGAACTCCTCAAAAAGGTAGGCTGCTTCCGCAGTGACCCAGGGGTGCACGATCCAGTCGAGATAAGCCCGAAGGACATCTTCTTCCCAATAGACTTCACTGACGTTGCTCACTGGAGTAAAGTCGGCGGTGATACGGATCTCTTCAAAGGGCACTTCAATTTCCCTGTGATATCCTTTGATTCCGCCGTAGAGTTTCCTGCTGAATTTCTGGTGTACACCAAGTCCGTACAGCCATGTTTCCGCGTCGGGTTCGTCATCAAAGAACTGGCTGAATCCTGCAACCTGTGTCGGCTCGATGGTCTGCCCTGTTAGAAAGTTGCGTTGCAATGTCCGCAGAACAGCGCCGTGAACTGTTGTGTCCGAAGTCGGGGTGATTACTGTCCCGAATTTTGGATTGAGTTGTTCATTTTCCGTTACCGTTCCATCTGACAAAACATAGCTTCCACCAAGAGTAATCTTTGAGTGCAATAATGCATCCACAGTAGTATATAAATAAATAATATCGTGACGTATTTCACTGTTAGATTCAGATGTAGATTCTTCCATCATATCGAGCATTTCAATCAATGTGATCATGCTTTCCTCTTCATCTATGTCAGCTTTGTAATGTCCCCCGCCCACAATCGTGTCCACGCGCTCGAAATGAAAGAGATTCTGTGCTTCAATCTGAAAACCATCGACTTCTTCTTGAATATCTATTTCAAAGAGAGCAGGAAAAGGATCATCTTTTTCCAGAGAAAAGGAATATTTGAATTCCTGTTCCTGCACCGCGACCGTTCCGATGATGTCAGATTGGGGGGAAAACGCATGGTGCAGTCCCATTCTGAACGTGCCGCTTTCCTCGGATTGGCGAAGGGTCTCTTGTGCCAGATCCCTGTCAAATCTCAGCGGCAGGTCCCCTCGCTCCACATCCCTGTATCGATAATCGACCTGGATACTGGTCTGGGCTGTGGCCGCCCATTGGAGAAAAACATTGCCAATATCCTGATCCAGGTCGTTGTTTTCCCGGAACCCGTCGGTTTCGTAATGGAACTGACCCAGGCTGTAGGAAAGACCATCGTGGATGCCGGAAAGGACCACTTCGTCGCCCCAGGTGTCGTCCCCTCCGAGAACCCCGCTGGCCAGGAGCCCTATCCCGTCACGCTGGAACAGGGCGTTGAATTCATTGAATCCTGATGCCATTGGGCCGGCGTCTTCAAAGATGAACAGTTCGGATTCGGCCAGATGAGGGAGGACCGGGTTGACAGTAATCGGTTGCAGGAGCTGGGATTGGAGCAATTCGCTGACGCGGGCAATTTCGTGCCGCGGCAGGGCAGAATAGGAGTCCGCCAGGACCCTGTGGGCCGAAAAGTCGGCCGGATGCTCGTTTACGGACTGCCAGCCCTCTTTGAGAGCCAGCTGCTCAAAGCCTAGCTCATTATAAATCCAGGCCAGGCTCGAACTCCTGGAGGCCAGGTCCTTGTCCAGGAGAAGGCTGGACCGGTACACCGCCCGATTGTTGTTGCGCTCCATGGATTCTTTTATCGAGAGAAGCGCCTCTGTAGGACGGTTCATGCTCTGCAGGACAAATGCCTCATACAGCCACGGAGTGGGATCGCGGGGATCCAGGACCTTGGCCCGGTCCAGCTGATTCAGGGCATCCTCTTCCCGGTTTTCCGCAAAATAGGATTTGCCCAGATAACTGCGGAGGATGGAATTTCCCGGGTCCATTTCCATGGCGATTTCCATCTGCTCCCGGCCCTCTTCGAGGCGGTTTTCTCTGATCATCGTGAGTCCCAGCCCTAAACGGGCCAGGGGTTCGGCCTGATCGAGCAAAATAGCCTTTTCAAACGCTGCAGCCGCCTCTTGGGTGCGGAATTCCGAAAGCGAGGCAAACCCCAGGACCATGTGGGTCTGGGAGAGCTCAGGATTGAGGGCAACAGCGCCACAGGCCATGTCCATGGCCTCTGCCGTTCGTCCGGAGGCCAGAAGCAGTTCCGCCCTCCTCGCCCTGGCAAGCGCGTTTTTGGGCTCCCTGCTTACTGCATTTCCTGTTTGGAGCAGAGCTTCCTCCAGTTCGAAACGCGCCTGGTGTACGTAGGACAGGGCAATCGCCGGGACCGCGCTTTTTTTACCGGCCGCATCAGCCTTTTGGGCCGTTTCAAAAGCTTGCTCTCGTTCGCCCCTGACCAGGTGGATGATGGCCCTTTGGCTCAGGGCCAGTCCGTTGGCCGGGTCTTGTCCAAGCACATCGTCGACAAGCGCAAGCGCCTCGTTCCATCGTCCCACCTGCAACAACAGGCTGGAGCGCAACAACCGGGTCCAGGGTGTCTGTTCGAGCTGCTCGAGGGCTTGCAGCGCCTCGGGAACTGATCGTGCACGGCCAAAAATCCGTGTTTCGCGTGCAGAGAGTTCCCGACCGGTGCCAAGCTCCCAAAGGGGCGGGTAATACAACGTCCAGGCCACCGCATCCATGGGTTTGAGTGCTATGGAACCTACCGGTGCGGAACCCTCTTCGGCAACGACCAACTCCCCGGCTTGCACGGCCACGCTTCCATGGGGATTAGATGCCCTGACCCGGCCTTCCAGGGCCAGAATAGAACTTTGCCCGGCGTCTACGGACATAAGAAACTCGGTTCCCTCCACTGCTGCATTGACAAAAGGGGTTTTGATCTGGAGCTTTCGTTTTGTCCGGGTGAAAAAATGCAGGGAGCCGGAAAACAGGTCTATAAGAGGGTGTTGCGACTCCTGCTCCCCCAAAAACGTGACTGTGGTGTTCTGATCGACCCGAAGCACGGTGTTGTCCTGCAAAAGCAGTCCTGCACGGCTGTTTTTGTGAACCTTGATGCTGTCCCCCGGACCAAAAGCATCGCCAACCCGGACCGGAACCCAGTCTGTTTCGGGCCCACGCCGTTTTTCGACCTGTCCCTGGAGGGATACTGCCTTGCTGAGCCATTCGTTTTGAGCCTCCGCAGGCGTGGCTGCCGCAAGAAGAAATCCCAAGGCAAGGCACACTATACAGCGCTTCATGGCTCCCTCCAAAGACTCTTCCAGCTATTTTGCCCCCATGGTGATCACGCCTTTGCACTCCATCTCCGGGGGCGAGTGCATGTACTGTTCACATAGTTCGATATAAAACCTGCTCGGCCCGTCTTGCCCTGAGCATTCCTCCAGCGAACGGCGCAGCGTTTGACGTGTTTCCCGCCATTGATTTTGCTGGAACGCTTCCAATGCCACTTCGAAAATTTCACAGAGCTGGCGGTCCCTTTCCCGGGCTTCAGCTTCCGTACACACCAGTTCAAAAACCTTTATCGGACGGGTTTTCCCCTGAAGAAGAAACTTTCCCATTGGACGGGTGAGAAACCCCCGGGTTTTTTTCAAAACCTCTCCTGAAATGAGAATCCTGGTTCCGAGCTGCTTGTTCAGGCTTTCGAGCCTCGAGGCGCAATTGACCGGATCGCCCACGGCTCTATATTCGTAATGGCCTCCTGCTCCAATGCTCCCGAGAATGATTTTTCCGGCATGCAGCCCGAGACGGGTCGGCAGCAGGGAATGGTCGGCAACCCTGTTGAAGCGGTCTGCTGCCCGGGCTACCTCCAGGGCGGCCATGCAGGCGGGGTTTGCACCGTGATCACCTTTGCCCATGGTCCATACCGCCATCATTGCATCACCAACGACATCGGTCACCACCCCCCCGTGCAGGACCACCGGCTCGAACAAATAGGAGTAATACCTGTTCATGAGGTCTTGGAGGCTTTCCGGAGAAAGATGTTCGGCCACCGCCGCATAGGACTGTGCATCCGTGGACAGACAAATCCCGGAAACAACTTCCCGCACTGACCCGATTCCGCTTGAGTCACTGACCATCTTTTCCACCACCGGCTCAGGAAGGTAGAGTCCAAATGCCTTCCTGATGGTGTGACGTTCCTCCACAGAATGACGGTAGGCCCGGAACAATCCCCAGGTGAGGGTCAAAGGAAACTGCAGGCCCAGCGGAACCACCAGTGGCGACCAGATGTGCCACCCGCTGAACAGCTGCAGGGAGAGGATGGTGTAAATTCCGGCAAAGATGATTGCCAACGGGATCGAACGGTGCAGGGGAAGCTTCACCATGACCAGCGCCAGCAGCCCGCCCCAGACAAAAACCAGGAAAATATTCCAGGGCATGCTGAAGGGAACCAGGAAAGCGCGTTCATGGATGTTTGCAAACGCTGTGGCTGCGATCTCCACCCCGCTCAGATCCATGCCATCGGATTGCGAATAAACCGTGTGGAACCCCTCCTGGTCTTCCGGTCGGACATTTTCTGCCTTGCCCACGAACACGGCCTTGTTTTTGATATCCACCCCCGTCAGCTTCCCTTCCAGAACGTCTCCAAAGGAATAGGTGGGAATGGTCCCTGCAGGTCCGTAAAAATTCAAATAGGGAAGATCCGGTCCAAAGTAGAGGTCGGCCAGTGCTGTTGCTGCTTGCAGCGTTCTCTCTTCAGACGATAGTGTTTTCAAATCTCTGAAGAACTGTTCGGCCTGGAATTCCGGAGCAATGAAAATCGACCGCAAGGTATGAGCTATGCCCGCCATTCCCCAGTTGTGGAGATTCTCCTCCTTGAATTTGAGCAAATGTTTCTTTTGGCTGGGACAATGCTTTTTGACAAGCGAGCTGAAACGTTCCCCAAATGGGGATGAAAAAAGCTGATAGGCGACGACCGGAAAACTTGGACAATCCCCTGCGGAGTTCTTGAAGGCCCAGAACCGCGAGACCTTGACCGGCACTTTGGGGATCGTAAAAGGGGCGAGTCCGGCTGCACTTTCTGCAAATGGTGGTGCCGGTGAGAGGAGCCTTTCAAGGAGTATGCTCTGGTCACCTTGGAGGTAGACATCCTTTTTCAGGTTTTGACACAAGACGACATTGCCTGCCCTGGCCATGCTCTCTGCAAAAAAATCATCTCCAGGACTGCCCCTGGAGTCCTGGAAAAAGACATTGTAGGCAATAACCGCTGCCCCTTGCTCATGCAGTTTTTCGACAAGTCCGGCATGCAGCGAGCGGGGCCATTTTTCAGGGTCGTCCGGGAGCATGAACCTGTCGGCGGATCGTTTGTCCAGGGAGATGATGCAGAGTTCCTGAGGTGGGGTGCGCTCGCCGCGAAGGAAGAAAAGAATTTCCAGACCCAAAAGTTCCTCCAAGTCCCCTGCCGTGAAGAGTAGCAGGATTCCCAGGGTTCCCAGGAGGAAAAAAGTTTTGAGTCCTTCCGGCACCTTGCCGGAGAAAGGCACATCCTCTCTGCGCATGGTTACACCTCCGCAGGATGAACCTCCATCTTCTCATCTTTACTGGAGGAAGAAAAAAAATTCCACCCTAAACTTTGACTTCTCTGTACTGAGAGTTGCCTCCCCTGCGGGAGACAACATTCACTGTGATTTCCTCCCTCATCCCGGGAAACACTCCACAGGCGGCCATGTATTCCACACGACATCACCCCCCCTCTTTTTCATTACCGATGCTATAGATCTGCCGGTCACAGATAGGAAACATGAATGGAAAAAAATGAAAATTCGGCTAAAATAAATCTATGAATATTACATCTTATTGAAAAACTTAACTTATATGGGGAAATATTCAAAAGGATACACGACAATATTTTCTTTTATCGACAGGGTAAAAAAAGAATTCCAATCACTTGTGGGTATTTACAATATGAAGCGCCATGTCACATGACGATTACCATTTTGTAGTGAGTGAAACGGCAAATGTGAGGTGATTTTGTGCATCTGCAAAATTTCGAACAAATGCCGCAGAATGTGGTCTGGTCAGGCAAAACTCAGCCGCCCGTGTATTATGAGATCATTCACAGAGACCGGCTGTTTGAGCTTATCCAGACGCAGGATTCATCCCAATTCTTCTGGGTTTGGGGTCCCGGCGGTTCAGGAAAGACCACCCTGATTTCGAGTTATCTTCGCTCCAGGTCCTTTTCGACACTCTGGTACCGCATCGACTCCGGGGATGCCGACCCTGCCACCTTTTTCTACTACTTTGGTCAGTCCGTGCAGCGGGCGTTTCCACAAAAAAAGCCCTTATTGCACCTGTTGACTCCCGAGTATGTCAACCTGGACGTCTTTTCCAGGCGGTTCTTCAATTCTGTTTTTACCGGCGCCGACCCTCATCCCCTGACGGTTGTCTTTGACAACTTCCAGGAGATATCCAACAGCTCTCAGGTCCACGACGCACTCCGCTCCGGACTCGAATGGATTCCACCCGCTATCCGTTTCTTATTCATCAGCCGAAAGTCTCCCCCTCCTGCCTTCAGCAGATTACGGATCATCCATGGTCTGGGGATGCTTGATCCCCAAGACCTGCTCCTGGATTTCGAGGAGGCGAAGAAAATCGCCGAACTCCGCAAAGTTTATCTCTCCGACAATCGTATCCGGGACCTCATGGACAAAAGCCGTGGATGGCTCGCAGGATATATTCTCCTGCTGGAGGGGGAAAAACGGGGACGCAGAAACCGTGCATGGTCGGATGGAAACTCCTCGTACGGAGAAATATACGACTACTTCGCCGGCGAGCTTTTCGACAGAGCGAATCCTGAGATTCAAACCCTCCTTCTTCAAACATCCTTTCTCGATGTGGTGACTGCCTCTTCTGCTGAAACCCTGACCGGTCTTTCGAACTCCGCAGAGATCCTCGCCTCTTTGCACGAGTCAAATCTATTCACAGAAAAAATGGGAACAGTCGAACCGGAATACAGATACCATCCTCTCCTTCAGGACTTTCTGCAGCTGCGGGCCAGAAAGGCGATGACACCTGAGAAGTTCAGGCACATCATGCAGCAAAGCAGTTCGCTCCAAGAACAGGAACGGCCTGAAATGGCAGCAGAACTCTTGGTCGAGATTGAGGATTGGGACGGGATGAAGCGGCTTGTCCTTGCGAACGCGCAACAACTCCTCCACCAGGGCAGATTTTCCGTTCTGCGAGACCTCATTGCAAAGATTCCCGAACGGTACCGAAGTCAGGACCCATGGATTCAGCAGTGGCTGGGAGTCAGCGAGTTGCCGATTCACCCTTTGAACGCCAGGAATTCGTTCGAACATGCCTATGCCTTGTTTGAGCGGGCTGATGATCTGACGGGGAAGCTCCTATCGTGGTGCGGTGTTGTGGAAAGCATTTTCTTTTCCTGCAGGGATTTTCCTGAACTCGATCAATGGATTGCGCGCCTGCGAGAAATCCTCGATGACAATCCTTCCCTCCCTCCGGAAATTATGACCAGGGTGGCTTCCGGAATGACTATTGCGCTTGTCCAGCGCATGGGGGATGCAGACGAGATCCGATACTGGGGCGAAATGGTGCTGGCCGCAGAAAAAGATCCCGCACTCATTACTCACCAAGTACATACCCTGATCCAGTTGTCTCTGAATTCCATTTATAGAGGAAATTACAAGGAATCGGCTTTTTATCTGTCGAGATTGAAAAAGAGAGTCCTGGGATCAGTGGTTCCTCCTCTTTTCGAGATCCAGTGCTGTCTTTGCGCGGCCAATTACGAAATGTTTACTGGACGGCACGATGAATGTCTTCGTGCTGTGGACCGTGGACTCGAGGTGTCCAATAGAGAGGGTATCCCGGCCCTGGATTCTTGGCTGCTCTGCCATGCCGCGATGAGTTCGCTGGATCATTCCGAACTAAATTTTGCGAAAGAGTTTATCGACCGGGTCGAATTGAGCTATCCGGCCTTGAACCAGTGGGACGAGGCCTATTTCGCTCTGATCAAAGCCAGACTGTCCATGATCACTGGGGACCTGAATACAGCGTTCCAATACAACGAAATCGCACAGCGCCTTGAGCAGTCCCTAGAGATCCCTTTTATGAGAGCTACGCTCGCTCTCTTTCGATCCGTCCTGCATCACAAACGCGGCGAACGAAACAGATCGGAGGAATTACTGCATAATGTCCTCCACATCGCTGATCGCTTGGGCAACGGCGTTCTTTTCTACCTGACCGGACTGTGCGAGGCCCGGTTCGCCCTGGATCGTGGGGATCAGGAACTCTGCAAAAGCCTGCTTGCTCTTCATCTGGGATCAGGTCGGCGCCACGGGTACCTGTATAACCATGTGGATGACCCTGCGGATACCGCCGAACTCTTCGCCTTTGCCATCAAGCATGGGATCGAGGTCGATTATGTCCGGGAGATGATCAAAAGGCGGCGACTTGTGCCAAAAAAACCGCCTCAGGATGTGGAGGAATGGCCCTGGGCCTGTCATATCTCTACTCTTGGCCGGTTCGTTCTCAAGGAATACGGCAAACGCAAATCCTTTGAAGCCAAAGCCCCTCAGAAATCTCTGGAGCTGCTCAAGGTCCTGATCGCTCACAAAGGGAAAGAGGTTCCCATCTACATGGTCGAAGAAATCCTTTGGCCGGATGCCGATGGTGATGCCGCCCGCAGTGCTTTCAAGACGACGCTGTACAGACTGCGGAAAATGTTCGCTCAAGAAAACATCCTGACCATCAGTCAGAGCGAACTCTCCTTGAACCCATTTCTTTGCTGGCTGGATGTCTGGTGTTTTTTCGAACTCGTCTCCGCATACGAGAGACATGGCTCTGAAAGGCGAGCAGACCTTGAACGAGCCTTTGCCTTGTACAAAGGCCCCTTTCTTCCTGGAGAGGAGGAACCATGGGCGGTTTCCTTTCGGAATACTCTTCGGGCTATGTTTCAGACTTGCGTCCGTTCTCTTGTGAAAACTCTGGAAGATGAAAAAGATTGGTCTCAAGCGGCACAACTGTATGAACAGGCGATCCGCAGGGACAACCTCCCGGAATTCTTTTATCAGGGACTGATGCGCTGCTATTTCGAACTTGGTCTCAAGGCCGAAGCACTGACGACATACGAGCGCTGCAGGTCGGTTTTGTTGCAACAATTGAACATCAAACCTTCATCCCGAACACGATCACTCCGGGAACGAGTCGAACAGTTATAAAGCTCAATTTCCGAAGAAAAAGAAGTGAACAATCCAATATTTCCAGGAAAGTATCAAAACCCCTTCCACCATGCCGGGATCAGTATCGGCAAAGAATTTCGAGAACGGGCTCTGTACACAGACCCGGTCCCCCTCTGCCCCATCGACCCTTGACCAAGGATCCTGACCGGCGCTTCTCTTTGCATTGAAATTCCTGCCCTCTTCTCGTATGAGAGGTGAGCTTTTTCGGGTTTGGAACGAACAGTCGGGACGCACCGCGTGCAGCGCTTGGCCTGGACAGCACAACATACCGGATTTTCTGCATTATTCGGTGAAGTGAGCGTAAATGAACAAGACTTCGAACACTGACCCTTCCTCAGAGGAAGGCCGGTTTGAACAAAAATTCGAGACCGTGGATCGAAACCACCCTCTCATGGGCATGCTCATGGGCAAGGGACGTGAACGGCTGGGCGAGCTGAACCTGCCTTCCGCGCCCGCAAAGCTTCCGCCCGAACCTGTCAGGCCGAAGTTTTCGTCCATGGAGGAGATCGTCGCCAAGGTCAAAGTCCCTGCCATTCCTCATGTGCTGATGGATCTGCAAAAGATCATGAACGACCCTGACAGCTCGGCCTCGGATCTGGCCGCTGTCATCAGCCGTGACCCCAAGCTCACGGCCGTTGTCCTGCGTATCGTAAACAGCGCCATGTTCAGTTTCCCCGCTCCGGTGGAAACCGTGTCCCGGGCCGTGGCCGTGCTCGGTATCCGGCAGCTGTCCACCCTGGCCTCCGGGACTCTGCTCCTGAACCTGTTCACGAACACCTATGGCGATCTCGATCTGGAACGCTTCTGGATGCATTCCATCGGGTGCGGCATCCTTGCCCGAAACTGTGCGGCCCATGCACAGCTGCAGGACCCGGAACGGTACTTTGTTGCCGGACTGCTGCATGATATCGGGTGGCTGGCACTGGCGGCATCGTTCCCGGAAATCTCTTCATACATCCTTCAATCCGCCCGACATCACAACATCCCCCTGCACCGTGCAGAACGGAATTTTTGGGGGTTTGACCATGCCACTTTGGGGGGATTTCTCCTGCGCAAATGGAATTTCCCCCTGCTTCTGATCGGCGGGGTGGCCTTTCACCACAATCCGGAGAAAGGAAAAAAGTGGGACGAGCCGTCGATCCTGCACCTTGCCAACACCATGGCCAATGCCGTCTGTCTGGGCATCAGCAATGACCTTGCCGTGCAGGACCTGCATACCCCTTCTCTGGAACGATGCAGCATGACCGAAGCTGATGCAGAAGCCATCCTTGACGCATCCTTCCAGGAGATACAGGAACTCACCAAACTCCTCATCCCCAATTCCCGGTGACCCGGACAGGGGCCGCGGCAATCATATTTTCTGGAACGAGCGGCCTGATTTGCTCTAAACGCTGGAAATCCGCGCAATATCTGGTAGAGTAGTGGAGAAACACCACTACTGTACAATGATCAATTTTCTGCTCGCACTCTTTGCCGTCATTATCATCGCGGCCACCCTTTTGCCTGTTCTGCGCAAGCAGGACTGGTGGATCAGAATTTTTGACTTCCCCCGGCTCCATCTCGCTGTTTTGTCCGCTCTGGCTGCAGCCGGCCTGCTTTGGGCCTGGGACGGACCGCCCCTGGTCGGCAACATCCTTCTTCTTCTCCTGCTCGGCTGTCTTGCTTATCACCTTCTGAAGATTTTGCCCTACACGCCCCTGTTCCCCACGGAAGTCCCTGCCGCAGCCGACGGCACTGCCGCGCAGGAGATTCGACTCCTGGTCTCCAATGTACTCATGAGCAACCGCTGTGCTGAAAAGCTCCTCGCCATCGTGGATGAAGCCGGACCGGACATGATCCTGATCCTGGAGGCGGACAGCTGGTGGGCGGAGCATCTGAGTCCTCTTGAAAAACGGTTTGCCCACACCATGACCAGGCCCCTGGACAACACCTACGGCATGCTCCTGTACTCGAGATGGGCGCTGGAAAATCCCCGCATCAGGCACCTTGTGAACGAGGGCGTTCCATCGTTTCATGCCCAGGTACGCACCGATTCCGAGTTCCGCTTTGATTTTCGCGGCGTGCACCCCAAACCACCCCGGCCGAACCAGGATGCACAGCAGCGGGATGCGGAACTCATCCAGGTCGGGCAGGAAGTGCAAAAGCAAAAATTGCCGGCCATTGTGGCCGGTGATCTCAACGATGTGGCCTGGTCCCATACCACCCGGCTGTTTCAAAAGGCCAGCGGACTTCTCGACCCGAGAATCGGCCGCGGACTGTACAACACCTTTCATGCCCAGCATCCACTGCTTCGGTGGCCCCTGGACCATGTGTTTCATTCACCCCATTTTTCCCTCAAAGAGATTCGACTTCTGCCCTCCTTCGGCTCGGACCATTTTCCGTTTTTCATCGTGCTTCAGTACGATCCGGACAGGATGCCTGCGCCGCCCGAACCTGACGGAGGGGAGCGCCGGGAAATCCACGAGAAGCAGGAAACGGATCAGGGGCGGACAAAGTGAACCCCGGTGCCCTCTTTGCCCAGGGAAAGAACGTTCTGCGCTGGCTCCTGCACCAGGAGCTTTCCATCTTCCTTGTCCTCTTTTGTCTGGTTGCCGGCGTCTGGGCGTTCATCGAGCTTGCAGACGAAGTCAAGGAAAAAGAGGTTGAAAGTTTCGACAGCATGATTTTGGAACGGGTGCGGGGGGTCGACCCTTCAGGCCAGCCCCGGGGGCCGCTCTGGCTCGCTGAAGCCACGCGCGACATCACCGCCCTGGGAGGGTATACGGTTCTCTCCCTGGTCTCTGTTGTAGCGGCCATATTTCTCCGGCTCAAGGGCAAAACCACACTCATGTTCTTCACCCTTGGGGCCGCTT
This sequence comes from Desulfovibrionales bacterium, assembly GCA_046542715.1. Lineage (GTDB taxonomy): Bacteria > Desulfobacterota > Desulfovibrionia > Desulfovibrionales > JBKHAV01 > JBKHAV01. The sequence goes on from JBKHAV010000054.1 coordinate 12,386, forward strand.
TTGGCGGAATCCTGCTGAGTTCCCTTTTGAAGATCCTGTTCAGCCGGGAACGTCCCGATGTGGCCCTGCGCCTGGTGGCGGAACAGAGCTACAGCTTTCCCAGCGGCCATGCCATGATGTCTGCGGTCGTCTATCTCTCCATTGCCGTCCTTGTGTCCGCCACCCAGCCCAGGCTTCGGGAACGGGTATTTCTCATCACCTCGGCGTTCTTCCTTACGTTCATCGTGGGGGTGAGCAGGATGTACCTGGGTGTCCACTACCCCACGGATGTTCTGGCAGGCTGGTCCGTGGGGCTGGCCTGGGCTTCTCTGTGGTGGTTCGCAGGATTGTTTCTGCGTCAACGGGGCAAAACATGATCGGAACATTTACGCCTGAACAGGTGGTGCGGATCACCGCGTTCATTCAGGGCGGGTACTACCTTCTGACCGGGATCTGGGCTCTGGTGAACATCACGACCTTTCAGATGGTCACCGGCCCCAAGACCGATCTCTGGCTGGTGAGAACGGTCGGCGTCCTGGTTCTGATCATCGGTATTGTGCTGGGCTCGGCCGGGGTGCGGAGACGATTTCCCCTGGAAGTGTTCCTCCTCGCCCTGGGATCCTGTCTCGGGCTTGCAGCCATCGACATTGTGTACACCCTTTCCGGCACGATCAGTCCGATATACATGCTGGACGCCCTGGCCGAACTCGCCCTGGCCGCGTCATGGACGATTTTCTGGCGCAAATTGCCCAGGGAACACTCTGCTGCACCAACACACTGAGGCAATCCTTTCGAATTTCCTGGAGCCTGCTTCACCCGGCAGCGCATGTTTGTTTCTGAACTGAAGCCGCCGCATAGCGGTGTTCTGCTGCATAAGGCTGCCACCATCACGAAAATCATGTATAGTGATGGAAACGGAGGTGCAGGTCATGAGTACCCTTTCCACGACGGCTGAGCAGGAATCCAAAGAATGGGTGGAGAAACTGGCCAGGTTCGGGTATGCCGTTCGCGGTGTGGTCTACCTGGTGGTGGGAGGGCTTGCCGTCCAGGCGGCTCTTGGAACCGGAGGGGCAACCGTGGGCTCGAAAGGAGCCCTGAGCTGGATTGTGACTGAGCCCTATGGAAAGGTCCTGCTCGGAATCGTCGCCCTGGGCCTTTTCAGCTATGCCCTGTGGAGGTTCGTACAGGCCATATTCGACCCGGAGAGCAAAGGCTCTGACACCAAGGGGATGATCACCCGGGCCGCATACTTCGTCATCGGGTTTACCCACGCCGGACTCGGCGTGGCTGCCGTGCGCCTGGTCACGGGAGCCGGATCTGGATCAGGCTCCGGCTCTCAGGAGCAGTGGACAGCCAGGCTCATGTCCCAGCCCTTTGGCCAATGGCTGGTGGTCCTCGCCGGTCTGATCGTCATCGGCGCCGCCCTGTATGAACTCTATATGGCCATTTCAGGAAAATACGAGGATCGGCTCAAGACGTCCCAAATGAGCGCCAAGGAGACCAAGGTCATGCGGATCGTCGGCCGCATCGGGTATCTGGCCCATTTCGTGACCATCGGGCTCATTGGAACATTTCTCGTCCAGGCAGGGCTCACCTATGACCCGCAGAAGGCCGGCGGTCTTGGCGAAGCCCTGGGGACCATCCAAAGCGAACCTTACGGGCCCTGGCTCCTTGGAGTGGTGGCGATCGGACTTCTCAGCTACGGGATCTTCTCTTTTGCCGTCGCCAAGTACCGGCGCATCGTTGTGCAGTAGCGTTGCAGAAAGGGCAAAAATCCATTCCCGGACTGCTCAAAACACAACTTTCGGTGCTCCACCTTGTTGACACTATTATCCTTTTGCACCTACAGAGTAGCTATGCATACCGTACTCCTTGCCGCCCGCACGGCCGCTTCCCCCTGCTATTATCCCTGGAGCATCTCTGCCTGCGGCGTATGGGACGGCGTGAACTGACAGAAGAACACACCGAAAAATCCCTCGAAGGGCCGCAGGCATAAGCCGCGGCCCTTTTTTTTTCGGTTCCCCTTCCACCCGCAATCAAGGAGGCTTTTCATGCATCTTGGAAAATCCATCAGACTGGAACGGATCTTCAACCGCGACACCGGCCGAACCATCATCGTCCCCCTTGACCACGGGGTCAGTGTGGGCCCTATCTATGGGCTGGTAGACCTGCGCAAGACCGTGGGGAAAATCGTGGACGGAGGGGCCAATGCCGTGCTCATGCACAAGGGGCTGGTCCGGTGCGGGCATCGCACCAGCGGCCAGGATATCGGACTGATCGTCCATCTCTCCGCCAGTACCGCGCTTTCCCCTTTTCCCAATGCCAAGGCGCTGGTGGGAACCGTGGAGGAGGCCATCCGCCTCGGGGCCGATGCCGTGAGTCTGCACATCAACCTGGGGGACGAGACCGAATCCCAGATGCTCGGCGACCTTGGCAGAGTGGCGTCCAGCGCAGCATCCTGGGGCATGCCCATCCTGGCCATGGTCTATGCCCGCGGCCCAAAGGTTTCGAACGAGTTCGACCCGGAAGTCGTGGCCCACTGCGCACGGGTCGGCATGGAACTCGGAGCCGACGTGGTCAAGGTTCCGTACACCGGCGATTCGGAAACGTTCTCCCGGGTTGTGGACGCCTGCTGCATTCCTGTAGTCATCGCCGGCGGTCCGAAAATGGACAGCGACCGGGCGCTCTTTCAAATGGTCCATGATGCAGTCCAGGCAGGAGGAGCCGGACTCTCCATTGGACGCAATATTTTCCAGCATGATGATCCACTGCTTCTCATTCGGGCCTTGAACAGACTCGTACATGAGGACGGGGATGTCGAAGAAGCCCTGGAGATCGCCGGAAGAAAATAAAAATGTTCCTTCCTTCCCTTTACGGGTGCAAAGAAATGCTGTTATCGTCCGAAGTTTCAAAAGACATGGAACGGCGGGACCGGAACACCATATCCCTGACCCCGATCTCTTTTCGGTTGTACAGGGCTCATTTCCATGATTTCCGGGATTCGGATCCGTCAAAACATCGGAGGCAACCATGGCAAAGGCAAAAAGCGGCGATACGGTGCGGGTACATTATAAAGGCGTGTTAAAGGATGGGACTGTTTTTGACTCGTCCGAGGGAAGCGATCCTCTTGAATTCACCCTGGGTGAAGGCAGGGTCATTCCTGGATTTGAAAGCGCAGTGGAAGGCATGGAGGAAGGCGAAAGCAAGAATATCTCCGTCCCGCACCAGGAGGCATACGGCGATTACCGGGATGATCTGGCCGTGCAGGTGGAAAAGGAACGGCTTCCTGAAGATATCAAGCCCGAAGTGGGCATGATTCTCCAGGTCCCCTCGCAACAGGGAACCCCGGTCCGGGTGACCGTCACGGACGTGAGCGAGGCAACCATCACCCTGGACGGCAACCATCCCCTTGCGGGCAAAGACCTGGATTTCGAGATCAAGCTCGAAGAGGTCGTGTAGCCCTTCTTTCCGCAGTTCTCTTCCCAGGACCGGTATTACCGGTCCTTTTTTTTTACATTCTGATCCGTGGCTGCGAATCGACAGAGACTTTTGCCTTCTGGTACACTGGGAACTGTTTTTGAACATTCACCCCTTTCCGGGAGGTTTTCAATGGTGTGTTCCTGTTTCAAAACAGCTGCCTTTCTTACGGTGATGTTTCTGTCCCTGATCGCCTTTCCCGTGACGGGTTCGACCGAAACACCCCGGGTGGAGCAGGCGGTCGCTGTCATTCACCCCACCCAGGGCAACGATATCCAAGGAATTGTGACATTCACCCAGGAAAAACGCGGAACGTACGTTCAGGTTGATCTCCAGGGGCTGACCCCGGGGAAACACGGATTTCACATCCATGAGTATGGCGACTGTTCCGCATCGGACGCCACTTCGGCAGGAGGACATTACAATCCCACGGACATGCCCCATGCCGGGCCCGATGCCGCAAAGCGGCACGTCGGCGATCTCGGGAACGTCACGGCTGACGATTCCGGTCGGGTGAGCGAAAATTTTCTCGATCCCGTCATTTCCCTGAACGGGCCGCACTCCCTGGTCGGTCTTTCCGTGGTGGTTCACGAAGGCGCTGACGATTTCACATCGCAGCCTTCCGGGGATGCCGGGCCCCGGGTGGGGTGCGGCGTGGTGGGCATCCGTAAGGAAAGCGGCGACAGGGCGAACTGACTCCGTCCTGCTCAGCCAGTTCCA
>JBKHAV010000055.1:0-16545 GCA_046542715.1 Desulfovibrionales bacterium
CCATCTTCGCCTTCTTCACCCGCGCCCACGGGCTCTTCCGCCACGGGTTCGCCATTGCCCGTGGTTTCCTCTGCCTGGGCAAACGGTGCGTTCAAAACGAAGACCAGCATCAAAGCCAGCATCATCGCCCAGATTTTCAACAGTGAGTTCTTCATTTCATTCTCCTGATCTCGAAACTTCTGTCCGGTCGTTCTCGTCGTTTACTCAGGATATACGAGTGGACCTGCAGCGGAGTCACTTTTTTTCTAAACTCGCATGCAATACTTCAATTTGTCTCTTGAAAGCAGCAAGTTGCAGGATCGTATCGATTCCCGAATGCGCGATGCTGACGATACAATTCCTACCGTGTCTTGAACACGATGGAGTGATCCAGTCCGTACAGGTTTTCTCCCGCCAGGATCCGCTCGGCCCGGCCAAAGGACTCGAGCGGGAGCCTGGCGGGATCCACCCCGTAGCGCCTGGTGAGAAATTCCTGCACTGCTTCGGCCCGTTGCCGGGCCAGGGTGGCATTGCCCGTGTAGTAGCTCTCGATGGCGAGTTTCAACTCCTCGTTCTTCTGCAGCATTTCGCCCACGACCTGCAGCGAAGGTCCGGCATCTGGGTGCAGGGTGGCCGTGCCCGGCAGGAACTCGATCCATTCGAGGACCACCCGCCTGTTGCCCAGCCCGTGGAGCCTGTAACTGAAATCACCCCGGGCATTGAGGTACTGGGCGGCGTTGCGGGCCAGAGGGCCGTCAGGATAGTGGTCCAGGTACTCCTTCCAGGCGGAGACCTCCTGTTCTTTTCGGTCCATCTTTTGAAGCACAAGAGCCCGGTTGTAGAGGGCTTCTGGATGGGAAGGCTCCTTTTTCAGCGCCTCCTTGTAGTGTTCGAGCGCCTTGGAGAGTTCCCCGGCGTCCTGGAAATTGTGTCCCAGGTAGACACGGGCCGGGACATGGCCGGGACTCAGCTCCAGCGCTTTCTGATAGCGGCCCCGTTCTTTTGCCGACTGGCCCAGGGCCCAGTGGCCCACACCGGCCCAGTAATGATATTCGGCCTTGCCCGGATCAAGGGTCAGAGCCTTCTGGAGATGGGGCATCGCCTTTTGGGGCTCCTCCCGGGCCAACAGGAGCCTGCCCATGTAATAATTGGCCAGCGGATCGTCAGGGTTTTCGCGCAGCTGCTTTGAAAACTCTTCCACGCCCTTGTCGTACTCTTCCATATTCAGGAAGTAGTTGCCCTGAAACGTCTGCCCCACCGCACATCCGGAAAGCATGACGAGAAAAAGGCCAAACGCCCACACCGTCCATTTCCTGTCACACAGCACTCTCCATCCTCCTGTCGCTCTATCTGCTATCCGTTTCAATTTCTAAATTGTGACGCCGGTCGGCGTCAGAGCATCGGCGGGTTCTTTCAAGATCCGGCCTGAAGATCCCTCCAGGTCAATCCCAGAGCTTCAGCCACGTCGCGTGGGCTGCCGCCCTGGTGCAAAACCCTGGTCACAGCCGCAACGATCGCCGTTTCGTCCATCCCCTGGCCAAGCGCCCTGCCGGCGAGCACGGGAAAAAGCCGCCACTGTGGGGTGAATGTTTCCTGTTCCAGCCCGGTGTACACGATCCGCCTGGCCCCCTGTTCGCTGAAACCCGCCTGGTGCAAAAGCGCGAAGCTCTCCGCCCCCTGGACCAGCATGGCAGGGGCAGCCTGGGGCGCGTGCTTCAAAAATTCACGGAGCTGGTCTCTGCCCAGCCCCATATCCAGGGTTTCGGCCAGGGTCACGAGGTGGTCAGGCCCGAACGCACCTCCCCTCGGCCTGATCCGCTCCCGGATGAATCCCTGGATGAAGCGGTACTCGTCGAGTTTTTTTGAAAGGGCGGGGAGAATGCGCTGCAGGGGAACTCTCTTGCGCACCCCCTCTTCCACCTTGGCGACAAACGGCCGGGCAGGGATACCCTCTTCAGCGGCCACTTGGAGCAGGTCCAAAATCGACCTTGTTTCCTTTGGCCCGTACCCGTGATCAACCCCCAGGGCCAGAATCCGGTTCAAAGAAGCTTCGTCCACTCCCGCATCCCGGGCCTGGGCCGTGGCCCGGGCTACCTGCTCGGAGGCGGCATGCACCAGGTCCGACCACCCGCCCCAGACAAGCAAACCCAGGAGCCAAAAGAGAAGAACCTTACGCGGTGCTGTCGTCATTTCCAAGGATCATCAGTGAGTTGCGGTTCCCAAATCCGTCTTCGATGGTAAATTGTACCCCCGGATCGACCATGAGCTTCTCACCGTTGACCAGAAAGGCATATTCGTGCCTGCCGGCAGGAAGCGCTGTTTCCAGGACCCAGGTCCCGTTTTGGCGGTGCAGCGCATATCCTGCCGGCTCCCAGTCGTTGAAGGACCCGACCACGGCCACTGTCTCGGCCTCCTCCAAGGTGAGGGTAAAGACCACCGGCACCATCCCCTGTTCACCCTTGTGCACTGTTCCGGTCCGGTCTGAAATGAGCCGGGGCAAAAACACCATGCCCAGGATGAGCAGGGCCAGAACAGGGGCAAGGCGCAGAGGCGTGACATGGATCGAGACCGGGCGCCTGGCCCAGTTGGAAAACCGCTGCCACAGCGACCTGCGCTGCTTTTGCCTGATCCGTGCCATGATCGAATCCGAAAGCCCGGGGGGCGGTTCTTCACTGGAAATGGAGCCGATCATCGCGGCAATGGCACGAAGCTCCTGGTCGGTGTCCAAAAAATCGTCACTGCCCGGCTTAATTTTTGCCTCTGGCATTTGCCCCCTCCTGCATGATGTTCCGGAGTTGATCCAGCCCCCGGTAGACGCGCATCTTCGCTCCGCTCGGCGTCAGCCCTAAAATCTCGGCAATTTCATCCATGCTTCGTTCTTCCTTGTACCGGAGTATCACGGCCTCGCGGTACAGGAGGTCCAATTGACCAAGAGCCTGTTCAAGTACCAGGGAGTCCAATGCCCTGCCGAACTCCTGCAGCGCCCTGGGATCCTCTGTCGGCATGTCCGCCGAGTCATTATTCATGGGCACGGCCCTTGTGTTCCTCCGCAGAAAGTCCCGGGAATGGTTGATGCCGATGGCGTAGATCCAGCTGAAAAACGATTTGCCGGTCTTGAACGTGCCGAGCTTTTCAAACCCCTTGATAAAGGTCTCCTGCGTCAGATCGGCCGCATCCTCCGGGGATCTGGTCGTCCGGAACATGAGATTGTAGATCGGCCGCTGAAACTGCTCCACCAGCAGCCCATACGCTTCGCTGTCGCCACTGAGCACGGCCTTGATGATGGAAGATTCTCTTTCAGGTGTCATGGATACTGCTGTGTCGAACGCCTGCAGGCCGCTGCAAGTGACTGGGACTGCCCATTCCAGTGGATATACGAGTCAGGGGTCGAAAAGGTCACTTTTTTCGATCCCTGCGGATGCGCACACAGGTCCAGGCAGGTGCACATCCCATGCCCCCCGGTTTTCCGCCCCATGCTCGGCTTCTCTTCGCCTCTTGCCTGGAATTTTGAAAATGTGTAAAAGGTCAGGTTCGCAATTGTTGACATTCGTATCGGCCCGGTGCTATTGGCCAGCGACCTTGTAGGCGCGTAGCTCAGGGGGAGAGCACTTGCTTGACACGCAAGGGGTCAGGAGTTCAAATCTCCTCGTGCCTACCATTCAAGCTGTTCATGACGAGGGAGGCTCCGGCCTCCCTCGCTATTTTATTCTATCCGCCCGGCCTGCCCGGCGGGGTTGAGCACGGGCGTGGAGGAAGCGTGCACGTACAGGTGGAAGACAAGCAGATCGATGCCGGCCCGGAACAGTCCTGCCGGGACATCCTCGCGCAGGCCCTGAGCGGCAAGAAGATGAAGCAGGTCGTGGCCTGCCGGTGCAACGGCAGGATGCTCGACCTCTCCGCGCCCTTGCCCGAGGGATGTGTCGAGCTTCGCCCGGTGAATGCCGATTCACCGGAAGGGGTTTCCGTTCTGCGCCACTCCACCGCCCACATCATGGCGGAGGCGGTCAAACGGCTCTTCCCCGGCGCCAAAGTGACCATCGGCCCGGATATTGAAAACGGGTTCTACTACGATTTCGATTACACGCGGCCCTTCACTCCTGAGGATCTCGAAGCCATTGAAAAGGAGATGCAAAAAAGCGTCGCCGCCAACCAGCCCTTCACCTGCCGCACGCTCTCCAGAAAAGAGGCCAAAAAGCTTTTCCTGGAAAAAGGCGAACCGTACAAGATCGAAATCATCGACGAGTTGCCGGACGAAACGGTTTCCGTCTACGAGCACGGCGATTTCGTCGACCTCTGCCGCGGCCCGCACATCCCTTCCACCAGTTACCTCAAGGCGTTCAAGCTCACTTCCGTGGCCGGGGCCTACTGGAGAGGCGACGAGAACAGGCCCATGCTGCAGCGGATCTACGGCACTGCGTTTGCTTCGCCCAAAGAACTCAAGGCCTATCTGCAGCAACTCGAGGAAGCCAAACGTCGCGACCACCGCAAGCTGGGCACCCAGCTCGACCTGTTCAGCTTTTCCGAGGAGGCGGGCGGCGGTATGGTCATCTGGCACCCCAAGGGCGCCCTCATCAGAACGATCCTCGAGGATTTCGAGCGCAAAGAGCATTTGAGGCGCGGCTATCAAATCGTGCAGGGGCCGCAGCTGCTGCGCCGCGAACTCTGGGAGAAGTCGGGCCACTACGACAACTACCGCGAGAACATGTACTTCACGGAGATCGACGAGCAGGCCTACGGGGTCAAACCCATGAACTGCCTGGCCCACATGCTCATCTACCGGGCGCACATCCGCAGCTACCGCGACCTGCCCCTGCGATTCTTCGAACTCGGGGTGGTCCACCGGCACGAAAAGTCCGGGGTCCTGCACGGGCTTCTTCGGGTCCGGCAGTTCACCCAGGACGATGCCCACATCATCTGCCGCCCGGAACAGCTCCAGGAGGAGATCACCGATATCATCCGGTTCGTCCAGGACATCATGGCCCTGTTCGAGTTCGATTACGAGGTGGAGATCTCCACCCGGCCGGAAAAATCCATCGGCGCCCCCGAGGACTGGGACCGGGCAACCACGGCCCTGATCACCGCCCTGGACGCACTGGGGCTGCCGTACGACATCTGTTCGGGAGAAGGGGCGTTCTACGGACCCAAGATCGATATCAAATTGAAGGATGCACTGGGCCGGAGATGGCAGTGTGCAACGATCCAATGTGATTTCACCTTGCCAGAACGTTTTGATCTCGTTTATGTTGGCGAAGATGGTGAAAAACACAGACCGGTCATGCTGCACCGGGTCATCCTGGGCGCGGTCGAGCGGTTCATGGGCGTCCTCATAGAGCACTATGCCGGTGCATTTCCAACTTGGCTGGCACCGGTACAGGCAAAAATTTTGACCATTACGAGCGGGCAGAACGAGTTTGCCATGCAGTGTTACCGGGACCTTCGGGCTTCCGGGCTCAGGGTGGAGACTGATCTGCGCAATGAGAAGCTGGGATACAAGGTTCGTGAAGCCCAGCTGGAGAAAATACCGTACATCCTGGTTGTCGGAGAAAAAGAGGTGGAATCCAAGGGAATGAACGTTCGTCTGCGCTCCGGGGAAAACCTCGGACTCAAGACCGTTTCCGAGGTTTCGGACCTTGTTACCAAAGATGCCCTGGAACCCTTTAAACGTGGAGGAATGAGTTATAGCTATACCTTTTAAATACCGGCAGCAGCAACGAACCGAACCCAAGACCCGCCGCAACGAACAGATTCGTGCGCGGGAAGTGCGTGTTGTAGCCGACGACGGCAACCAGCTTGGAATCATGAGTGTCCCGGAAGCCCTTGACGTGGCCAAGAGCAAAGGGCTGGACCTGGTGGAAGTGGCACCGAGTGCCGACCCGCCCGTTTGCAGGATCATGGATTATGGGAAATTCCGCTACGAGCAGCAGAAGAAGCAGCAGGAAGCCAAAAAGAAGCAGACCACGATCCAGCTCAAGGAGATCAAGTTCCGGCCCAAGACGGACGAGCACGATTTCCAGACCAAGGTCAAGCATATCCGGCGGTTTCTGAGCGCCGGGGACCGCTGCAAGGTCACGATATTTTTCCGGGGGCGGGAGATCGTCCACAAGGATCGGGGCAAGGAAATCCTCGACCGCGTGGTGCAGGAGTTATCAGACATTGCCAAGGTCGAACAGACCCCCACGTTCGAGGGGCGGACCATGAGCCTGATCCTGGCTCCGGAGTCCAAGAGTTCGTAATCTTTTTGAGTAACTGCTTATCGGCAGGTGTTCAATACCCCGCTGGAAGGGCTGAAGCGCTCGAGGATGGAGTGAGTATGCCGTTCCAAAGGATTGTGCTTTTTGGACAACGCATTGGAGCGGGGGAAGTTTCAATAGACAGCAGCCTGCGCCCTTGCGTTTGCTGAACATTTCAGGCAAGTAATCCCGCCGCAGGGATTCCTGTATTTTTCGTGCGTTGCACATCCTGCGGATGGAAAGGAGGAACGTATGCCCAAGATGAAGACGAACAGAGCCACTGCCAAACGGTTCAGTGTCACCGGCACCGGAAAGATCCGTCGCAGAAAGGCGAATCTTCGCCATATCCTGACGAAGAAAAGTGCCAAGCGGAAAAAAAGGCTCGGTAAGAGCGCTTTGGTCGATCCCGCAAACGTGGATTCGGTCAAACGCTGCATGCCGTACATGTAATCACTAGGAAGATACCGGCAGGCTGTTCAAAGCCACGCTGCCAGGTGCGGAAAGATCACACCCGAAACGCCTCGAACTCCGAGGAGGGATTTGATCGCTCAGCTCCATGCATGCAGCGTCGTCTTTTCAGCAGCCTGGTAAGGAGGATAGTTCACCATGCGCGTGAAACGTGGAAAGACCGCCCATCAGCGGCACAAGAAATTCTTGAAGATGGCCAAGGGATACCGCGGGGCCAGGAGCAAGCTGTTCAAGACCGCCCGGGAAGCTGTTGAGCGCGGACTCTGCTTTGCCTATCGCGATCGGAAGCAGCGCAAGCGGGAATTCCGCAAGCTCTGGATTCAGCGCATCAATGCCGCTGCCCGCGAGCACGGGTTGTCCTACTCCCTGTTCATGCACGGCTTGAATCAGGCAGGGATCGGACTTGACCGCAAGGTTCTGGCCGATTTGGCCATCCGGGAGAAGACCTCTTTCGCCAAACTGGCGGAAATGGCCAAAGCCAAGGTGCACTAAGTGCCCACCGGACAGGAGCTGATTGCACAGCTTGACGCTCTGGTCCAGGAGATGCAGTCCAGCCTGGACCAGGTCCACCAGACCGAAGACCTGGAAGAGGTCCGGGTCAAGTTTCTCGGCCGCAAGGGCGAACTGGCCCGGGTCATGACCACCCTGGGGGAGTTGGATCCTGCCGACCGGCCCCAGGTGGGCAAGCATGCCAACCTGGTGAAACAGACGTTGAACGAACGCTGGGAAGCCCGGGAGGCAGACCTGCGCCGGAAGATGGAGCAGGACAAGGAAGCATCCTTTGACCCCACCCTTCCAGGCCGGACACCCTGGTCCGGCAGCTTCCATCCCATTACCCTGGTCATCGACGAGATCTGCGATATTTTCACCGGGCTGGGCTTTGAAATCGTGACCGGCCCGGAGGTGGAAAACGACTTCTTCAATTTCGAGGCCCTGAACCTTCCGCCGGAGCATCCCGCCCGGGACATGCAGGATACCTTGTACGTCACGGACAGCATCCTGCTTCGGACCCATACTTCCCCGCTGCAGATCAGGACCATGCTCAACCGGAAGCCCCCGCTGGCAGCCATTGCCCCGGGTAAGGTCTACCGCCGGGATTCCGACCTGACCCATACCCCCATGTTCCACCAGATCGAAGGATTCCTGGTGGACAAGGACGTGAGTATGGCTGACCTTCGGGGAACGCTGACCGCCTTTGTGCAGCAGATCTTCGGCACGGATACCCGAGTCCGGTTCCGCCCCAGCTTCTTCCCCTTTACCGAGCCCAGCGCCGAAGTGGACATCAGCTGCTTCATGTGCCGGGGAACAGGCACCTGCAACAATGTCGCCTGCCGCGTCTGCAAAGAGACCGGGTGGGTGGAGATCCTCGGGTGCGGCATGATAGACCCGGAAGTGTTCAAGGCTGTGGGATACGATCCTGAAACCTCGTCCGGTTTCGCCTTCGGGCTGGGGGTCGAACGGGTAGCCATGCTCAAATACGGTATCGGCGATCTGCGCCAGTTTTTCGAAAACGATCTTCGGTTTCTCACGCAATTTGCGTGAGAAGCGGATTTAAGATTTAGGATTTAGGATTTAAGGGAAGAACGAACATACCGGTGTTCCCGCAGAAACTTTGCAGTTACGTCTAAGAAGAGAGCTGCTTCTTCGCCTTCAACATAAAACCTAAAACCTAAACCCTAAAACCTTTAATCTTATCCAGGTTTGCCATGCGCCTCAGTCTCGACTGGCTCAGGGAACTCACCCCGTACGAAGGAACCGTTCAAAACCTTGCCGACACCCTGACGATGCTCGGTCTGGAGGTGGAGGAAGCCTATAATCCCTTCCCCGGGCTGGAGGCGGTCGTGGTGGGACACGTTGTCGAGCGCACCCCCCATCCCCAGGCGGACAAGCTCTCCCTGTGCCGCGTCGATGTCGGGACCGAAGTTCTGGAAATCGTGTGCGGCGCCCCGAACGTGGCCCAGGGGCAAAACGTTCCCGTGGCCCTGGTAGGGGCCACCCTGCCCGGCGGGTTGACCATCAAAAAGGCCAAAATCCGGGGGCAGCACTCCTTTGGGATGATCTGCTCGGAAAAGGAACTCGAACTGGGTGAGGGTGCTGGCGGCATCATGGTGCTTGACCCTGATCTTCCCATCGGCACTCCCCTTGTCCAGGCCCTGAACCTCGAAACGACTGTTCTGGACGTGTCCATCACGCCGAACCGGGCCGACTGTCTCTCCATTCTCGGACTGGCCCGGGAAGTGGCCGCAGCCTTCGAACTCCCCCTGTCCATCCCCCATGCCGACCTGGACGAGCAGGGACCCGACTGCCGGGACGAGGTGGAAATCCTCATCCCCGAACCGCAGTACTGCCCCCTGTATCAGGCCAGGATCATCCGCAACGTCGCCATCGGCCCCAGCCCGGCATGGATGCGCTACCGGCTGCTCGCCCTGGGGCTTCGGCCCATCAACAACATCGTGGACGTGACCAATTACATTCTCATGGAACTGGGCCAGCCCATGCACGCCTTTGACGAGGACCTGCTGACCGGCAGGACCGTCAAGGTGGCCCGGGCTGCCGAGGGCATGCAGTTCACCACCCTGGACAACCAGAAGCGTACCCTTACGGCACACGACCTGCTCATCTGGGATGGGGAAAAGCCGGTCGGCCTGGCCGGGGTCATGGGCGGCGCCAATTCCGAAATTCACGTTGGCAGCAGAAACGTCCTTTTGGAATGCGCAGTCTTCGACCCGGCCACCATCCGCAAGACCGCCCGCAGGCTCGGGCTTTCCAGCGAGGCCTCCTACCGCTTCGAACGGGGTGTGGACCAGCCAGGGTCGATTCTGGCGCTGAACCGCGGGGCCGGCCTCATGGCCGCCTTTGGAGGCGGTGTGGTCCTGCCGCATGTTGCAACAGCCGAACCGGTTCCCTACAAGCCCAGGACGCTTCGGTTCCGTCCCGAGCGCTCCCGGTCCATACTGGCTCTGGACCTTGCGGACGAGTTCTGCGAACGCACCCTCTCCTCCCTGGGGTGCGAACTTTCCGGGACCGGTTCAGACGAATGGAAGGTGACCCCCCCGAGCTACCGCAATGATCTGGAGCGGGAAATCGACCTCATCGAGGAGGTGGGCCGGGTTTACGGAATGGACAGGATCCCGTCGCAGCTCCCGAGCCTCTCCAAACGTCTGGAGGAGATCGACCGGAAAGACCAGACCTTTGACTTTTTGAAGTCCATCAAGACCTGGGCCCGCGGGCTTGGGCTGAACGAATCCATCAATTACAGCTTTGTCTCTTCCCGGGAACTGGACCTTCTGGAGGAACCTGCAGAAGGGCGGGTGTACATCTGCAACCCCTTGAGCGAGGATCAAAATGTCCTTCGCACCCTGCTCGTTCCCGGACTGCTCCAGAACCTGAGGCTCAACCTCGGGTATGGGAACCGCAGCCTCAGACTTTTCGAGGTGGCCCACACCTTTCATCAGAGTCAGGAGAGCGAAACCCGCACCAGAGAGCGCAGTCATCTGGGACTGCTCCTTGCCGGCAGGCGCAACCCTGCCCACTGGCCCTGGAAAGAGGAGAACATCGACTACAGCGATCTCAAGGGTCTGGTCGAGGCGCTTTTTGCCTTTCTGCGGATCACCGGCGTCAGTTACACCTTGAAGGAAGGTCACCCCTTCCTCTCCCCGTGCGTGGTCTGTGAACGCGAAACCCTCGAAGTCGGCGTTCTCGGCCGGCTCAAGAGCAGAGTCGCCGAAGAGTACAATGCCAGATCCGATGTCTGGCTGGCGGAACTCGACCTTGAACTGCTGGCCGACCTCTCCCGGCAGTCGGCGATCTGCTTCCGGAATCTGCCCACGTTCCCTCCGGTCAGACGGGACGTTACCGTTATTGCCCCCATGACCCTGCACATGGGCAGGATCATGGAAACCATACACAAGGTCAGCCCCACTCTCCTGGAAGATGTTCAGCTGGTGGACATATACCAGGAAAGCGCAGACGCTCACGAACGGAACCTCACGCTGCGGCTCACCTACCGGCACCCGGAACGGACCCTCAAGGATACGGAAGTGGACAAGGTGCACCAGAAGCTGGCCCAGGCCCTTCTGGACAATCTTCCCATCCGGTATCAGTGATTCAGCCCTGATCCCCGGCTGCCGGCCGATGCGCTGCATGCGAACTGCTGAACCACGCATGGCCGAGCACAAGACCTACAAAATCGGACAGGCTGCCTCCCTGGTGGAGGTGGAACCCTATGTCCTGCGGTTCTGGGAGTCGGAATTCCCGGAACTCACCCCGGTTCGAACGGAAAAGGGGCAGCGTCTCTACACCGAAGAGCACATTGACCTCATCCGCCGGATCAAAGTCCTGCTCTATGACAAGGGCATGACCATCGAAGGCGCCCGCAGACACCTCCAAAACAACGGCAAATACTCCTCCACCCTCCGCGAAATCCGCTCTGAACTCCTGACTATCCGAAGACTTTTGACGGAGTGAAGACAGCTTTAAGGTGAAGGGGACTGTTGCAATGTTTTCGCGTCACTTGCGCCTCTCAAAGGGACCAAAGAGACATCAGGGACTCAAGGGTGCTTCACGTTTCACGATTCTTCTCTTCCATCTTCCCGCTCGCCGCTCGCCACTTGCCCCTCGCCGATTCTTCCCCCATCCATTGACCCCGCTCCCGGGTGACGATACAAACGCGGGTTCGTCCAACCCGACTCCTGGCGGAGGGTCTTTTTGTGCTCATGATCGTGGGACTGTTTGCTGCCGGCATTCTTCTGGGGATTGTTTTTCGACACAGGCTCCGGCTTATTCGCACGGCCTCGCATGCCTCTGATGTCTGCGTCTTCTTTCTCCTGTTCATCCTCGGGGTTTCCATCGGCAGGAACGAGACCGTGATCCGCAATCTGGCATCCATGGGCGTGGCGGCCGCGCTGCTCACCATCGGCGCGGTCCTTGGCAGCCTCGGCCTGTGTTATCTCATCCACCGCTTCTTCTTTGCCCCCAGATCATGACCTTTTCACTTTGCATCCTGGGATTTTTTGCCGCAGGCATTGCGGCCGGACTGTTCGGCGTCGTTCCCGAGGCCTGGTCCGCTGACGACCTCGCCCTCATTGCCCTCTACGTTCTGCTCGTGTTCGTGGGCATGGGTGTTGGCAGCGACTCCAGATCCCTGTCCCATATCCTCAAGGTTCGCGGGAAGGTGGTTCTGGTCCCCTTGGGCATTGCCGTAGGCTCCCTGATGGGGGCCGGAGTGGTTGCGCTGTTTCTCCCCGGACTGAACTTTCGCGAAGGCATGGCCGTGGGAGCCGGGTTCGGCTATTACAGCCTTTCGAGCATTCTGATTTCCCAGATGCACAGCCAGGATCTCGGGGTCATCGCTCTGCTTTCCAACATCATCCGCGAAGTGATCACGCTTGTTGGAGTGTCCCTGTTCATCCGCCTGGGCCCCTTGGGGCCGATCGCGTCCGGCGGAGCAACCGCCATGGACACCACCCTGCCCCTGATCAGCCGCTACATCCCGGGCGAATACACGGTCATCGCCGTGTTCTCCGGCCTGGTGCTCTCTCTTCTGGTCCCGCTGCTGATCCCGATGATTCTCTGAGGAAGAAAGAAGGGTGTAGCCCCCCACCGCGAGGAAGCTAAGCGTGATCGGATTTGGGTTTCATACGGACGAACACGGACAGACACGGACTGCCCAGGCGGCGACAATTTCCCTGCCTTTCCTGTTTGCAGCTTGCTGTTTCCGGCCGACCGGCCGGATGGCTAGATCCCTCAGGTTCCGCCCTTGTAGCCGATGTACATGGTTTCCCCTGCCACGATCACGGGGACTTTGCGTTCCCCCTTGGTGATTTCGAGCATTTCGTTCAGCTTTGTGTCGTCCTTTTGGACGTCGTAGTACTTCGCCTTGCTGCCAAAGGCCTCCCTGGCCTTCTGGGTGTGGGGTCAGGTGCTTTTCCCGTAAATGGTGACGTCTTCAGCCATGGTTGCCTCCTGATTGTTCTTCCTGATTCAAAGACACGATCATGATCACACAACATGATGGATGCGTCAAAATGGCAAAGCTGTAATCGGCTAAAGGTGAGCGGGAAAAGGACTGATGATTTTAAGAGCCAGCAAACAGGCAAAAAAAAACCAGAAGCGGGAAGCGCCCTTGAGTCCCTGATGTCTCTTTCGTCCCTTGAAACCAATCAACAAAGATCAGGGTGAGGGGCGGAGGTTCTTGGAGCTTTTCTTCCTGCCCTTTCCCCGGTAGGAAGTGGACCGACGGTTGAGACGATCGATGGAGCGAGGGAAGTTGTGATGGCAAAAAATCATGCCGGCATGGCGCATATCAACGTCTACCGGGATCAGTGGGCGGAGTACGAACTGCTGGATTCCGGGGACCGCCGCAAGATGGAGCGGTTCGGCCCGTATACCCTGGTCCGGCCTGAACCCAAGGCCTGGTGGCGTCCGGATTTGGACACGGAGGTCTGGGAAGGAGCTGACGCAACGCTGAACGAGCAGGGACAATGGCGTTTTTCCAGGGAAATTCCCAGAGAGTGGGATGTTTCCTATTTGGGGCTGACCCTGCAGATTCGCCTTCGGAACACCTCCCAGCACCTGGGGGTCTTTCCGGAACAGTCCCGGAACTGGCAGTGGATCATGGAACAGGCCGGCCTGGCCGGGTCAGACTCCCCAAAGCTTCTGAACCTTTTCGGCTACACCGGCGCAGCCAGCATGGCCGCGGCCGCATCCGGATTTTTCGTCACCCACGTGGACGCCTCAGGGCCGGCCATCGGGTGGGCCAAGGTCAATCAGGAACGCTCAGGGCTTTTTGAACAGGTGCGGTTCATCCTGGAGGACGCCATGGCCTTTGTGAAACGGGAACTGCGCCGCGGCAACCGCTACGAAGCCATTCTCCTCGATCCCCCTTCCTGGGGCCGGGGGCCGAAAAAGGAAGTCTGGAAAGCGGAAACCATGGTCCCGGAGCTTCTGGAACTCTGCGGCCGTCTTCTTTCGGACCGGCCGCTGTTCCTGCTTTTGACCATGTACAATTTGGACGCCTCTTCCCTGATGCTGGGAAACCTCTTAAGGGACGGGATGAGCGGCCTGGACGGGACTATCGAAGTCAGCGAACTTGCCCTCACCCACAGCCATTCCGACAAAGTTCTGCCCAAGTCGATCTGTGGGTTGTGGAAAGGCGACAGCCCCTAGCCTTTCTTCGAGTTACCAGCCCTTTTCCTGGATGATGTGCTGGATCCGTTCCCTGTTGTGCTCTTCCACCAGGACGATTTTCCTGGCCTGAGCCTTGTGGATCTTGTCCATGAGGGTGTCGATGTCCGCAGGCTTTTCAATGAAATCCATGGCCCCGAGCTTCATGGCTTCGAGTCCCTTTTCCACGGTGGCGTGTCCGGTGAGAAGAATGATCTGCAACTCGGGATTTTTCAGCTTCAAGACCTTGAGTGTCTCGATTCCGTTCATGTCCGGCATCATCATGTCCAAGATAACGGCATCAAAATTTTCTTCCTCGACTTTTTGCAACGCCTGCTTCCCGGTCGTTGCCTTGGAAACCTCCAGCCCGCGATTGGTCATCCGCTCGGATAGCGTGTCCAAAAACTCCTGTTCGTCATCGACAAGCAGTACCCGTTCCATGGCATTCTCCTTTTGGAAATACTTGTATTTCGCTCAACTCCAGCGTTCGCCGTGATTATGCGAAGTTTCTCCCGATTTTCCAAGCAGATTTCAGCCCAAAATTAATGATGAAAAATCCTGAGCGAGCGCTCAGTTCAAAGTATGATCCATTCCGTTCCGCCCTGTCAAACCGCTTTCACAATGATGCCGACTGCCCCTGATTCTGAGGATGCCCATGACCCCCTTGCCGACAGGAGCGATATGGATCACAATTCCCCGGTCCAACGCATACAAACTCTGGTGATGGAAACAATGCTCAACTCCATGGATCAGCGCGAACGGCGCATTCTCTACTCTGTCTCCTACGGCCATTTTCTGAGCCATTTCAACATGCTTGCCTTTCCAGCCGTGGTCCTGCCCCTGACCGAAACCCTGTCCCTGGACCTGTCCGGTGTGCTCGGTCTGTCCTTTTTCATGTACTTCCTCTTCGGGGTCACCGCCCTGCCCTGGGGGCTTCTTGCCGACCGGGTTTCCCCGGGAAAACTCTTCCTGTGTTTTTACATCGGCGCAGGACTCTGCGGTCTGGCAGCGGCCCTGACAATGGACTCCCCGCTCATGCTCACCGTTTCGCTTGCGGGAATCGGCCTGTTTTCAGGAATCTACCACCCCCTGGGGTTGGGCATCATTTCCAAGGAGATCAAAAAGGTCAGCCTGGGGATGGGGTTCAACGGCATGTTCGGCAATCTGGGACTTGCGGCCGCCCCGTTCGTCATGGGGTTGTTCACCTGGATATGGGGTCCGGCCGTGGCGTACGGCGTACTCGGCGGCATGAACCTTCTTGGAGCTGCCTTTTTCATTGTCCGTCCTCTCGAAGTCTCTATCAAGGATCACCGAAGCTCTGGAAGCGTGGAAAGTACAGGGGCGCTCAAACCCTTTCTCGTGCTGCTCGTGGCCATGATGCTGGGCGGGGTTGTCTACCGGGGGGCAACGGTTCTTCTTCCTGCCTACCTGGAACTCAAGAGCGGCTCTCTGCACCAGTGGGTCACCTCCCTTGCCGGCGCCGGACTCACGCCCAACCTCCTGGCCACCACGGCGGCATCCACGGTGTTCATCGTCGGCATGGCCGGCCAGTATGCCGGCGGTCACCTGGCCCAGCGGTTCCGGCCCAAGTACGCCTATCTGGCCTTCCACGGATTGACCGTGCCCCTGGCCTTTTTGGCCGCCATGGTTTCGGACCTGGCCCTGCTCGGGGTCATCATGGCCTACTTCTTTTTCCTGCTGGGCATGCAGCCGGCCGAGAACACTCTGGTGGCCCGCCTTTCCCCGGCCCGGCTGCGCCATTCAGCCTTCGGGTTCAAGTTCATTCTCACCTTTGGGGTCGGCGCTTTGGCCGTTTCCCTGGTCGGCCTGATCCAGGAATCATTTTCCCTGGAAGCGGTCTACCCCTCCCTGGGACTGATTTCGATCCTCCTGGTGGGATCGATCCTGGTGCTGATCCGGGTTTTGGCGGGAAAGAAAGGAGAATAGCGGCTGATGACGGGATGTTGGATCATCGTCTGAAAAAATCCAGCATTTCCTCCGGTCTGCGAATCAGGGTCTGGGCACCGTTTTCCCGCAGCTCCTGTTCCGGTCGAAATCCCCACAGGGCGCCGACCGGGTACATGCCGGCCCTGGTGGCCGTAAGCATGTCCACTCCGCTGTCGCCAAGGTAGAGAAATTCGCCGGGAGCAAAACCCAGCGTTTTTGCCGCGGCAAGGGCGCCGAGAGGGTCCGGCTTGTGGGGCGTGCCGTCCTTGATGCCCACCACCGGATGTAAGGCGTTTCCCGGCAGAAACCGCTCGATGGTCTGTTCGGCAAACCCCTGATACTTGTTGGTGAACACCGCTGTTTTGACCCCTTGCCCGGCCAGTCCGTCCAGCATGGCTGCCACCCCCGGGTACGGCCGGGTTGCAACCGCCCAGTGCTGCGCATAGACCGTTTTGTAGGCCTCCAGACAGCGCTCCACAGTGGCGTCGTCCCTGTGCTCTTCGGGAAGGGCGCGGAAAACCAGCTTCCAGGACCCGTCCCCGACATAAAACCGGTAATTGTCCACCGGGTGCTCAGGAAACCCGTTTTGCCTCAGCACCCGGTTCATGGAATCAGCCATGTCCTTGAGCGTATCGAGAAGCGTCCCGTCCAGGTCAAAAAGCACGGCTTTGAACTGTCTAGCGTTTTTCGACATATCCTCTTCTCAGTTTTCTTCGGGTTTCGCACAAAAATTCAAGGGCTAACAGGCCGGTGAAAA
>JBKHAV010000176.1:0-2991 GCA_046542715.1 Desulfovibrionales bacterium
GCCGCGATTTCTTCGCGGATGACGCGTGCGGCTTCTGCGGGGATGCGAGACTGGAGATCGTCCTGGATCTCAGCCTTGAGCCGGCCCAGCATCTCTTTGAGTTCCTGATTCTCCTGGCGGACCTGTTCCATGGACTGAAGAAGATCCTGCTTCTCGTTTTCCCATTCGGAAAAGCGTTCCTCAAAGCGGTGCGCAAACTCGGCGTCGATTCGTTCGGCCGGAACGGAGTCCAGGTCGGCGGCCGGTTCGGAAGAACCCGCCCTGCCGCTTTCCCGTGTGACCTCGAAACCGGCGTTCGCAAGTTCCTCGGGAAGCCCTGGTTCACTCCGGTCCTCTACAATATCGAGGTTGAACTCCTGATCCAGATCAAAAATCAATTCTTCAGAGGATTCAACCCGTTTGCCACCGTCCACACCGTCACCTTCGACATCCTCGTCCAGTCCGGCAATCAGGGCATCGAGTTCAGAGAGATCTTCCTCATCATCCGGCTCAGCAGCGCTGTCCCCTTCGGAAACTCCAAACTCCAGATCGTCGAAGTCCTGTTCGTTTTCAGCACCTTCCGCGTCGAAACTTAGATCAGCTTCTTCGAATTCGATTTCCTCTGTCTCCTCGAGGGAAAGTTCTGCACCAACTGCAGGTGCCGGTTCAATGTCCACCTCTTCGATCTCGCCCTCGAATTCAGGAATATCCACTCCATACGGAGCGTTTTCATTGTCCCCTGCCGTCTCCATCTCATCATCTTCGTCATCGAAGAGAGCACTCAGGTCGAGGTCTTCATCCTTGGGCTCAGTCTCAGCCCCATCCTCGTCATCGAGGTCCTCTGCGGATGAAGACTTGGCAGCAAAGTCCTCCTCGTCGAACAGTGCCCCGAGGTCAAGAGGTTCATCATCTTCTGAAGCTTCCCGCTTGGAAGAATTTTCGTCAAAATCGGCAAAAAGTTCGTCCAGCTCGTCTTCCAGGCCGGTCTCGTCCACACGCCCCATCGTAGAATCCTCAGGGGAGTCCCCAAAAGGCTCGCCCTCTTCCACGACGTTGGTGAGTTCGATGATTTCCTCGGAACTGCGGGAAGGATTGGAGGACATAACGTACCTCTGCTCGGATTAAGAATTGAAGATAAGCAGGATGAAAAAAGGGCTGCCAGGGCAGCCCTTTTTGGCGTACTTACTTGGGATGGCAGTCTGCGCAGCCGATGGGGCCGGTTGCCTCTCCGGCCTTCTTCAGCGCGGCGTGGCAGCCTACGCAGCTGATTTCGCTCTTCCGGTCGTGCCAGGCATTGTAGAAGAATCTGGGATCCCTTTTGTCCTTAGGGGACTTTGCTTCGAAGATGTCATGACATCCCTCGGCACTACAGCTCTGGACCTCGCTCTCGCCATCCCACTCGTGGTGGCAGGCGGTACATTCCAGATCGGCATGCGTGGTGTGGGAAAAATCCACCGGGGACTGCTTCATCTCCACCCCTTCCGGTGCCTTGAGCACCATATCGGCAGGCACATCCACGGCGTATAGGCTCGGAATGACAAATGCGCACAGCAGTGCTCCGGAAATCAAACTGATAACGAGTTTTTTCATGTTCCTTTTACCTCCCTCACGAATTTATTTGTACCAAAATGCACAAGCTCATGGTCAATTAGTGTAGGTGTTTCGGTTCTGTCAAGCAAGTTCAAATCTCACAACCTTGAAAATTCCTGGTGCCTGCCCTGCGGCGACCCTGTGCCGGCTCGATCAGATATCGACCTTGCGGGCAACGTCCAGAGTCATGGCAAAATCCTGCTCCGTGTGCGCAAACGAGGTAAACGCACACTCGAACCCTGAAGGTGCAAAATAAATACCACCCTCCCGCATCTGCCGGTAAAAGGACGCGAACCGTTCTCCATCCGCTTTGCTCGCACTGGAGAAGTCCGTGACCGGCTCTTCAGCAAAGAACAGCGTAAAGATCGATGCCTGGGAGTTCAGCTGCACGGCTGCGCCTTTGGACTCCAGAATCGACTCCAGTTCCTCGGCAAGCGCTTTGGTCCGCCGGGCCAGCCCTTCGTAGTCGCTCTGGGACAGGAGCTTCAGGGTTTCCAGTCCTGCTGCCATGGCCACGGGGTTTCCGGCAAGCGTTCCGGCCTGGTACACATCGCCGCAGGGCGCGATGCGCTGCATGAACTCCTTTTTCCCGCCATACGCGCCCACAGGGAACCCGCCGCCGATGATCTTGCCGAGGCAGGTGAGGTCCGGGTCGATGCCGAAGAACTCCTGAGCTCCGCCAAACCCGATCCTGAACCCGGTGATGACCTCGTCGAAAATCAAAAGCGCCCCATGCTGCCTGGTGACCGCCCGCAACCCCTCGAGAAACCCCGGGGCAGGGGGCACCAGGCCCATGTTTCCGGCCACCGGCTCCACGATCACCGCGGCGATTTCACTCCCTTCCCGCTCGAACAGCGTTTCCACCGCGGAAAGATCGTTGTACGGGGCGATCAGGGTGTGCGCCACTGTCTCCTCGGGCACTCCCGGCGTGCCCGGGATGCACAGGGTGGCGAGCCCCGAGCCGGCGCTGGCCAGAAACGCGTCTGCATGGCCGTGATAACACCCTTCGAACTTCAGCACCTTTTTGCGGCCGGTAATCGCCCGGGCCAGCCGGAGCGCGCTCATGGTGGCCTCGGTCCCGGAATTGACCATGCGCACCATTTCCACCGCCGGCATGGCGTTCACCACCATCTCGGCCAGTTCCACCTCCGGCTCGCAGGGAGCCCCGAAGCTCGACCCCTTTTCCACTGCCTTGTGCACGGCCTCCACCACTGCCGGATGGGCATGCCCAAGGATCATCGGCCCCCAGGAGAGCACATAATCGATCAATTCCTGCCCTTCCCGGGTGTACACCCTGCTGCCCTTGGCCCTGTCAATGAACAGAGGATCGCAGGCCACCCCCCTGCACGCCCTCACCGGACTGTTCACCCCGCCGGGGATATACTGAAGGGCCTTTTCGAACAATGCCTTGGAATCCATATT
>JBKHAV010000056.1:0-16394 GCA_046542715.1 Desulfovibrionales bacterium
GGCAACCGGCACCAATATTGCCATCTGCAGTGTTGCAGGGTGTTGCGCCCTGCACAACAGGACCAGGCCAATTCATAGCAGGATAAGAGGTCGTTATGGCGGGGAAGTGCATCGTGGTGATCGATGATGATCAGGGAATACTGGACGCGTTTGATGCCATTTTGGGCGATGAATTCACTATCCATTACGAGCGGGACGGGGTGTCTGCAAAAAGGGCCATTTTAGAAAATGCCCCGAGTCTGCTCTTTCTCGATATCAAGATGCCCGGGATGAATGGAATCGATGTCCTCAGGTGGATCCGACAACGCAATCTGGACACCAAGGTCGTTCTGATTACCGCTCTTCCGCAGAGTATTTATGAAACCATGGCCACCCAGTATGGAGCCCATTTCGTGAGAAAGCCCTTTGAGGTGCAGGATATCGAGAGCCTGGCCCTGGAAGCGGTGCACTAGCAGGTCAAAAGAAAAAGCGCTGGAACACTCCCTGGGCTCGGAAAAGGGGTGTACGATTCAAACGGAACGCTGCTTCATATGGAAAGGACCATTTTTGATGCCAGAGAAGATGACCGATAAAAGGACCATGGAGAGCAGACTGCAGAGGTTGAATCTTCTCAACGAGATCACCCGTGCCATTGCTCTGCGCCAGGATCTGGAGAGCATCTTCCATATCGCGCTCAAAAGAATCGAGGAAAATCTTCCTGTGGATTTCTGCTCTATCTGGATGTGCGATCCTCCTTGCGAAGATATGACCGTGGTCTCCTGCGGACCGGCAAGCGCAGTTTTGGCCCAACACATCCAGGTGGAAAAAGGAAATGTGATTCCTCTGGCCGAAACAGCCCTGAGCCGCTGCATGACCGGGGAAAGTACGTATGTTCCCATGCTCGGCGCCGGCTCGGACCGGCTCCTTGAGAAATTCCGAACCTGTGGTCTTCGTTCGCTCCATGCGGAACCGCTCCATGCTGCGGAACGAGTTCTTGGAGTAATGGTTTGCGGGAGAAAAGAACACAACGGGTTCAGTTCCGAGGACAGGGAGTTCTTGCAGCAACTGGGCAAGAATCTGGTGCTGGCTTTCGAACAATGGAAATTGATCCGTGAGCTGCAGCACGCCAACATGGAACTCAAGCAGACGCAAAGGCACATGGCGCGCCAGGAGCGGCTTCGGGCTTTGGGGCAGATGGCCAGTGGGATCGTTCATGATATCAACAACGCGCTTTCCCCCATCGTGGGGTACAGCGATATGCTTGTTGAGGGAGATCTGGTGTCTGAGCCCAAGGCGCGAACCTATCTCGGTCATATCCAAACGGCGGCAAGGGACATCACTTTGATGATCCAGCGCATGCGAAATTTTTATCGCCCAAGAGATGATGAAGAAGAACTGGAACCCCTCGAGATTGTCACCATTATTGAACAGGCGATTGAGCTCGCCCGTCCGAGATGGAAGGATCTGCAGCAGATCAATGGGCGGTACATCCGGGTGCACAAAGCGTTTCAGCCCGACATTCCCCCGGTTTGGGGAGTGGAAAGCGAACTCAGGGAGGCTTTGGTCAATGTGTTCTTCAATGCCGTGGACGCCATGCCTGAAGGCGGCGAGCTCAGGGTGGGGGCAGTGAGTACCCTATTTCATGTAGCGGTGGAAGTTTCTGATTCCGGGGAGGGAATGGACGAGCAGACCAGGGAACGTTGCCTTGAACCCTTCTTTACCACAAAAGGCGAGGGAGGGACCGGCCTGGGTCTGGCTATGGTTTACGGGATGGTGAAGCGGCATCGTGGGGACCTGGAAATCCTGAGTTCTCCAAAGGAGGGAACAACGGTGCGGCTCCTCTTCCCTAGATTGGTCCGGCAGCAGCGCCCCCGGACCGAGAAGACGCTGTGCGGCCCCATACCCGCAGCGTCCATTCTCTGCATCGATGACGACTCCGAAATCACGAGACTCATGGCCGAAATGCTCACCGAGGACGGTCACCGGGTGGAAACCAAGGCCAGCGGGAAGCTGGGCATCGAACGGTTTCTGGAGGCTGAAGAGAACAGTCCTTTCGATGTGATCATCACCGATCTGGGCATGCCCCATATGAGCGGGCGGGACGTTTTGCATTTGGTGAAAGCACAAAATCCTGACAAACCGGTCATACTCATGAGCGGTTGGTCCGATACTCTGCACCCGGACGATCAGATAGTACAGCGGGCGGATCATGTTCTCGGCAAGCCGCCTACATTGAAAACGCTCAGAGAGGCACTCGGGAGCGTGCTGCTGTAGTCGCGGAGGTGAAAATGCGAGAGGGTGGAAATGGGCTTACTTTACAGAGAAAGAGTTTCCCGCTGAGAGAGGCGCTGGAAACGGCGCTCACTTCACAGAAAGGTCTGGGGAGAGGAACTCTGTTTTCCGATCTCCATATTGCCCCGGAATTTCCGGAAAGGATCAGGGGAAATCCAGAAGAGCTGGTGTGTAAAATCCAGGAAGAGCTTGCAGGAAGAACTCTCCCGGGTGGAAACTTCCGGATCATTGTCCAGCCGGTGCATCAGAATGATCTGCTGGCGAGCCTGGTATTTTCGCTGATTGCAGGGGAGGACAATTGCAAGGATGCCCAGGGGGACTCGATGCCGCAGGACGGAAGATACGCGCACACCTTTTCCATACCCCTTAGCCCCGGCAATCCTCCCGTTTCGGTGACGAAAACCATGGAAAGGGTCATCCTGCCCAGAAGAATCCTTCTGGCCGAGGACAACGATTCCAATTGTTTCGTGGCCACGACGTTTCTCACAAAGTTCGGCTACACCGTGAAGTGTGCATCCAATGGCCAGAACGTGCTCGAACTGCTTCCAAGGGAGAACTTCGACATCATCCTCATGGATGTGCAAATGCCTGTTCTTGACGGTCTGGAGACCACGAAACGGATTCGGACATCCCGTTCGCGACAATGGGATCCGGACATCCCCATCATCGCCCTGACCGCCTATGCCATGAAAGGAGACCGGGAGCGGTTCCTTGCAGCGGGCATGGACGAGTATGTGGCCAAACCGGTCAAATTCAGGGATCTTTTCGGGACCATGGACCGGGTCGTGCTCCGCAAACGGCTGGAAAAAAACGCGTCTGAAAATCATCGTTTTTGAACAGGGCTGTTCCCAGGCGGGATTGGATTCATCAGCAGAATGGAGTAGCATGTGCCGAACCTTCGGAGTCCATGATGCAGAAAACCCTCCCCGTTCTCCTGCTCGCCGCGATCCTTTGTGCCGGGTGCTTTCCCAATGTCACGCTCCTGCCGGACTACTCCGAGCCCTTCAAGGAGGTTACCCTCGAGGGCAAGGGGGCGGACAAGATTCTCCTTCTTCCGGTCAAAGGGTTCATCACCACCGAACCTCGTCGGGAAACCTTTGGGGAATCCCCAAGCCTTGTTCAAGAGGTCACAGCCCGACTCGACCTCGCCTCCAGGGACCCTGCCGTCAAGGGGATTGTCCTGCTCATCGACTCCCCAGGAGGAACGAGCACGGCAAGCGACATCCTCTACCAGGAGATCATGCGTTTCAGAGAGGAAACCGATGCCAGGGTCGCAGCATGTCTCCTGGGACTGGCAACCTCAGGCGGGTATTACACGGCCATTTCCTCGGAACGGATCATTGCCCATCCCACAACGGTCACCGGCAGCGTAGGGACCATCTTTCTCGCCCCTTCGATCAAAGGGCTGATGGACAAGGTCGGGGTGGAGGTCTCTGTCTACCGGTCCGGTGAAATGAAGGACATGGGGTCGCTGTTCCGAGAGGCTTCACCCGAGGAGCGGGAAATTTTTCAGCGGCTCATCCTCCAACTCAACAGCAGATTCTTGAATCTGGTGCAGGAAAATCGCCACCTGGACAGCCGAATCATGGAGGAGATCGCAAAGGGAAGGGTCTATTCCGGCCTCGAGGCCAAATCCATGGGGCTGGTGGACGATATCGGATACGTTCGCGACGCTGTCAGATCCGTCCGGGAGCTGGCCGGACTGGACGAGAACAGCCGTCTGGTGGCCTACCGAAGAACCGTTTCCCCCCACGATACCGCCTACAACTTCTCGGCCATGGAATTTGCCCCCGGTCCGACCCATTTGGGCACTGATCTGAAACGATTTCTCTCCCTTCCGGGAAGCGGATTTTATTATCTCTGGGCCCCGGAGTTCTGACACCCCACCAGCCCGTTCAAGAACCACGCTGGCCGCATTGTCACGCGCTATGAAAAATACAGCGCTGCTCTCTGGATCTGGACGGCTCATGGATGACCCGCGTCGCGCGGGATTATTGAACGGGCTGGTGAATGGGTATTTTTCAACAGTCTCAACGAGATCGTTCAGGGCGGTTTTCAGCTCAGGGTCGAACGGTACGGATAATGGGCATTTTTCTGAGGGCGACCCGCTGGTATGTCTCGTCGGGATATCCAAGGGCGATCACCGCGTGGACCTGTTCCTCGCGGGGAATGGACAGGGCGTCGGTGATGGAATGATCCCTGCGCATGGCTTCTACGGCATAGCCGATCAGGCAGGTGCCCAACCCCAGGGCATGGGCGGCCAGGAGGATGTTTTGCGTGGCGAGCAGTCCGTCTTCTGCCGGGCAGCTTGCCCCTGGGGCGGATCCGATGACCATGACGGCTGGCGCCCCGTGGAAGAGAAGGTCTTCGCCCTGTTCCTCCCACCTGCGAAGCGCTTTTTGCACAGACGGGTAGTGACGACGGTAATAGCGATCCAATGTGGACTTGCCTGCAAACCGGAGAGCAGTTCGAAGAAGCGGGTTGGCGGCCATGCGGTTCAACCGTTTGAAGAAGGCTCCGATGCGGTCCCCAAGAGCCATGACAGCGGTACGTTCGGCAAGCAGGGTGAAGGTCCATTTTTGGGAATTGGTTCCCGAAGGGGCAGTGATGCCGATTTTGACCAGGTCGTGCAGCACTGCATCCTCGACCGGCTTTTGCGCGAAGTTGCGGCAGGACCGGCGGGAGCGCATCAGCCGGACGAGTTCGGCAATGTCGAAATCGCCGTGGGCCATCCACTCTTCGCGGGTCGAAAAGGAGTGAAAGCTCCCGGTTTCCGGATCCAAGGACCGGACGGTGACGGCCCCCTGGGGACACGCTGCTGCGCAGTGGCCGCAATGCATGCTCTGTCCATCCGTGACCCGAGCCTTGCCCTGTTCCAGGGAGATGATGTTTTTGGGACAGACCTCCAGGCAGAGACCACAGCCTGTGCACAGGTCTGCATCGATGACAACGTCTTTTATCCGCGGCATGGACCTTCCCCCCTTTTACTCGCTTCTTGACCTTGATCGGGGGTCACACTACCGGCTTTTCTCCGGACACTCCATATCGTCGCGGTCCCATAAAATGAACCCCCCGGGAAGGGGGGCAGGACCGCATAATTCGAACCTGTGCACCATATCAGGCCGGGGCTGTATCTTTCTGCAGTGACTTTTTGATCTTCTCCTCCTGCTCTTCATATTCATCCGCCCACTTTTGCTGCGTATCCTGATCGATCCCCTTTTTCATTTCCGGGAACTGATCCTCCTCCTCTTCTTCGAAATGATCCTCGAGAAATTCGGTGAAGACCTTGAACTTGGCTGTGAAACGGTCGTCCTCCATATTCGTTTCCTGCATCTCCCCAAGGATTACATCCAGGAGGTGGTGCTCCTCCAAAGACTCGAGGGAATCGTCGCGGTACTCGTCCATATCCTTTGTCTTGTTGAACAGGGCTTTTTCCTCGGCCCGGTGGTGGGCCGTGGTTTCGATGAACACCTTTTCGAACCGTTTCCGCCGCTCATCAAGGGAGCCGGCCCGTTCATATTCCTTGATCATTTCCCGGATTTCTTCATGTTCTTCCAGAAGTCTCTTGAAGATTTGCATGGTTGCCTCCTTATCGGGTTATTGAGCAGAAAGGAGATTCTACCAGATTTCAGGAATCAATGGCAGGGGGGAGTGAGAAGCAGCAACCAGGAAAGCAGGAAGAGGAAAGAGGAAGTATGTTTTGTCAGGTCCAATTCACGGGGCAGCGGACGAGGCTTTTGGCTTTGTTCTGGAAGAGGAGGTGGCCGTTTTTGCGGCCATAGAGGTAGAGGTCGCGGGTCAGGGAGACGTCCTGGCGGCAGTAGGCGATGATCTCCTCGATGCGGCCCTGTTTCCACCATGCCAGGGCCTGCAGCCCGTTCCCGGATTTGGCCGCGTTCAGGGTGTGGCGGGCCAGATGGTCCAGGGAAAGAGGGTAGCCGAGCCTGCGCCTGACCTCGGCCAGCATGTCGAGGGTGGGCAGGGAGTGGAAGTCGAACCGGGAACAGCCGCTCAAGACCGCATAGTCGAAACGGCTGATGTTGAACCCCACCACCAGGTCGAATTCCACCAGGTGGCCCACCAGGGCGGGGATTTCATCCCCGCGGAACTCGAGAAAGCGGTTCCCGGCCGAATCGAAAAGGACCACACAGCTTACGCCCATTTGGGAGGCGTTGTGCCACCCGCCGACCTCTGCGGCGCTGCGGCAGGTTTCCAGGTCCAGCACGGCATAGCGCAGCGGCCCGCCGGGTTTGGCATCCGGGAGGAATTCTTCTGCAGGGACGCAAGGATCCTGATCCGGGGAACCGGCACTGTCCCCCGGTTCGATGCGGCCGGGCATGGTCCGGGGACGGTCCGGGAAACCATCCAGATCTTCGGCAGCATCGACCCTGGGCTGCGGTTTACCGGACACCTGATGGGCCGGGTCCTGCATGGTTTGGATCAGGGGAGCGGGGGCAGGGTCGAAGTTCCCTTCCAGGAGCAGGGTCAGCACTGCGGCGGCAGCGCTTTTGTCGATGGGCCGGTTTCCGGACCCGCATTTGGGGGAATGTACGCAGGAAGGGCAGCCGGTTTCACAGGGGCAGCGGAGGATGACCTGCAGCGTGCGGGAGAGGAGTTCCTCGGCCCGTTCAAAAGCCTGCATGGTCAGACCGACGCCCCCGGGCATGCCGTCGTAGATGAACACTGCGGCTGAACCGGCCTGGTGGTGCATGGGCGTGGAGATCCCGCCCAGGTCGTTGCGGTCGGTCAGGATGAGCAGGGGGAGGATGCCGATGGCGGCGTGCTCCACGGCATGGATTCCGCCCATGAAGTGCATGTACCGCTGTTCAAGATCGATGCGCACCGGATCCGGGACTTCGATCCACAGTCCGAACGTCTCAAACGTCAGGGGGGGGAGGTCCAGCGGAACCACGGCCAGGAGCCGCTGGCCCTTGACCAGCCGCTTCTCGTACCCGGTCACCCGGGCGGTGACCCGGATCCGGCCGCAGGAGACAAATGTCCCGTGCACGGGCCGTCTGGCCGTGACCTCTAAAATCTCGGTCTCCTTCTCCTGCCTGGCCCGGGTGAAGTAATGGACCTTGTCCTTGTGGGCGAAGACCGACCCGGTCTCCGGTTCCAGTGCGTCCACCACATAGGTCTGGCCCCGGTGGAGGTAGACAGCGCCCGGATGGGTCTCGGAAAAGGAGCGGAAGAGGTCGATTTCGCCGATATGTTCCCGGGTTTTCGTGTCGAAGATGGTCAGCCTGCGCCCGGCCCCGCGCAGGTCAACGTCTCGCTGCGGATATTTGCGGGCGCTGCAGTATTCGTCTCCGGCAGCGCTTTTGAGCACCCTTCCGGAGTTGACCAGCCGGGCCAGCTCCGCGCGCACGATTTGGGGCTGGAGCAGGGGCTCGGCCACCTTCAGAGGCAGGTCGGCGGCGGCACATTCCAAATGGCGGCGCATGATGACCGGGTTGTCCGGGTTGATGACCGCAGACTCCGGTTCCATGGAGAAGAACTCCGTGGGGTTGTTCATGAAGTACTGGTCCAGGGCGTCTTCCTGGCCGACCATGATCACGGCGCAATCCCGCCGGCTCCGGCCTACCCTGCCGCCACGCTGCAGGGTGGCCATGACCGAGCCCGGGTAGCCCACCAGGATGCACAGGTCCAGCGCGCCGATATCGATGCCCAGCTCCAGCGCGCTGGTGGAGATGACTCCGAGCAGTTCTCCGCTGGCCAGCCGGGCCTCGACGAGCCTGCGCTCCTCCGGGAGAAATCCGGCCCGGTAGGCGCTGACCTTGTTCTTGAGCGGACCGAGACGCTGTGCGCACCACATGGAAATGAGTTCGGTCATCTTTCGGGATCCGGTATACACGATGGTCCGGATGCCCTTGGCCAGGGCGGAGAGGAGCAGGGTCACGGTGGTCTGGGCGGCCCCGTCCAGAGGGTTCAAAAAAAAGAAGTGCCGTCCCCCGGAGGGGGCGCCTGTCCGGGTGATGGTCTCGACGTCAAGGCCGGTGATGGCCCCGGCCAGCTCGCCTGGATTGCCGATGATGGCCGAGGAAAACACAAAGGTGGGGCTGCTGCCGTAATACCGGCAGAGCCGAAGAAGCCTGCGAAAGACCCAGGCCATGTGCGATCCCATCACCCCGCGATAGGTGTGCACTTCGTCCACCACCACAAAGGAGAGGTTCTGCAAAAACGGCGCCCAGGACTGGTGATACGGGAGAATGGAGAGATGGAGCATCTCCGGGTTGGAGAGCAGCAGGTGAGGCGGGGTGTCCCGGATCTTCTTGCGGTGGTTGGCTGCGGTGTCCCCGTCGTAAATGGCCGCCTGCACTGCGGCAAAAGCTGCATGGCTGCCGACAAGCTTTTGAAAACCTCGGTGCTGGTCCTGGGCCAGGGCTTTTAAAGGGGAAAGATACAGCGCCCGGGACTGCGGGTTTTCCAGGAACCGCTCCAGTATGGGCAGGGTGTACACCAGGGTTTTGCCGCTGGCCGTAGGAGTTGCCACCACAGTGTGACGGCCGGCCCGGACGGCGTCCACAGCCCTGGCCTGGTGGGCGAAGAGCGCAGGGATACCCAGGGACTGCATCACATCCAGGACCGGCAGAGGCCAGGGAACCTCAGGGGAGCCGAACTCCGCCTCTCTGCCGGGGACGAGCTTGTGATACACCAGCTGGGGCCGGAAAAACGGGGAGGTGTGCAGGGACTGGAGCAGCGCGTCCAGGGCGGCGGATCGGTCCGGGGGCATAGGAAAAGGCAGCCTACCAGCCGCTGATTTTGTATTTTTTGAGCTTGTACTGCAAAAGACTTTTGGAGACTCCGAGGCTTTCGGCGGCCTTGACCTGGACAAAGCCTGACCTGGCAAGAGCGCGACGGATCAGGGCGGCTTCGATCTTTTCCAGGGTTTCCCCGAGATTGATGCGCACGGGAAGCAGGTCCACCGCGGACTTGAACTGGGCCTCCTCATCCCTGAGTTCTGCCGGAAGCTCGTCCACGGTGATAATCTCCCCAGAGGAGAGGACCACACACCGTTCGACCACGTTTTCCAACTGCCGGACGTTGCCCGGCCATTCGTAGGCCGAGAGGTATTCCATGGTCTCCGGGGAGAACGCAGAGACGTTTTTTTCGTTTTCTTTGGTGTATTTTTGCAGAAAATGGGAGGCCAGAAGGGGGATGTCCTCCCGCCGCTCACGCAAAGGGGGCATGTCGATCTGGACCACGTTCAGCCGGTAGAACAGATCCTCCCGAAAGCTCCCCTCCTCCACGGCTGCCTTGAGATCCTTGTTGGTGGCCGCGATAAGCCTGATGTCCACCTTGACGGGCTGGGTACCGCCGACACGCTCGAAGACCCGCTCCTGCAGGACCCGCAGGAGCTTGACCTGAATGTCCGGGGTGAGTTCGCCGATTTCGTCCAGAAAGAGCGTTCCTCCGTCCGCCAGTTCGAACCTGCCCTTTTTCTTGGCCACAGCCCCGGTAAAAGAGCCTTTTTCGTGACCAAAGAGTTCGCTTTCCAGGGTTCCGGGATTCAGGGCCATGCAGTTCACCGAAATGAAAGGGGCATCCTTCCTCCCGGAGGAGAAATGGATGGCTCGGGCAATGAGTTCCTTGCCGGAGCCGGATTCGCCGGTGAGCAGCACGGTGGAGCGGCTGGCGGCAACCCGGTCCACCATTCCCAGTACCTGATGCATGGGTCGGCTCCTGCCGATGATCTTGTGCAGGCCGTAGCGTTCTTCCAGGTCCTGGCGCAGGAGACGGTTGCGCTGCTCGGCCTGGGCAAGCTGGTTCGCCTTGTTGACCGAAAGCATGAGTTCGTCGTTGGAAAAGGGCTTGGCAATATAGTCGAAGGCGCCGCAGCGCATCGCTTCCACCGCGCCGTCGATGGAGCCGTAGGCAGTCATGATCATGACCGGGATGTAGGGATATTTCCGTTTGACCTGTTCCAGAACCTCCTGGCCGCTCATCCCCGGCATCTTCATGTCTGTGATGAGGACGTCCACCTCGGACTCCTCCAGGAAGGCAATGGCCAGTTCCGGGTCGTTCAGGGTGGTGACGGTGTATCCGGCGTCCTGGAGCAGTGTCTCCAAAATCAGCAGGTAGTTTTTCTCGTCGTCGATAACGAGGACATGGCTTGACATTTCTTCAATCCTCTCGGCCGGCAGAGCCGCGCGCGGGTTTGCCTGGAGACAGCACGGTGCCAGATTTCAAGGGTCAGGGCAACGAAGGCCACGAATCAGGGCTGAGCCTTGGGGAAGGTGACCGTGGCTCGCCCGCCGCCCTGGGGATCGTTGGACAGGATCAGCGTCCCCCGGTGACTTTGAATGATGTTGCTCACAATGGCCAACCCCAGTCCGGTGCCGGTGTCCTTGGTGGTAAAAAACGGCTCCAAATACTTGTCCGTCAGGTCGGGGTCGAACCCGGAGCCTGAATCATGGACCGTGACCCGCCATGCGTCGCCTTCGTTCCGGGCGGTGATGCGCAGGGCCCCGGGGCCGTTCATGGCCTGCAGCCCATTGGTGATGAGATTGTAGAAGGCCCGGTAGAGGTGGTCCTTGTCGCCGTTGACCATCATCCCTTCCGGGTAATCACGCTCCAGCCGGACGTTCTGCTTGACAAACTCGGTTTCCAGAAACGTGGTCACCCTGTCCAGCACATCGTCCAGGCTGATACGCTCCAGTCGCGGTGTCTTGGGTCTGGCATAATCCAGAAAATCGTTCACGATCCGGCTCAGCCGCTTGGATTCATCGAAAATGGCCTGAAGCAGCCGGATGTTGGGGCTGTTTTCTGCCGCGGCCTTCTTGTGCAGGATTTCTGCACTGCTTCTGATAATGCCCAGCGGGTTTCTGATCTCGTGGGCAATGGAGGCGACCATGCGGCCCATGGTGGCCAGCTTCTCGTTGAGGTGCAGTTCCCGCTCCAGCCGGTCCCGTTCCCTGCTGCGTTCGAACAGGATGGCATCGGCCCGGCGGATGATGGCAAAGAGAAAGAGAAAGAGGATGAGCGAAGAGAGAAAGGAGATGAACGTGACGAGCCACTGAAAGTAAATAACGGTTTCGTAGTCCTCGGTGATGTCCTGGGTGAACTCGAGCACCCCGATGATGGGCCCGGGCCGGTTCACCCCCAGGGTTCGCTCCGCCCGCAGCGGGTAGACGGTGCGCAGCACAAAACTTTCCGGCTTGAGATGGAAGGCGAACAGGGATTTCCAGGTGCCCACGTTGTTTAAAAGCTCGAAATTGACCCTTCCAAGGGTTGCGGCCTGCTGCACGTTCTTGCCGGACAGGGTGTCGTTGCCCACCAAATCCTTGTTGGTGGCAAAGGAGATTTCACCCTCGGTGTCGTAGATGCGCACCTCCAGAACATGAAAGCTGTGGATGGTGGTGACCACCGTCTTTTCCAACCGGTCGTACTGGGCCTGATTCTTGAGCTGGATGCGGCCGAATCCGATGATGGTGGGCAGCGTGAACCGCTGATAGATCTGGTGGTTGAGGTTTTCTGCCAAGAGCAGGGCGAACTCGTGATTTTTGCGCAACACGGTCTGCCGGGCATAATTTCCGATGAACACGGACAGGAACAGGCTGGTACTCAAGATGAGCAGAAACGAACTCCAGGAGAGGAACTTGACCAGCTGAAAGGGGTGCGCCGGATCCGGCCGGAAAATGTTTCTGAGCAAAAAAACCTCGTGTTCGTCAGGTGCGGGCCGCCAAAAGCATCGGCTCGACGGCAAAAAACTGCTATGCCCTCAACTTCATAAGAACATCGCCGATTTTGTCCAGTGCCCTGAGCAAGGTCCCGTCATCCAGGGCGTAGGAGATTCTGATGCAGCGATCGTCGCCGAACGCCGCCCCCGGGACCAGGGCCACTCCGGCAGTCTCCAGGATGTGGGTGCACAGCGTGGTGGAGTCCTTGATCTCTTGTGTGTACGATCCGCTGACCTGGGGAAAGAGGTAAAAGGCGCCGTCCGGTTTGGGGCAGACCACGCCCTCCCAGGAGCGCACCTTTTCCAGGGCCAGGTCCCGGCGCCGGACAAAGGATTTTTTCATCTCGTCCACCATGTCCCAGGACCCTGTCAAGGCGGCCAGGGCCCCTTTCTGGGCAATGGAGCAGATGTTGGAAGTACTCTGGCCCTGGAGCTTGGACAGCCCCTTGACCAGATCTTCGTGGGCCAGGA
This sequence comes from Desulfovibrionales bacterium, assembly GCA_046542715.1. Taxonomy (GTDB): domain Bacteria; phylum Desulfobacterota; class Desulfovibrionia; order Desulfovibrionales; family JBKHAV01; genus JBKHAV01. The sequence goes on from JBKHAV010000056.1 coordinate 12,422, forward strand.
CATACCCCACCCGCCAGCCGGTCATGGCAAAGGATTTTGCCAGCCCGTTGACGATGGCTACCCGGTCCGGGTGCCGCTCGAACCAGGGGGCCAGGGAAGCGGGTTCGGCCGGGGCATAGACCAGCCTGTCGTAGATCTCGTCCGAGAGAATGAACAGCCCGGCATCCAGTGCCCAGGAGACGATTTCGTCGAGCTGCCTGCGGCTGTAATGGCATCCGGTGGGGTTGGAGGGAGTGTTCAAAAGGAGCATGGTTGTCCGCTCCGTCCGGCTCCGGTCCAGGTCTTCGACCCGGACCAGAAAATCGTTCTCCGGCTGCGTCGGAACCTGCACGGTTTTGCCGCCGGCAAGCTGGATCATGGCCGGGTAGCTGACCCAGTAGGGTGAGGGCAGGAGTACCTCGTCACCGGGGTTGAGCATGGCCTGGAAGATGTTGTAGAGGCCCTGCTTGCCGCCATTGGTCACGATGGTCTGCTCGGGCCGGGCGGCAATGTCGTAAAATTTGGTGAAGTACCCGGCCACGGCCATGCGAAGTTCCGGGATGCCCGGCACTGCCGTGTACCGGGTGAACCCGGCATCCAGGGCGTCCTTGGCCGCCTGGACCACATGCTCGGGGGTGGGAAAATCAGGTTCCCCCACGGCAAGGCTCACGACCTCCTTGCCCTGGGCCCGCATTTCCTGGGCTTTGGTGTTGATGGTCAGGGTGGCGGAAGGTTTGACGCTCAGAACCCGGTGGGACAACTGCATGATCAGCTCCTTGCAACGAAATTTTTCACTGTCATCTCACGGTCATGAATCCGGGGGGATTATTTGTTAGGATGGCGGGCTTGTCCAGAGGGAATTTCAAACCTTTCCCCTCCAGGCGGTTTGCGATAAACCTCTGGTTTACGCCTGGATACTTGGTATGCGATTTTGGCCCGAAGACGTGAACGGAGGTTGTTGATGAAAATCCTCAGAGCGCCGCGCATGGACCGCTGCATCGGATGTTATTCCTGCTCCCTGGCCTGCGGCCGGCTGGTGCACTCCAGCCTTTCCTGGAAACGATCCGGGATCCGGATCCACAGTGCCGGGGGATTGAGTTCCGGGTTCGAGGCCCGGCTCTGCCTGGCCTGCGATCCCGCCCCCTGTGTCCAGCCCTGTCCCACGGGCGCCTTTTCCCAGCGCAAGGGCGGAGGCGTGGTCTACAAGCCGGACCTGTGCATAAGGTGCGGAGAATGCGCCAGGGCATGCCCGGTGGACGCCATCTACATGGATATGGAAACGAGCGAGCCGCACGTGTGCATCCATTGCGGCCGTTGTGTGGGGTTTTGCCCCCACGACTGCCTGGAGATGGTGGACACCAAGGAAAAGGGGGAAATCCATGTACGGCGATAGCTTCAAGGTTCTGATCGTGGACTTGACCAGGAAAACCTCCACGGTGGAGCATTTCGGATCGAAAAAGGAACTTTTGGGAGGCAGCGGCCTGGGAGCCGGGCTGTATCACGCTTACGGCCTTCCCCATGAGTCCGCGGACCACCCGGATCAGCCCCTGATCTTTGCCATCGGCTCCCTGACCGGATTTTTTCCGCTGATGAGCAAGACCGTGGCCGCTTTCAAATCCCCCTACAACCAGCAGTATGCAGAAAGCCATGCCGGCGGCCGTTCGGCCCTGGCCCTTCGCTTTTCCGGGTACGACGCCCTGGTGATCCGGGGACAGGCCTCCACCCCCTCCTGCCTGATCGTGGGCAGCCGGACCGTGGAGATCAGGGACGTGCACTATCTCTGGGGCCAGGACGTGGTCACCACCGGCAAGATGCTGCGCAAGATTCCCAATACCCAGTCCGGCAACCGTTCCATCCTGCGCATCGGCCCGGCCGGAGAAAACGGCGTGGCCTATGCCTGCATCAATGCCGACACCTTCCGCCATTTCGGGCGGCTGGGGTCAGGCGCGGTCATGGGGATGAAAAAGCTCAAGGGCATCATCGTAAACGGTGACGGCAGCCTGGACCTGCCGAAGAAGAAGGAATACGCCAAGCTCTATAAAGAGGTCTACAAGGGAATCACCGAACCTTCGGTCATGCGCAAGTACCACAATCTGGGAACGGCAGAGAACCTGGCCGTGCTCAACGAACTCAAGGCCCTGCCCTGGAACAATCTGCAGGCCACCTGCAGCGATACCATCGACCAGGTCTCGGGAGAGCGGTTTGCCCAGGATCTGCTTCTGCGCAACACCGCCTGCGCCGGATGCCCGGTGGGCTGCATCCATGTGGGGCTGCTCAGGGAGAAGTTCGGAGACGGGCACGACTTCCTCTATCGGCAGGTTTCCTACGACTACGAGCCCATCTTTGCCGTGGGCACCATGCTGGGCATGGAGCAGGCTTCCCATGTCATGACGCTGCTCGAGGATGTCGAGCGCATGGGGCTTGATGTCATCAGTGCCGGGGTGGCCCTGGCCTGGGCCACCGAGGCCCTGGAAAAGGGGATTATTACCCAAGAGCAGACCCTGACGGACCTGCGGTTCGGCTATCTGGAGGGATATCGCCAGGGACTTTTGAATCTGAGCCGGAGAAGCAACGAGTTCTATCACACCCTGGGCCAGGGCGCCGGCGCTGCCGCCGCCCGGTTCGGCGGGGAGGAGTTCGCCTGCGTGCTGGGCCAGGAGATGGCCGGGTACGCCACCGGCGAGGCGTATTATGTGAGCCAGGCCTACGGGCTGCGGCATTCCCATTTGGACAGCGGCGGATACTCCTTTGACCAGGCGGCCGAAACCATGCCGGTGGACAGGATGGTGGACGCCCTGGTGGAAGAGGAACGCAAGCGGGTGCAGCTGACCTGTATGGTGGCCTGCCTCTTTTCCAGGAAGACGTATTCCGAAGAGGTGCTCATGAATTGTCTGGGGTCCATCGGTCTCGATCAGGTTGCCGAATCCCTGCCGGAGCAGTCAGCTGCAATGCAGCGTCTGCGCTGGGGCCTCAAGTTTGAGACCGGCTTTGATCCGGACGGGGTGAACATTCCCAAACGGTACCAGGAGGTGGTCACCTGGAAGGGCTCCCTCGACCCGGACCTGCTGCAGAACCTGGCCGGGGCCTATTCCGGGGCGATACGAAGCATGGCGGATCAGGGGCGGACCATGATGCGCCAGGGTTTGGCGCAGCCGGATGCAACAGAATCCCGGGGAAAGGAGGATCACAGCAATGGCCAAGCGTAGAACCGTGCCTGACGTGACAGCGGCCAAAGGGGTGCGAAAGCTCTCCATGATCACCGCCTACGACTACCCTTCCGGGTACTACGTCGACCAGAGCGGCGTGGACATGATCCTGGTGGGGGACTCCCTGGCCATGGTCGTCCTGGGCCATGACGACACCATTTCCGTGACCATGGACGAGATGATCCACCATGCCCGGGCCGTGACCAGGGCCGCCCGGCAGGCTCTGGTGGTGGGAGACATGCCGTTTATGTCCTACCATCTGTCCGTTGAAGAGGCGGTTTTCAATGCCGGACGATTCATGAAGGAAGCCAGGGTCCAGGCGGTCAAGCTCGAGGGGGGGCGGCAATTCGTCCCGCATGTGCGGGCCATGGCGGATGCCGGAATCCCTGTCATGGGCCATCTCGGGCTCACGCCCCAGAGGGTGCACCAGTTCGGCGGGTACAAGGTGCAGGGCCGGGAGGAATCTGTTGCGAAACAGCTTCTGGAGGATGCTGCTGCGCTGGCCCAGGCCGGCTGCTTTGCCGTTGTGCTGGAATGCGTGCCCAAGGACCTGGGGAGACAGGTAACGGAGTCGATCCCCGTCCCCACCATCGGCATCGGCGCCGGGCCGCACTGCGACGGCCAGGTGCTGGTCTTTCACGACCTGCTCGGCATGTACGAGCGCATCAGCCCGAAATTCGTGAAACAGTACGCAACACTTGGCCCGGTGATCACGGAGGCGCTGAAGGCCTACCGGGAGGATGTGGAAGGAGGGGGGTTTCCGGGTCCGGAACATTGCTACGACTAGC
>JBKHAV010000057.1:0-16287 GCA_046542715.1 Desulfovibrionales bacterium
TGCTCTCGTGCCAGTCCCGCTGCACATTCTGGTCTCTGCCCCAGGTGAAGGCCGAATCGATGACCTGACACTTTGGCATGAATGGAGCGCTGTCGCGCGTATCATAGGAGAGGTCCCCATCCGGATGGCCGACCGTATATCCAAACAAAGCGTCATTCCAAATGATTTTGCCGACAATGGATTTGGCATGAGGATCCAGAAGAAGTTTGTTGGGATTGAAACGATGCCCGGACGAAGGATCGTATGGACCGTGCACCCGATATCCGTAAAGTTGTCCCGGCAGTACCCCGGGCAAATACCCGTGCCAGATCTCGTCGGTGAACTCGGGCAGGACAAAACGTTCTTCCTTCCCGTTTGCGTCGAACAGACACAACTCGACCTTGGTCGCATGGGCCGAGAACAGGGCAAAATTCGTTCCCGACCCATCCCAGGTGCTCCCCAGGCTGAAGGGCCGTCCCGGTAACAAGGATTGTGCTGTGTCCGCCAGATGAATGGCTTCTTTTCTCTCTGACATCTGTTCAATCTCTCCTTCCATATTCTAGCAGCACTTGCTTTTATAATGAAGAAACCATCTTACAGACAAATCAGGGCAAAGTTTAGAGGTCGACAAAGCACCTGGCATTTTGCGCCGTCTGTCCCGGTTTTCAACTGCTTTCTCCAGAAGTCCCACTTTCAGCAGGATTCTGATATAAAACCTCCATATTGGAGAAAAAGGGATGGGAGTTCTTCTGAAGCCGGATGCAAAGGAAACACATTGTGAACAAACAATATGACGATCATGACAAGAAGCCGACAGAGACCCGAACCGATCTTGCCGAGGACAGGACCGACTGGGCGCAGGAACGGACCATGCTGGCCAAACAACGCACCTATGCTTCCTGGGTGCGCACCGGACTGGCGACACTTGCCGTTGGATTTGCCAGTGTCCGGCTGCTTGGAGAGATGGAGCCGCAATGGCTGATCCGGCTTATGGGCGGCGCGCTTATCGGCGTCTCAGGGGTGATCTTTACACTCGGCTATCTCAGCTACAGGCAAACCCTCCGCAAGCTGCAAAAGGCCGGGCTTGTCACTCGTCGCGGAGTGGCCATCGGTATCGTCACCGCTGTTCTCGTGGCAGCATCGATAGCCGGAATCCTGCTGCTGTTCATTGATTGAGCATCGGTTCCGGAATTCCTGTTCCTCGGCAGCAGACCGACCCACACAGGATCCACACAGGACACAGGAAAGAAGGAATGTGGCGTGGCTATGGGAGAACACATCTGCATCAGACTTGGGAGCTTCGAATTCAACCATCTCCTATTGTGAACCTCTAATCTTTCCTCCCCTTTTCAATCTTTTTGCTTTTTGTGATATGAAGAAAAAGAAGGAGGGCTTCTCATGATCGATAAATACATCCCTGTCGGGGAATGCAGGATCCATTGTCTGCAGACCGAGACCACCGGAAGTGACGTCCTGCTTCTTCACGGGGCGAGTTTCGAGGCGCAGACCTGGAAGGACCTGGGTACCATGGACAGGCTGCATGAGGCTGGATACCGGGCGACGGCTTTGGATATGCCTGATTTCGGGAAATCGGCGCCCTGCAATGATTCTCTGGACCATCTCCTTTCCGAATGCATCAGACGGGAACAATTGATGACACCGACCATTGTGGGTCCGTCCATGGGCGGTCGGCTGGCCATGGAATACGCGATCAACCATCCCGACATGGTGGGCGGCCTGGTGCTGATCGACATGGTGGAAGTGGATCGCTACCTCAGCAACGTTTTCAAACTCGGGGACATGCCGGTGTTGATCCTCTGGGGCGAAGACGATGAACTTGTGCCGGTCTCCATGGGACGCACCCTTCACGAAAAGATCCCCACCTCCCGCTTTGAAGTGCTCCAAGGAGCGGGGCATGCCTGCTATCTGGAACAGCCGGACAAGTGGCATGACGAGCTGGTGTCGTTTCTCCGGGACGCTGCCACTCAGCCGGCGTAAATGGAAAGGCTGAAATCCAGCCGCATTGTTGCAAGGAGTGCGATCGAATCCTTCCCGACCGTTGTCATAAGCTCCTGGTTGTTTTATGAAGGGAAAAAACCCGAACGCATGAGGAAACGGCTATGCTGAGCCTGAAAGAAATTTTCACGGGATGGTGCCACAATCCTTTGAAGCCTCTGTCCATGTTCGATGATGAGGGCGGAACCGCCGTGCTGGAACGGCCCGACTCCGACCTGGGAACAGGGGGAGTCACCCTGGTGTGCAAGCAATGCGGCAAGAAAATCACCCAGGACGGAGCCAAGATGAGCGTGAACGGTTCACATGAACACGTGTTTTTCAATCCCCATGGCATCATCTTCGAACTGGGCTGTTTCGGCAATGCGTCCGGGTGCTCCCACACAGGCCCACCTTCCAACGAATTCTCATGGTTTGCGGGCCACACCTGGCAGGTGGTCCAATGTGGTTCCTGTATGTCTCATCTGGGGTGGTTTTTCCAGGGCGGTGAAGGGGGTTTTTACGGCCTCATCCTGCCACACCTCAGAGAACATATGGAAGAACCACAAGCATAAGATCGCCTGGGGTTTTCGCTCTCCCTGGAAAAGAAAAAATCCCAAGCTTAGAACCACGCACCCGGCATGGAACAGAGATGTACGGGTGCTCGATTTTTTTATCCTTACCAGACGCTGTAGCCATCTCTTTCTCTTCTGTCACTTGAATTCAATGCTGAATAGCTCTACATAAACAGCATGATCGACGATTTAGACAGGAAAATTATCTATATCATTCAGTCTGACGGCAGAATCGCCAATGCAAAGATCGCCCGTACAGTGGGCAAAGCGCCGTCTGTCGTGTTGGAAAGGATCAGGAAACTGGAAGCAAAAGGGGTGATCAAAGGCTACGAACCCGTTCTCGATCCCAAATCCCTGGGACTTATGCTGACCACCTTCATCCAGGTGCGGACCGAAGAGGCCGTAGGAGGGACCGATACCGGGCGAAAGCTGGCTGAACTCCCCGAGGTCCAGGAAGTCCACCACACTGCCGGACACTTCTGCTACCTTCTCAAGGTCAGGGTCCGGGATACCGAACACCTTGGAGACCTGCTTCGCCGCTTCGGCCAAATCGAACAGGTTTCAGACACGATGACCACGCTGGTCCTGGAAACTCTGAAGGAGAGCCACTCTCTGTCGTTTGATACTCCAAACACCTGATTTGCAACTTCAATGGAGGCGGTTATGGACACGTCCCTCAACGACCGGATCACGACGCGAGGCAAAGAGTTCTTCACCTCCATCCAGGGCGAAGCCCCGTCCGTGTTCAACAAGTCCTGGTGGACCGGAAAGGTCATGGACGTTTCCATGCAAAACGAGTGCTTCAAAGTCCAATTTTTCCGGTTCATGGACGCCCTGCCGTACATGACCTCTTCGCGATCCCTGCTCAGACATATCCAGGAATATTTCGGTGCGGACGAACACGAACTTCCCCAGGTCCTCAAATGGGGGGCCAAGGGAGCCTGTCTCGGGAGAGGACTTGCCGGAAAGATCCTGGGCAAGACCATCCGCTCCAATATCGAGTCCATGGCCATGCAGTTCATCATCGGCGAGAACACCCGCCAGGCCGTCAAGTCGTTAAACAAGATGCGCAAGGATGGGTTCGCCTGTACCGTGGACATTCTGGGCGAAGCCACGGTGAGCGAAAAAGAGGGTCTGCAGTACCAGCAGAGTTATCTCGGTCTCCTGGAGGTCCTGGAACGGGAGAGTTCCGGGTGGAAGGGGCTGGAAAAAGAAGGCGACCTGGACTGGGGCCATGCACCCAAAGTCAATGTTTCCATCAAGCCCTCGGCCCTGTTTTCCCAGGCCAGGCCGGTCGATTTCGAAGGTTCCGTGGAAGGAATCTGCGAAAAACTCCGGCCGATCCTGCGCAAATGCATGGAGATCGGCGCCTATCTGTGCATCGATATGGAGAGCTACAAGTTCAAGGACATCACCCGGGAGGTCTACAAGCGGCTGCGCTCAGAGGCGGAATTCAAGGGGTACCCCCACCTCGGCCTGGTGCTGCAGAGCTACCTGCGGGACACGGACGCGGATCTGGAAGATCTCCTCTCCTGGGCCGACAAGCAGGGGCTTCCGATCTCCATCCGGCTGGTGAAGGGCGCCTACTGGGATTATGAGACCGTGGTGGCCAAGCAAAAGGGCTGGCGCATCCCTGTCTGGACCCATAAGGCCGAGACTGATGCCGCGTTCGAACGCCAGGCCAAAAAGATTTTGGAGCGCCACGACATCTGCCATTTTGCCTGCGCCTCCCACAATGTCCGGTCCATTTCCATGGTCATGGAAACCGCCCATGCCTTGAACGTCCCTGAAGAGCGGTATGAATTTCAGGTTCTCTACGGCATGGCCGAACCCATTCGCAAAGGATTGCGCAATGTGGCCAGACGGGTCCGGCTGTATGCCCCGTATGGTGAACTCCTGCCCGGCATGGCCTACCTGGTCAGACGCCTCCTCGAGAACACGTCCAACGAATCGTTTTTGCGCCAGAGTTTTGTGGAGGGTGAGGACGTGGACCTTCTTCTCCAGGATCCGGAAATTCTCCTGGAACAGGGTTCCACAAAACCGCCGCAGTCCATGGAGCAGGTCTGCGCCCTGCCTCCCTTTGTCAATCACCCCCTTGCCGATTTTACGCTTCCTGAAGAGCGTCAGGGATTTGTCCGGGCCATTTCCGACATCCGTGGCAGAGGGGGCAAAATCCATCCTCTGATCATCGGCGGCAAAACCATGACCACCGAAGATCGTATGGTCTCGGTCAATCCTGCCGATCCTTCAGAGGTCCTGGGGGAGGTCTGCCAGGCAGGGGTGCAGGAGATTCAGGAGGCCATCGATGCCGCCAAAGAGGCCTTTCCGGCCTGGCGGGCTCTTTCCGCCGAGACCCGGGCCAACCACCTCCTGCGGGCCGCCGAGATCGCCCGCCACCGCATTTTCGAACTTTCCGCGTGGCAGGTTCTGGAGGTGGGCAAGCAGTGGGATCAGGCTTACGCCGATGTGGGCGAGGCCATCGACTTTTTGGAGTATTATGCCCGGGAGATGGTCCGGATGGGCACGGTCCGCCGCATGGGCAGGGCTCCGGGCGAGGTGAACACCTACTTCTACCAGCCCAAGGGCATTGCCGCGGTCATTGCTCCATGGAACTTCCCTCTGGCCATCAGCTGCGGCATGGCCTCGGCCGCACTGGTCACTGGAAATTGCGTTCTCTACAAACCTGCCGCCCCCTCCTCCATCAACGGAGCGGGTCTGGCCGAAATCTTCCAGGAAGCAGGCATTCCAGCCGGTGTGTTCAATTTCGTGCCGGGCAGAAGCCGGGTCATGGGAGACTATCTCGTGGAACATCCGGACATCAGCGTGATCGCCTTCACCGGATCCAAGGACGTGGGCCTGCACATCATGGAGCGGGCCTCCCGCGTGCAGCCCGGCCAGACCCATGTCAAGCGTGTCATCGCTGAAATGGGCGGAAAGAACGCGGCCATCGTGGACGACGACGCCGACCTTGACGAGGCTGTTTTGGAAATTTTGTATGCCGCCTTCGGCTTTCAAGGCCAGAAATGTTCGGCAACCTCCAGGGTGATCGTTCTCGAGGAGATCTATGAAAAATTCGTCACCCGGCTGGTCGAGGCCGCAAAATCCATCAAAATTGGGCCGGCCGAAGACCCGGAAAACTTCATGGGCCCGGTGGTCGACGAGGGGGCGCAGAAAAAAATTCTGGAGTATATTGAACTCGGCAAGCGGGAAGCCACTCCCCTGCTCATCCGGGAAGTTCAGGATACGGGCTGGTACGTCCCTCTGGCCATTTTCGGAGACGTTACCCCGCAGCATCGGCTGTCCCGGGAAGAGATCTTCGGACCGGTCCTCTCGGTCATGAAGGTCAAGGACTTTGCCCAGGCCCTGGAGTGGGCCAACGATTCCGAATACGCCCTGACCGGCTCGGTCTTTTCCCGAAGCCCCCAACGGCTGGAATTGGCCGCTGCAGAGTTCAGGGTCGGAAACCTCTACCTCAACCGGGGCTCTACCGGCGCCCTTGTCGAGCGGCAGGCCTTTGGCGGGTTCAAGATGTCCGGGGTGGGTTCCAAAGCCGGCGGACCGGACTACCTGATCCAGTTCATGGATCCCCGGGTGGTCACGGAAAACACCATGCGCCGGGGCTTCACCCCGATCTGCGAAGAGGACGACTGGGTGGAATAACAACATTCGGGGTCGCAACGTGGAGCAAAGAAAGGGTCGAACGGTTTTCTTCTCTCCATCCCGGGCAAAATGAGCCGCAATACAGGGAGACAGGCAGTGATGGTTCTGGGAAAGATTCTGGGGTTTGCGGCCGGCATGTACCTCCTGTACCTCGGCCTGCTCTTTTTCCTCCAGGACCACATTATCTTCCCGCGCTACCTGATCCCCTCGCCTGACGGCAAACCGCCCCCCCAGGTTGAGCAGCTGTGGATTCCCACATCCTTCGGCCGTGTGGAAGCCTGGTACATGCCTCCTGAGCAGGAAGCTGCAACACCCGTCCCTGTCGTCATTTTCGCCCATGGAAACGGGGAGCGCATCGATTTCTGGCCGGAAGAACTCAGGCCGTTCAACACCATGGGATATGGAGTCTTTCTTGTTGAATACCCGGGATACGGACGTTCAGACGGCAGCCCCTCGGAAAAGACGATCAAGGAGACCTTTCTCGCCGGGTACGACCTGCTCATCTCGAGGCCCGAGGTCGATACAGACCGAATCCTTCTGTTCGGACGTTCCCTGGGCAGTGGAGCGGTCTGCGGTCTTGCCGAATCCCGTCCGTCTCAAGCCATGATGCTCATTTCCAGTTTTACCAGTGTCACTTCCATGGCCGCTCAATACCTCGTCCCTTCGTTTGTCCTCAAAACCAGGTTCAACAACCTGGATGTGGTCAAAGGGTACGAACACCCCCTCCTGATCATGCATGGCAGAGACGATGACGTCATTCCTTTCTCCCACGGGAAGCGGCTGCACCAGACAGCTCCCAACAGCCGCTTCGTTCCACTCGACTGCCGCCATAATGATTGCGACCTTGATTTCAGATTCTGGAACGAAGTCCAAACATTTCTCATCACGCTCGAGCACCTTCCCCCAGCCGATTGACCCTTTTCATCGGCTCATTTTCTCGTACATTTGACTCCGATTTGACTGGAAATGTGGCCTCGAAATCTGTATGAAGTCCGCGCATCAGGTGCCGTAGTGTATTTGCCTACCCCCAAAGGAGCTGTTTGCGTATGGATCGGAACGAATTGGAACGACTGTTCACTCAGGAGACTCTCGATCGCCTCTTTCCCAGGGAACGATCGGACATGTTCTTTGACGCCCTCTATGGCGACAGTGAGGAAGGGGCGTATGATATCCGCCTCAAGTACCGGGAGGCAGGGGAAAGCCGGCTGGTGTTCGAGCTGCATCTTGAACAGCGTCCCGGAAAATGTTTGGCCTGCAATCTCACCTATGGCCTTCCGGATGTATTTACCCGACATCCGGTCATCGACTTGAATGGACTGGTAGAGGACATCAACAATATTCTTCCAGACTCGATCACCTGCACAGGCTGGAAAATCGGCCGGACAAAAGAGGTCTCCCGGGACGTTCACGTCATCCCCCTGATCCTCTCCCATCGCAATTGAACGTCACCCTCTTGGAATTGTCCGAAGCAGGATGCCGGCTATTGCAAGGTGAGGAGCTGCGCATCGGCTCATTGGGGTGGCCATGAGATCATTCCGGGAGGTCGAAATTCATTCCTCTCCGCCGGAAGGAAAGAGGCTGAATCCCTTATGCACGTAGTACACGCCTGACACCACGGTAAGGGCAGCAACCACAACAATCAGGAAGGACTGCAGTCCTGCAACGTCCCATCCCCTGGCATGGGAGAACATGACCAGAAAGATGAGCAGGATTTGCCCGGCGGTATTGGCTTTGCTCACCCAGATAGGCTTGATCCTCTCCTTGATGTGCACGGACCAGAAATGAAGCACCCCCAGCCCCCCGACGATGATCACGTCCCGGCTGACCACCAGGATGACCAGCCAGCTTGGGAGCCAGCCCTTGATTCCGAGCATGACGAACGCCGTGACCAGGAGAACCTTGTCCGCCAGGGGATCGATCATCGCACCCAGTTTTGAACGCTGCTTGAGCACTCGGGCCAAAAAGCCGTCCAGCCCGTCCGTGACCCCGGCCAGGAAAAAGAGCCACCATGCGGTCATGATCTGGCCGTTGACGAACGCGACCACGAACACCGGGGTGATCAGTATCCTGAAGACGGTCAGGAGGTTGGGAATGGTCCAGTTATTGTCCTGAGAGTGTGTCATCCTGCTGATCGGGCGCTTCCCCCAGGGCCATTGTCAAATCGAAGCTTACTCCCTGGGGACCGAGCCGCTCCTGTAAATTCTGCCTGAGGACCTCAGTATCCCTGGTCCGAAGATTCCAGCTGGCCGAGATTTGGGAGACGTCCATGCTGATCCCGAGCATTCTGGGCTCCTCAACGAGCCTGTCCCAGGAGGAGATTTCGCTGTTGAAGCTCTCCACGCTTTTGATGTCTGCCCATCCCTCGACCGTCAGTTTCGCCACATGCATGACCCGAGTCTGGACTTCGGGCAAACTGAAAAACTTCTGCCACAATCTGGCCCATAGGATCTTCAGCTCCTGATCATGCTCCGTGAGGAGCTTGGAACCGACCTGAAGCTCACCCCGCCAGGTCCCGCTCTCTGTCTTGCGCAGATGAAGGGCCGGGTCGGCCCCATCCCTCACCACCAGGCCGGAAAGGATCTGAAGGTCTTCCAGAATCGCAAAGTCACCGGGTCCGCTCCCGCTCATGGTCAGGGAATAGGGCCACGGTTCGACCGTGGTGTAGTAGATGCCGATTTCCTGAAGCATCTTCTTCAGCAAAGGTCGGTTGATCCGGACTTCAAGCACCATCTGCAACTCGGTCCAGGTCTGCTGTGTATCGACTTCCTTGTAACTGAGAACCAGTTCCTGGGTCCGGGGCTGAAAATACTCTTCCAGCAATGTCTTTCGCTCCTCAGGAAGCTCACCCGGGAGGATGGACATGGTTTCCTGGACAGCGGCTTTGGCAAACCCTTGTTCCAGGGCCATGGCTCTGGCCTGTATCGTATCCTGGTCTTCGTCCAGGGGCAAAATAACCGTAACCTGCTCAGCCAGACCGCTTCCGGCTGTCAGCAGCAGAAAGATCAACGCTGCAGATACTCTTTTCCATATTGTCATCAGGAATTCCGTTGTTCGTTCGTTGTTGTCGGAGGGGAACGGCTCACCTTCTCCGGCCGACCCTGAGGAGATGAGAACTTTTAAACAAACAGGGAATGCAGTGCAAGGCATTCCAAACTCTTTCAAAGCCAGGCAGAGACACTTCTGATCACGTCATCGGACCGGCCCGGTTCGACCCAGTGCATATCCTTTTCCCTGCGGAACCAGGTTGTCTGACGTTTTGCATATCGCCTGGTGCTCTTGAGCCACTCTTCCACTGCCTGGTCAAGAGGCATCAGACCAAGAAGGTGCTGCAGGATCTCATGGCATCCGATACCACTCCAGGCGGGTGCTTCGGGATCCGGGCACAGCTCCCACGCACGCCTGATCTCATCGAGAGCGCCCGCTGCCAGCATGGCATCGATCCTGAACCGCAGACGGGGAGCGAGTTCATCCAGAGGAAGTCGAATGCCGAGCTTCAGGGCACGAAAATTTCCAAAAGCGATCCGTTCCCTGTGCCACATGGTAAACGGTTTCTCAGTGGATTCAAAGACCTCCAGCGCCCTGGTGATCCGCTGCCGGTCATGGGGATGAATCCGAGCAGCGTACTTTGGGTCAACGCTCTTGAGTTCTTCGTACAGGGCTTCCCCGCCCTGCACACCCCACCGGTCCTGCACCGCAGCGCGCACCGCAGGGTCGATCGCCGGGATGGGGGCGATCCCTTCCAGGAGGGCTCGCAGGTACAGTCCGGTTCCTCCCACAAGAACAGGCAGTCGACCCTCTGCGTGTACCTTTCGTATCACATCTGCAGCCAGTTGAGCATACCCTCCGGCATCGATGCTCCGGTCCGGTTCGAGAAAGCCGTAGAGATGATGCGGACACAGGGACTGCTCCTCTTCTGTAGGCTGAGCCGTCACGATCGGAAAATGTTTGTAGACCTGCCTGGAATCGAAGTTGATGATCGACCCCCTGAACCGCTCGGCCAGGGAAAGGGAAAATGCGGTTTTCCCGGTTCCAGTGCTTCCTGCCAGGCATACAACAGGAATAGGCGGATGCTCAGCCACTTTCAGCCGGACTGCAGCCTGTCTTTGAGGTGGCGCAGGACATTTTCCGGTACCAGCCCGCTCACATTCCCCCCGTGTTTGACCGCTTCCTTGATGATGGTGGAACTGATGTACAGCCATTTATAGTCAGTCATAAGAAAAACTGTTTGCACGCGCCGGTTCAGCCTGCGATTCATGAGGGCCATTTGAAATTCGTACTCGAAATCAGAGACAGCACGAAGCCCCCGCAGGATGGCCGAAGCCTGTTTTTCATCAGCATAGTCAACGAGCAGCCCGAAAAACGGTTCCACAGTAACGCGCGGCTCATTATCAAAGACTTCCGCTGCCATAGCCACCCGCTCCTCCAAAGAAAACACCGGCTCTTTAGGGGTATCCCGGGCCACTCCGACGATAATGCGGTCGAAGATATCCAGTCCCCTGCGAATAAGGCTGACGTGCCCGTTCGTCAGGGGGTCGAAGGTTCCCGGATAGACAGCTGATTTCCTGGTCTCCATAGATATATCCTTGTTTGTCCGTATGTTCTGTTCACGAGAAGTTCCAATTTTGGGACCGCTTGTGGATCGAGTACCAGATCCGCTTCGGTTTCCGCCAGCACCAGCGTTTCTGAACCGATCCAGGATCCGGCAAGGGCAAGTTTCAGGGCCGGGAGAAGCAAATCCTTCCCATAAGGTGGATCGATGAACACGACGTGAAAAGGGTCATGAGCCGGATGGCGAAGCAGAGTGAACAGGTCCTGGGCCGCCACCCTGAAACGATTCTGCCGCACCTTGAGATCGGAGAGGGTTCTTCTGAGGCTCTCCACTGCCCGGCGGCTCTTCTCCACGAACCATACCTCCTCGGCCCCGCGGCTGAGCGCTTCGAGCCCCAGGCTGCCTGAGCCGGCAAAAAGATCCAGAACCCGGGTCCCGGACCACTGCACCCCTCTTGACTCGAGCATGGAAAAGATCGCCTGCCGTACCTTTGACGTCGCCGGTCTGTACCCCGGGCCGGAGACCGTA
This sequence comes from Desulfovibrionales bacterium, assembly GCA_046542715.1. GTDB lineage: Bacteria > Desulfobacterota > Desulfovibrionia > Desulfovibrionales > JBKHAV01 > JBKHAV01. The sequence goes on from JBKHAV010000057.1 coordinate 11,284, forward strand.
TGAATGTTCCGCCCCCGGAACTCGCCTGCGATTATGCGCATAATAAAAACTCCGGATCGCTTTTTCGGGCCTGCGCATCCATTCTGGGGCTCACCGGAACATCGCAAGAAGTTTTCGGATCTGCAAAGGAGGAGAACCCCGGAGGAAACGTCCTGTTAAAGCTTGGTCTCCTTTTTGTCTTTGGCATCCTGCTCCACCACGACATCGGTAATGAAAGTCGTCAAGGTCTTGTTCAACTCCAGCATACGATCCCTGAGCTCGGTCTGCGCCACCCAGGGCAGTTCCCTGGCCTGCGAAAGGCGCTCCTTGAGTTGAACCATCTTCTCGTCAGCCTCTGTGATCAGATAGCTCCAATCGATTCGGGGCAGGGCCCGTTCCACGTCTCTTGGCTGCTCCCTGGCCTCTCCGGGCTTGAGGATGCATTCGTGGAGAAACCCTGGAATATGAACCGTGTTGTCGAATTTTTCCCGGATAAGTCCAGCCAAAACCTTTTGCGCGCTGTACTCTCCATGGACAAGGAAGATCTCCATTGCAGGGGACCGGAAATGGCTGAGCCATTCCATGATCTGACTCTGTCCCGCATGCGCTGAAAATCCGCCAATGGTGAAGACCCGTGCCCGAACCGCCACGTCCTCTCCAAAAATGCGCACCTTGTCTGCGCCGTCCACGATCTTGCGGCCCGGGGTGCCCATGGCCTGAAAGCCGACAAAGACGACACTGGCCCCTTCTTTCCACAGATTATGGGAAAGGTGGTGCTTGATCCGTCCGGCATTGGCCATGCCGCTGGCCGAAATGATCACCGCAGGCCCTTCCAGGGTGTTCAGGGTCATGGACTCCTTTGCCGTCTCAGTGAACCGAAGATTTTTGAATTTCAGGGGATCGCCGCCGTTGGCCAGAATGGCCCTGGCGTCCCTGTCGAAATACTCGGGATGATTGCTGAAGATGCCGGTGGCCTTGATGGCCAGAGGACTGTCCACGAACACCGGCATGTCCGCCGGCAGCTTGCCCTCCTGGGAGAGGAGGTAGAGCGAATAGAGTACCTCCTGAGTCCGTTCTACGGCAAATGCAGGGATGATGACCTTTTGACCGCGACTGTAACTGTACTCGATGGCTTCAGCCAGTTCTTCCCGGCTTTGGTCCTCATTTTTGTGATCGCGGTTGCCGTAGGTGGACTCCAGAAACAGAAAATCAGCCGTTTCCACGATGCTCGGATCGCGGACGATAAGTTGATCGGGCCGGCCCAAGTCTCCTGAAAAGACAAGCTTGACCTTGTCCTCCCCATCCTGCACCCACAGTTCGATCACCGCAGACCCCAGAATATGTCCTGCATCCCTGAAATTGACCCGAACCCCGGGTGCCGGCTCAAAAGGTTCGTTGTACAAACCGGTCTGGATGAGGGAGATGGCCTGAAGAGCGTTTTCCTGGGTATACAGCGGCTCCACCTGTTTTTGTCCCCGCTTCAGCCGCTTCTTGTTCTCCCAGAAGGCCTCCATCTCCTGGATGTAGGCGCTGTCCTGGAGAAGAATTTCCATAAGATCCCTGGTCGGCGGGGTGGCATACACATCGCCTTTGAATCCGGTTTTGACCAGACGAGGCAAAAGCCCGGTATGGTCGATATGGGCATGGGTCACAATGATGAAATCCAGGGTGGACGGATCATAGATGTCCGTGTCCCAGTTGCGCTTCTCGATTTCACGGTTGCCCTGGTGCATGCCGCAATCCACGGCAAATCGTGCCTGCCCGGTTTCGATGACGAAGCAGGAACCGGTGACGGTTCTCGATGCCCCCAGAAAACGTACCTTCATCTCAACTCCTTGTGTGACAGGATAATGGCGCAGGGAAGGTCAGATGGTATTCCAAGACCGACCTTGCATCACATTGATTCGTAGTTACCTCAAACTCTTGGGGAATGCGCTATTGACCGGGGCCGCCATATCCAATAGCCCAGACGGGCGTGTTTTCCAAGCGGCGGAAACACCCTTTATACGGTACAGATCCGCAAAGCAGCTGATGTTCCACTCATCGGAGGATTTCCATGTCGACGAATCAATACCTGATTGACTCTCTCTCCTTTCGGGAATCATGGCGGATGTTCAAGATCATGGCCGAATTCGTGGACGGGTTCGACAGATTGAGCGAGATCCCGCCCGCAGTCTCGATCTTCGGCTCCGGCAGGTGCAAGCCCCAGGACCCGATATACCAGACCACTGAAACCCTGGCCGGGCTTCTTGCCAAATCCGGCTACGCCGTGATCACCGGCGGAGGGCTCGGCCTGATGGAGGCGGGGAACAAGGGAGCCAAAGAGGCTGGAGGCGAATCCATTGGCCTGCACATCCAGCTTCCGCTCGAACAGGCAGCGAATCAATACCTGACCTTGCGCAATGATTTCCGCTATTTTTTCGTGCGAAAAGTCATGTTCATCAAATATGCCCGGGCCTATGTGGCCATGCCCGGAGGTTTCGGCACCCTGGACGAACTCTCCGAAGCCCTCGTCCTGACCCAGACCCGCCGGATCAAGCCCTTTCCCATCATTTTGGTCGGCACATCGTTCTGGGCAGGCCTTCTGTCCTGGTTCAGGGAACAGCTTCTTGCCAAAGAATTCATCCGCGAGCAGGATTTCGACCTCTTCCATGTGGTTGACACGCCCGAGGAGGTGTTGAAAATTGTGCAGGATAACGTTCCCGTTGCAGAAGGGGACAATGAAAGGACATTGTGAAGGAGAGCTGGAGCGAAGTGTGCCCAAGCGATTTGACTGCCTCAAGGACATCTCCAAGATCCGGATAAAGGAAGAAGACAAGGAGAAAGTCCAGCCAGTGCCGAAAAAGACGCGGGAAGAGGAACCTGAAGAGCACCTCTTTTCCAGGGCCATGCAGGATGTCAGGCCGGTGCGCGGGCGCGGCCGGCAGGTCCCGAAGCGGCGAACCGTGCCCCGCGTGCCGCCTGTTAGCGACCAGGGAGCGGAAATGCGCACGCTCAAGGATATCGTCGACGGCACCATCGAGTTCGAGGTTGAATACACGGACGAATATGTCCAGGCGCATGTCCAGGGCTACAACACCAGACTTTTTCAAAAACTGAAGCGTGGAAAGTTGAGCATCGAAGGACACCTGGACCTGCACGGACTCAATGCGGTTCAGGCCCAGACAGCGCTCCTGGATTTTATGCAACGCGCCTATATGGCCGAGAAGCGCTGCGTCCTCGTCGTCACCGGCAGAGGGCTGAATTCCCCTGCTGGAATGCCTGTCCTGAAGCAGGAGATTCAGCGCTGGCTGACGCAGGAGCCCTTTCGGCGGGTGGTTCTGGCTTTTTGCACGTCCCAGCCCAAAGACGGTGGTACCGGTGCGCTGTATGTGCTGCTGCGCAAATCAAAAAAGACCCGGGGAAAGGTCATCTGGAACAAGTGGCCCATGGATCTGGATTAATGAGAGCGGCTCGATCAACCAGTTTCGTATCGGAGTGAGCAATGGCATTTTTCTCGAGATTGAAGAAATTGTGGAAGGGTGAAGAGGAACAGGAATCGCCACCCCAGGTTCCCGATGTCCCGGTGGAGTCAAACGCTGCTCCAGCACCCGAAGCCGCCACTGCTCCCCCCCCGGAAGCCCCACCGACTCCCGAACCGGTCAGCCCTCCTGTTGCGCCTGAAACGATTCCCGCTCCCGAACCGGTCCCTGATGCGGGAAAACCCGCCGAAAAACCGGAAGCATGGAAGCAGGAGCTGATCCGGGCTCTGCAAAAGGCCGAACCAAAGCTCTCCATATGGATCATGCATATTCTCAACGGCGTGGACACGGCTGGTCCCGAGCTGTGGCAGCGGCTGCGCTTTCTCTTTGACCAGCTCGAAGCGCCCAAGGAGGAAGCCGAGGATTTTATCGCCCGGTTCGAGCGCTGGCTGGAGGACATGGAGTACGAACGGGTGGAAGAGTTCCGCTCCGAGCTGCAGTACCGCATGGCCCTGGCCCTGGAACTTGAAGACGAAGAGGATGAACGGGACCGGCTCTTTCTGAAGCTCTCCACCGGTTTGGCCAAGACCAGAGAGCAGCTCTCCCTGCGCATCGACCAGCTCCTGGACATGAACAGCGCGTTTGACGACGAATTCTGGGAAGAGTTCGAAGAAATCCTGATTATGGCCGATGTGGGAGTATCCACCACCCAAAAACTTTTGACCCGCCTCAGAACCAGGGTTCGTAAGGAAAATGTCGACACGCCGGAAGGGTTCAAAACTGTTCTCCGGCAGGAACTTGCATCACTTTTCAAAGAGCCCAAACCAGTCGTCGTGAAAACCCCACCCGAAGTTGTGGTCCTGGTCGGCGTCAACGGGGTGGGGAAAACGACCACCATTGCCAAATTGGCTCACCGGGCTCAGATGCAGGGCAAAAAAGTCCTTCTGGCAGCCGGCGACACCTTTCGGGCGGCCGCCATCCAGCAGCTCGACATCTGGTCAAAACGGGTGGGTGCGGGATTTTACGCCAAGGAATACGGATCCGATCCCGCGGCTGTGGCTTTTGAGGCACTCGATGATGCCGTCAAGGGCGGATACGATATGATTTTCATGGATACGGCCGGCAGGCTGCACACCAAAACCAACCTCATGGAAGAACTCAAAAAGGTCATCCGGGTCATGAAAAAGAAAATCCCGGACGCCCCCCACCGGACCATCCTCGTGGTGGACGCCACCACCGGGCAGAACGCGCTGTCCCAGGTCCAGCTCTTTTCCGAAGCCATTCCCATTGACGAGGTCATCCTGACCAAGCTCGACGGGACGGCCAAAGGCGGGATGATTGTGGCCATAGCCATGGAGAACGACCTGCCCATCAGCTACATCGGGCTTGGGGAAAAGATGGAGGATTTGCGTCCCTTCAGCGGTGAGGACTTCTCCAAAGCCCTTTTGGATTAGCCAAAGGTGGTTTCCCAGTTCAGGTCACGAACCGTCGTGGCGATCGGCTCACGCTTTTCCTCGGAAGAGGAATCGATCCAACCCGGCCAGCACATGGCCTCGAACCCGGG
>JBKHAV010000008.1:0-52968 GCA_046542715.1 Desulfovibrionales bacterium
CGAACACGATATCGCTCTCGGCAATATTCTGGGCTCCAACCTGTTCAACACCCTGGCTGTGGTGGGGATTGCTGGAGCGATTCACCCGCTTTCCTTTGGGCCGGAAGTCTTCAATCGGGACATGCTGGTCATGGCCGCGCTGACCCTGTCGCTGTTCGTCATCGGCTATGGATTCCGGGGGCAGGGCCGCATCAACCGCATCGAGGGCGCGGTGCTGTTGGCCGGGTACCTAGGGTATACAGCCTACCTGATCAGTACGGTTTTTTAGCCAGCAGGAAAAATGCTTGATTCGATTTCCCTGCAGGGTTTTACAGGTCCGACAGGCTGATAAGGAAAAGAAAAAACCGGGGAAAACCCCGGTTTTTTCGTGTTTGCAATGCATTGCTGCTTATGCTTCGGACTTATCCTTGTTCTTGCCCCGGCGTTCCCAGAGCTTCATGTCCTGCATCTTCTTGCGGCGCTCCCTGGCAAGGCCTTTGGCAATAAGGGCCGTTCCCTTCTTGTATCCCCATTTCTTCTTGTACTCAGCCGGAGTCAAACCATGAAGAGCCAGGTGCTTCTTGGTAAGAACCTTGAAGGTCTTGCCGCACTCGACGCAGATCACGCTTTTTTCCCGAATGGCATTTTTAGGATCAACTTCCGGACCCTGCTCTTCCTGGACGGAAATCTCTCCGGTGGAGATTCCCTGGATCTGACTGGCGAGCTTCTGGACCATGCTGGCGATCTCATCTTCAGTCATTGTCCGAACACTCGCCTGGGCTTTCACAATCTCAAGGGCCTGTCGTAATGCGTCTTCCATTTTTCCTCCCAATCTCCAGAGTTTCATTGTGCCGCTGAGAAATAGAGTTTTCTCCAAAGCACGTCAATCTTCTAAAAACTGTTCCAGAATCATTTCCTGGGTTCATAAGCATGCTCAGAAATTGTTCTGAAGTGGATATGTTCTGGATACTAGGAAGGCTCTGGAGATGTTGTCGAGAATCATCCTCTCTGAAAGAAGGGTCCTGAACGTTAGGCAGACACGCTTGGTGAAGCATCGACAGTCCGTTGGTCCACAACGGATCAGTCACGCTCGTGTACTGCAAGAATTTGGTCTCAACAGTTCAGCGCAATCAGGTCGTTATAGACATCCCTTGTCAACACCTCAGAACACCTGAGCCTGAAACAGGACTCCTGAAAATTGTTGCGCCCGGGTAAGTCTCGGAGAGTTTAGAAAAAAACCGCAAAAAATGCGCTTCCAGTTCTATTGATCCTTTTTTTTGCGACCGGCTGCTTTGCCTCGTCTTTCCCAAAGCTTCATTTCCTGCATCTTTTTTCTCCGGTCCCGTGCAAGGCCTTTGGCAATCAGCGGGGTTCCTTTTTTCAATCCATACTTTTCCTTGTACTCGGTGGGAGTAAGGTCGTGGGTAGCAAGATGCTTTTTGGTCAAAACCTTGAATGTTTTTCCGCAGACCAGGCAAACAACGCTTTTTTCCCGGATAGACTGTTTAGGTTCAACAGCAGGCTCTGCAGCTTGTTCCACATCGTCTTCCCCAGTGGATATCCCTTGAATCTGTTGCGTAAGGCGTTGAATCATACTTGTGATTTCGTCTTCAGTCATCGTCCTGACACTTGCCTGGGCTTTGACTATTTCCAAAGCCTGTTTCATCGCATCTTCCATGTAGACCTCCAATTGGTAATTTTCACGCTTCAATTTTTCCTACACAGTTAGGTTCATAATTTCAATACACCTTTTACATATTGAAAACAAAAAAAATCACCAAATTCATGCCGGTCACTTTCAAATTTTATCATTCCAACAGAATACAAACATGTCATGGAGCAGAATCTGCCTCTGTTTACAAATTGGAAATCGCTTCTGGAGGGAGTAATGCTTGCTCGAAAGAGTATCAGGCTTGTTCCGAAGCCAGCATCAGCAAATATTCGTATCAGGACTGTTTGCGAAGCAGACCGAACAGAACTTGCAAACCGATGCACCCCCATGTAAAAAGTTGTAAAAAACAATGGAGGAATACGCGTGCCCTCATTTGATATTGTCAGCCGGGTGGATCTTCAGGAAGTCGACAATGCTGTGAACAACACCCGCAAGGAACTGGCCACTAGATTTGATTTCAGAAATGTCAAGACTGATATTTCCCTGGACAAAGCCGAGAAGGTGATCCGGATCACAACCGGGGACGAAATGAAGATGAACGATGTGGTGGACATCCTTAAGATACATTGCATCAGGCGCAAACTTGATCCAAAGATTCTCGACCAGAAAGAGATCGAACCGACCTCCCAGGGTCGGGTCAAAATGGATATCGTGGTACAGGAAGGGATCGACAAAGAAACGGCCCAAAAGATCGTCAAACTTATCAAGGCGGAGAAACTGAAGGTTCAGGCTTCGATGCAGGAAGATCAGGTCAGGGTTACAGGCAAAAAGATCGACGACCTCCAGGAGGTGATCCGTCTTTTGGATGCCCAGGACATGCCCCTGCCCCTGCAATACGTGAATATGAAGCGTTAACAGGCTGTTGAAAAATCCTCACGCGAAACACGTGACAGCGTTGGCACCGCTTCAGGCGTGTGCCTTCTTCCACGCAATGTGAAGAACACAGTTATCAAGAGGTGAGTTTTCAAGAGGCGGAAAAACCACCCCTTGAACTTACTTGTGGAGGACTATCTCAGTAGCTAATCCTTCCCTTCCTCATACCCTTCTCCGAAATCTTCAGATCCTTCCTCGACTTCTTCCGCCCCTTCTCCTGTCCATCTGCCCATGGTTTCGCAGCCCATGATCCCGGTCAGCGAAGTCAGCGTCAGCAACCCCACAAAGATGAGTGCAACTACTCGTTTCATGATTCTCCTCCTCTTTTCCGTTCAACTCAGTTCAACAGAGTCCAAGATCCCTATTTTACACTATTTGTCGGAATAAGAAAGAAAAAAATGGGAATTTCCCTGCCTGCTCCTCATGCTTCTTGAAAAATTAATTTAGTTAAAAAAACCAATATATTGGAACAACTTGAGAGTTTTCTTCCCAAAAAAAAGCACTGGAAAAAAAAGGAAAAACGCTATACATACTTCGCATTGAGCGCAAGCAAATCACCAATTTCACCAATGTCCCCTATGATCTTTTTGGAGAAGATATGAAAATCCTTATTGTGGAAGACGATTTCATCAGTCGCAGAATCCTTCACAAGATCCTGCTTCCATACGGGCAGTGCGATATCGCTGTCGATGGAATCGAGGCCATCCAGGCATTCGAGTACGCCTGGAAAGACGGGAAACCCTACGACTTGATTTGCCTGGACATCATGATGCCCAAGGTCGACGGATTCAATGCCTTGAAAAAGATTCGGGAATTGGAATTGAATTTAGGGGTGGAGGAGGACAGCGCCGCCAAAGTCATCATCACGACCGCCCTCAAGGATCCGTCCACTATCGTGGACGGCGAGTTCGCGAATTTCGCCAACTCCTACATCGTCAAGCCCATCACCAAGCAAAGCCTGTTAAGCGAAATCAGTAATCTGGGTATACCTATCGAATAGCGGACTCAGGGGGGCGTGGACAAGGCGGTCATTTTACCTGCAGTTCAGAGGACAGGTACGCCAGAACTTCGTCCAGAGACTTTCTGAAATCAGTGTAGGCCTGCCTGATCTGTTCCGGCTCTTCATTTTTTCTCGTCAGGTCTTCCAGGTGGGCTGCTTTTTGGCTGAGCGGTTCGGATCCGATCACTGCGGAACTCGATTTCAGGGAGTGGGCCAGCCTCTCGATTTGCGTATAGTCTTGCTGTTCATAGGCCGTATCGAAGCTCGTCTTCTTGTTTTCCGCATCCTCGAGATACAGTTTCCATAACTCGTACAGAAATTCACTGTCGCCGTTTTGCATTTTTAGGGCCTGTTCCTTGTCCACGAGCATCGCTTCACTCCTGATTGAAAATTCATTGACCACGCGTGATTTCCTGAGGTCGTTATACCCGATCTTTTGTTCTTGGCAAACCTCATTTTCGATTTTCTTCTCAAACTATGCTCCAGGATCACCGCCATTTAACCGATGATGTATTTACAGCATATTGACGGGATCAAGGTCGAGCTGAATGCGCAACGGTGAGTTTTGGGACTGGCTGTTCCACACCGGAGCAAAGGCTGAGCGAATCGACTGCCAGTCATCTGCCTTGAGCAGGCACTGATAGCGCACTCGTCTCCGAAGTCGGCTCAGCGGGGAAGGGGCCGGGCCGAGCACGGACACCCCGAGCTTGCGCCCTGCCTTGTGAAGCTGAGCAGCAATTTCGTTCACCTGGGCCAATCCCTGCGCCCAGTCTTCAGGAAAGTTCATCCGGACAAGCCCGAGCTTGGCAAAGGGAGGATAGCGCAGCTTTTTTCTGCGTTGAATTTCCTGCCGGTAAAATCCGGAATAATCGTTGCTGCGGATAAAGGACCAGCAGTAGTGGTCTGCATTTCTGGTCTGGATGAAGACTCTCCCGTTCTTATCACCCCGCCCTGCCCTGCCGGAAACCTGCACCAGCAATTGGAACGTTCGTTCCGTGGCCCGGTAATCCGGCAGATTCAACCCCAGATCGCCGTCCACCACCAGAACAAGGGTCACGTTCGGAAAATCGTGACCCTTGCTGATCATCTGGGTCCCGACAAGGATTTGCGCCTCGCCCCGGGAAAATCCCTGTAAAATCTCTTCCATGCGTCCCTTGCGCCGAACTGCGTCACGATCCAGCCGCAGCACTTTCTGTTCAGGGAAATCTCTCTTCAGGTGTTCGACAACTCGTTCCGTGCCCTCCCCAAGGGGCAGGAATTGGCATCCTCCGCATTTGACGCAGGACGGGGGGAACGGCAACGAGAGCCCGCAATAATGGCAGACCAGCCGGTCAATGCTCCGGTGATAGGTCAATCCCACCTCGCAGTTCCCGCACCGGGAAACATTCCCGCAGTCGACACAGTAGACCAGGGGGGCATACCCCCGTCTGTTCTGCATGATGATGATCTGTTCTCCGGCGGCAATGGTCCGGTGTATCGCTTGTGTGCACAGGGATGAAAACGGACCATTCACAGGGGGGTGTTCGAGAAGATCGACGATCTGCACCGAGGGCAGCGGCCTGCTGCTGACCCGGTGTGTGAGCTCCACTTTGCGGATGAGTCCGGCTTCTGCAGCATGGGTGGTTTTCATGTCCGGTGTTGCCGAACCAAGCACCAGCAGTCCATTGCACTTTCGCACGAGATGGTATGCAAGTTCCTTGGCCTGATAGACAAGGCTCTCGTCCTGCTTGAACGAGGCATCATGCTCCTCGTCGAGGATGACAAGGCCGGGATTGGACAGGGGAAGAAACAGAGCCGAGCGCGTGCCCACGACAAGGCTGGGACCCTTTTCCTCCAGAAGACGGAGGTAGACACCGGCACGGCGGTTCGGATCCTGGTACCCATGATAGAGCACGCCTGCTCGAGAACCCATTTCCTTTCGAACGATGCGGGCGATCTGGATGGCCAAGGCCACTTCGGGGCAGAGAATCAGGACGGAACGCCCCTGTTCGAGGCATGTGGCGGCCAGCCGAAGATAGAGAAGGGTTTTGCCGCTTCCGGTGACCCCGTGCACCAACCGCGTTTGCGGATCCTGATCCTTGAGGGCATGCTGAAGAGATCGCAGCGCGGATTCCTGCTCCGAGGTCAGGTCGAAGCTGGTGCAGGGTTCACTCACCCACGACTGTTCCACGTCCTGCTCGACCTCCATGCGAACGATTCCCCTGCTCAGAAGGGGGGAAAGCGCCTGCAGCGTGCCTTCACCAAGGACGGAATTTATGCGGGAACGAGGGATAGCGCCCTTTTGCCAGAGATGATCGAGAATTCGGTGCTGCCGGACGGCTCCCGGACGGACCGGCCATGGTGGATCCATGTTCAGGTGCAGTACCGGTTCCGGCTTGATTTCGCCGGGGTTCCGGACGATCATCCTCCCCTTTTCCCACAAGCCAGCAAGCCGTGCCCGCTCTTCCTGTGAGGCTTGGCTCAACTGCGTCGACGAGATCCTCTGAAGGGCATGCTCTTCCTCAAGATGGAAAACCACCTTTTTGGGCCTGAGCGGGGCAGGGATGAATGAACTGAGAATGAGGCCGGGGCTGCGCATCTGACGCTTTGCAAGTTCAAACGCCAGGTCGAGTTGAAGAGGAGTCACCAGGGGGGACCTGTCCATGGGCCACAGCAACGGCTTGATCACGGACAGTTCAGGGGCACTCGGCTCTTGTGCGAGCAAAATGCCAAGACGGATGCTCTTGCCCAGAGGAACGAGGACCCGCTGTCCGGCAATCCACGACTCGCGCCCGGGATCACCGGGCTGCGCGTAAGTCAGACAGGTGTACGGGGCGCTCAACAGCGCTACCTTCCAGAATTGGGGCATGGGGAGCGTCGATTTAGTTGTCAAAAGCCTGTGGAAACCGTTCAAAAAGAAGCCGGAAGATTCTGGGCATGTCCCGTGAAAATTGGAACGGCGCATATGCCTGCTGGAAGGATTCCCGGGAAAAAACTTCCTGAGGGATGGGGGTGTTGACTCTCCGCCACAGGATATCGAAATTCAGGGGTTCGGCGTCCGGAAAGACAATACCGAGGACTTTGGGCAGCCAGAAATTCCCTACCCTGACATATTCGAACCACTGCAGTTCGAGATCTCCACGAATAAGCCTCAAGGGAACGAGCCGTTCGTTATCGAGCCAGACCTGAGGTCGTCTGAGCTGACCGTAGGTTGCCCCGTAAACCAGGGCGGGCCGGTCCTTGAAAAACTGATAGCTGCTGACCGAGGTGTCAACGGAAAGATGCTCCATCCAGGACGAGCCCTGAGGAGGCCAATACCAAAGCACGGGCTTGGAGACTGATCGATATTCGGGATAGGAAAGCAGCAGGCGCTCTCCCTGTCCGATACTGGCGCAAAGAAGACGCGGACTGCCTGTCTCCTCGTCTTCCTCAACCCATTCCTGTCGCCAGAAAGGTCCTTCCTTCCACAGCCTGATGGAAAGCAAGGGGTCCTGCCTGAGCCTGAATTCGGCCTGATAGGAGTTCAGGGAGGAGTATTCAGATTCCAGTCCTTTTTTGATCTCCTGAAGCGGCGGCATGAACGCCTGGGCCTCAAGCACAGCAAAAAGCACACACGCAAGAGCTGCGAGCGGCAAAAAAACCTGCTTCAGCACGAGAGAAGCTCCTTCAAACCTTCAACGAGATCGTCGCGCAAATCCGGCTCCTGCAGGGCAAAGTAAATGTTCGCGGTGAGATAATCCACCCAGGCTCCCACATCGAATCGACGGCCCCTGAGTTTCACTGCCAGGATTTTGTTTCGTTCAGCCAGAATGCGCAGGGCATCGGTCAGCTGAATCTCATTGTCATGCCCCGGCTCGAGCTTTTCCAAAATTTCGAACACATCCGGGGTGAGCACGTAGCGTCCGACGATTGCCAGTCTGGAGTGCGCCTCCTCCCTGCTGGGCTTTTCCTGCAGATCCCGCACCCGGAAAATCCCCGGCGCAAATTCCTCCGCCCTGATGATGCCGTAACTGCTTACCTTCTCCGGCGGAACTTCCATAACGCCGACAGCAGCCATGTTCTCGGAAACAGCGACCTCCATAAGCTGCTTGATCGCGGGATCCTGGTGGAACATGAGATCGTCCCCCACCATCACGGCAAACGGCTCGTTCTTGACCACTTCCCTGGCGCACAGCACGGCATGTCCCAGCCCGAGCTGGACCTTCTGCCGCACGGAAATGATGTTGACCATTTCCGCTACCTTCCGGACTTCATCGAGCATTTCCTGCTTCCCTGCTCGTTCCAGAAGGGATTCCAGGGCCCAGTTGTAATCGAAATGGTCCTCAATGATGGTCTTGTTCTGATTGTTGACGAACACGACATCCTTGAGTCCGGCGAACATGGCTTCTTCCACCACGTACTGGACAGCCGGCTTGTTGTAGACAGGGAGCATTTCCTTGGGAATGTTCTTGGTCGCAGGCAGCGATCTGGTCCCCCACCCGGCAACAGGTATGACGACCTTACGGATATTCATTACGGTCTCCTTATGTCAGCTGGCATCCCAAAACCGGATTATCCGGCGAGAAAGTCCTTTGGTGGAACAGGTCCGAAGAAAATCGGACCGGGTCAAAATAGCCCACACAGTGGAGACTTGCAAATCCTATCGGAGAAATTTTTCAAATACTCCGCTCAGTTCGCCGACGATTTCCTCAACGAGCGATGCATCCTCGGCCTCGGCCATGATCCTGGCGACCGGTTCTGTTCCGGAATAACGGACCAGCACCCTTCCCTTCTGACCCAACCTCTGCTCGGCCTGGGAAATGGCCTTGCTTACGGCAGGCACATCTTCAAACGGGATTTTTCGCTCCACATGGATATTGACCAGTTTCTGGGGAAATATTTCGAGTTGACCTGCCAGTTCCGAAAGCGGCTTCTGCTGTTCGATCATTATCTTGATCAGCTGCAAAGCAGCGAGTATTCCGTCTCCGGTGGTGCTGTATTCCCTGAAGATCAGGTGTCCGGACTGCTCGCCGCCGAATCTGGCTCCGAGCCGGTTCATGGCTTCAACAACATGCCGGTCGCCCACTGGAGTCCTGACCAGACGACCTCCGTGCCGTTTCATGAACACCTCCAGAGCCATATTGCTCATGACCGTTGCCACGAGAGTGTTGCCCGGAAGGTTCCCCTTGGACATCATATCCAGGGCGCAGATAGCCATGATCTGGTCACCGTCCAGAACCTGTCCCCGCTCGTCAACGACAATGAGCCGGTCACCGTCCCCGTCAAGTGCCAGCCCGATATCCCCTCCTGTTTCCAGGACCGTGTTTGCCGCCATCTGGGGATACAAGGAACCGCATTTATGGTTGATATTCAGTCCGTCAGGCTCGGCTCCCATCCCGGTTACTACTGCCCCGAGCTCCTCGAAGATGAGCGGTGCAACCCGGTAGGTGGCCCCGTGGGCGCAGTCCAGGACCACCTTGATCCCGTCCAGGGACAGATCCTGGGGCAGACTGTTTTTGAGATAGACGATATAGCGACCGGGGCTGTCCGCGATCTTGAAAGCCCGGCCGACATTTTCCGGAGAAGGGTAATCCCACCGGGTGTCGGACAGCACCATCTGCGTGATCTCCTCTTCAACGGAATCCGGGAGTTTGAGCCCGGCGCTGTCGAAGAATTTGATGCCGTTGTCCATAAAGGGATTGTGGGAGGCGGAGATGACCACCCCCAGATCAGCCCGCATGTTCCTGGTCAAAAACGAAATTGCCGGAGTGGGCATGGGGCCGACCAGAAAAACATCCAGTCCTGAAGCGCAAAATCCAGAGGTGAGGGCGGTCTCGAAGATATATCCTGACAACCGGGTATCCTTGCCGATGACGACCCGGTGTTTCCGGTCGCCGTTCCGGAAATATTGGCCCGCGGCAAGTCCGAGGCGAAGCACCATTTCCGCCTGCATGGGAAAAATATTGACCTGTCCCCGAAGACCGTCTGTTCCAAAGAGTTTCTTGGGCATTCTCACCTCGCATATCATAAGACCCCTCGTGTTGTCGGGGATCGGTTATTTTTTGGTTACGGTCACATTGACTTTTTCAGGTCGCGTTTCCAGAATCTCACCCCACCTGGGAACCGTAATCCGCGGCACGAGTTCATAATCCCCGGGTTTGGTATCCGGGGTGATGGTCAGCTGAACCGACAGCTCTTCACGCCAGGTGGGCTTTTGAAATAAAGTGACCGGAAGGTCCATATGGACCCGTACCTCCGGGGCCTGAAGTTCCACATTCAAATTCTTAGGAACCTTGACCTCCACCGGAAGCTTTACCCAGATATCACGTGTTTTGGGCTTGAAGGAGAGCCGGACCTGCACCTGGGGAGGATCCGCTTCCAGCTCCGGCGGGATATCCAGGGGAACATTGCTCTGCCAGGCTCCGGAGTCGTCTACCTCTATGTCAAAGGTTCTGGTGGAGACAAAGCTCATATTCTGAAGAATGCGCTCCGGTCCCAGCAATCTCACTGTTTCCGGCTGGGACAGCTCATTGACCAGCTCATAATCCGGGTCAATCTGGCCTTGCCAGGAAATCTTGACCGGGAGCTGTTTTGACACCCTCCTGTCGACCTCCACCTGAATTCTTGCCGGCATGATTTCGATGACTTCGACCGCTCCGGGAAGCGGGATGTTTCCCGGCGTGAACACAATCTGATTTTCGCCCTTTTTCAGCCCGCTCATGTCCACAGTATAGGCAAGCTTGCGTTCTTTGACAGAACGAACCGATCCCTTGGTCCCCCGGATACGGACCTCGATCTTGTTCACCAATCCGCTTCTGATGATCTGGTCCTCGGGAAGATTGAAAAGCTCAACCGGCAGCTCGATCCAGGTTTCAACTTTTTCCCGTCCGCTGACAAGATACCATGAAAACACGGCTAAAAACAACGCAATGGCCCGATACTGCCAGTTTTCTTTGATCGGATTCCAGTTCATTCCAAAACCTTGCTCAGGACCCGTTTGAGCCTGATTTCGTCCAGGCTGGAGGTCAGCCGCCCGCCGATGGCGACGGAAACCGTACCCCGTTCTTCAGAAACAACCACGGCTATGGCATCTGTTTCTTCTGTGATACCCATTGCCGCCCGGTGCCTCGTTCCAAGTTCCGAGCGATGCTTCATACCCACAGACAGGGGCAGGATGCACCCTGCCGCAAGTATTTTGTTTCCGCGGATCACGGCCGCACCATCGTGAAGTGGCGTGTCCGGGTGAAAAATTGTAAGCATAAGATCCCTGCTCACGACCGCTCCAAGCTCGACTCCCCGCTCGATCACGTCCCCCAGAGGCATGTTTTTCTCCAGAACGACCAACGCCCCGATCCGTTTCCTGGCCATCTCCATGAGCGCAAGGATCAGTTCGTCCATGACTGCGGAAGAAACTGTCTGCGAACGGGTCCAAAACCGGCCCGCCCCCATCTGGGCGAGCGCCTTGCGGATGTCCCGCTGAAAGAGAATGATCACCACCAGAAAGATGGAGCCGAGAAAATTGGCAAGGAGCCAGTTCAAGGTGAAAAACCCGAACTCGCCGGAAAAGTGGTAAATGATCAGAAGACCAAGAAGGCCATAAACCACGGAAACCGCCCTGGTCCCCTTGATAAGCAGGATCAGGCGATAAAAAACAAATCCGACCAGGGCGATGTCAAGAACATCTCTCCAGGTGATCTGCAGATTTCCGAACTGCAGGAACTCAAACATGAACGGTTCTCGATTTTAGATGATTTTCAATCACAGTGACAGGAAGTACCGCCGAGTCCGCCGAGTGCCTGGACAACGGTCAATGTCTGTCTGGTCAAGCCTGTGTCATGGACCCTGTGAATGCGCACTCCGGAACGGGCTGTCAGCGCAGTGGCCACCTGGGTGGCATTCTGACGCTCACCCAGGGGAAGTCCAAGCAGCTTCTCCCACATGGATTTATTGGACAAACCGAGATAAACAGGCCTCCCCAGCCTCCGGAAGGAAGCAATGTTCCGGAGAATGGCAAGATTGTGTTCAAGAAGTTTGCCAAATCCGATTCCCGGATCAATGACAATGCGCTCTTCCGGAACCCCGGCTCGGACCAGCATGTTCAGCCGGTCCTCGAAAAATTCAAGAATCTCCGGCACGACATTGTCGTAACAAGGTTTGCGCTGCATGTCCTGAGGCCGTCCCTGGCAGTGCATCAGCACGTACCCTGGCTTATGCTGCACCAGCACATCCAGCAGTTCCGGGTCAAAGGCGCAGGCGGAAATGTCATTGACGATGCACGCGCCAGCCTCAAGAGCGGCCGCCGCTACCCCGGACTTGGTGGTGTCAATGGAGACGGCGAGCCCCTGGCGAACGAGATCACGGATTACCGGAACAGTCCGGTCGATTTCATCCTGTTCCAAAACCGGTTCGGCAAAGGGGCGCGTGCTCTCCCCCCCTACATCGATGATGTCCGCACCGTCTTGTGCCAGCCTGATGCCGCGCTGCAGCGCCTCATCATGGCCGAACCACTGCCCGCCGTCATAGAATGAATCCGGGGTGATGTTCAAGATACCGACAATCAAAAAAGGGGCAGGTCCGAGAACACTGCCCCTGATAACGCTCCACTGAACTGGACCTTCCACGCTGTTAGTCCTTTTTTTCGGAACCGGTCCGGTCCTCCTCGTCCCAGGTGAATTCCTCCCGAACGGAGCGGGCCTGGGAAGCTGCCTGGCCCTGGTCTGCGGAACCGGTCTGCCCTGGATCTCCCTTCGAGGCATCGGCACCCTCAGAATCCCGGACCGGTGTGGAAGGCATTTCCGGCGGCGGCAGTTCCTCGCCGTTTATGAGCATATCGAGTTCTGGGCCGCTGATGGTTTCCCTTTCCAAAAGAGCGTTTGCAATCCTGTTCAATGCATCGAGGTTCTTCCGAATGATGTCGCTGGATTTGTCGAACGCGTCGGAAATGACCTGTTTGATCTCGGCATCGATAAGTCTCGAGGTCTCTTCACTGAAGCTTTGATGATGCACAAGTTCGCGCCCCAAAAAGACTTCATCCTGGTTGTCGCCAAAGGATACAGGGCCCAGAGTCTCGCTCATGCCCCACTCACAGATCATCTTTTTGGCCATTTTTGTAGCCCGGTCGATATCATTGCCTGCGCCGGTCGTGGTCTGGTTGAGGACGATCTCCTCTGCGGCCCGGCCGGCGAGCAGGACGGCAAGAGTATTTTGAAGAAAATCCTTGGAATAATTATGCCGTTCGTCGATGGGAAGCTGCATGGTCACCCCAAGGGCCATACCCCGGGGGATGATGGAGACCTTGTGAACCGGATCGGTCCCGGGAAGCTTTCTGGCAACCAGGGCATGTCCACCCTCATGATAGGCCGTGGTCCGCTTTTCATCCTCACTCAGGATAACGCTCCGGCGTTCCTTGCCCATGAGCACCTTGTCCTTTGCCATCTCGAAATCATTCCCATCCAGTTGTTCCTTGCCGAGCTTGGCCGCATACAGCGCAGCTTCGTTGACAAGGTTTTCCAGATCTGCGCCGGAAAACCCGGGGGTTCCGCGGGCAATGGTCTCAAGATCCACTGTGTTGGCAAGCGGTGTCCTGCGGGTATGCACCTCTAAAATTCTCTTCCTGCCCCGCAGATCAGGGCTGGGAACGACAACCTGACGGTCGAACCGGCCCGGCCTGAGCAGGGCCTTGTCCAGCACGTCCGGACGGTTGGTCGCGGCGATGAGGATGACGCCCTCATTGGATTCGAACCCGTCCATTTCGACCAGAAGCTGATTCAGGGTCTGCTCCCGCTCGTCATGGCCGCCTCCAAGTCCTGCGCCGCGCTGCCGGCCGACAGCATCGAGCTCGTCGATGAATATCAGGCAGGGAGCATTTTTCTTGCCCTGGACAAAGAGGTCGCGCACCCTTGCGGCACCGACTCCGACGAACATCTCCACAAAATCAGACCCGGAAATGGAGAAGAACGGAACTCCGGCTTCGCCGGCAACCGCTCGAGAAAGAAGGGTTTTTCCCGTACCCGGAGGACCGACCAGAAGCACGCCCTTGGGAATGCGCCCGCCCAGCCGGGTGAACTTCTTGGGTTCGCTCAAAAACTGAACCACTTCCTGAAGTTCTTCCTTGGCCTCATCAACGCCGGCAACGTCCTCAAAGGTCACCTTGGTATGTTCCTGGGTGATGAGTCTGGCTTTGGAGCGTCCAAAAGACAGGGCCTTGCCGCCTCCGCCCTGCATCTGACGCATGAAAAAAATCCACACACCGATCAGCAGGAGCATGGGAAACCAGGAGACCAGGACCGTCATATACCACGGGGCGCTCTCCTCAGGTTCCGCCTCCACGCTCACATTGTTGTTGATCAGGGTTTCCACAAGGGCGGAGTCATTCGGGTTGATCGAAAAAAAACGCTCGTTGTTCTCGAGAACACCCGTGATCCTTTCGCCCTGGATTTTGACCGAAGCAACCCGCCCCTGATTCACCTGCTCGAGAAACTCGGTGTACGTGAGCTTCTGCTGAGGAGCCGGTGGCTGGTTGAAAAGGTTGAACAGAACCACCATGACAAGCGATATGGTGATCCAGAGCAGAATATTTTTCGACAAATTATTCAAAACGTTCCTCCGGAAGAAGATGTTTCCCAAACCCAGGAAACGCAATGGCTGGTTTCAAGACAATATAATTGATGCTTGGGATTTGTCCACGGGCAGCGCACAGGATATGCCCTGGACAACTTGAAAAAAGAAATTAAACTTGGTAACTCCCCACTTCCTGGAAGCGTTTCGTCACCGGTGTGGCGCCTGGACTTCAAATCCAGTGGGCGGTCGAGAGGTCGCCGGTAGGTTCGACTCCTATACGCTTCCGCCACTTCCCCTCTCCCTTCCGCCGGTCCTATACGATTGTCCAGCACAGGCAAATGAATTTTCCGTAAGGATTTCACAGCGTATCAGAGCCTTTGCCGTGGTGCAGCCGGCATTCGGAAACCCATTTTCTGGCAGCATCGATCTGCACACTGACCGACCTGGGGCCGGTCCCTCCCGGTCCCTCGCGCCGTGCCGCGGCATTCTTATAGTCGAGCACAGTGTACACATCCTCACCAATGTGCTCGGAAAACCCGGCCAGTTCCTCAATGGGCAAATCCTCAAGCGGCTTGCCCCTGTTTTCGGCATGGGCCACTATGCGGCCGGTGATATGGTGGGCCTGCCGGAAGGGCACGCCTTTGACCACAAGGTAGTCAGCCAGTTCAGTGGCATTCAGGTACCCGGCCTTGAGGCCGGCGCGCATGGATTTTTCGTCAAATGTCAGCGCCATGATCATGTCGGCCATGATACGCACAGAGGCATCCACTGTTTTATCGGCATCCAGAAACGGCTCCTTGTCTTCCTGCAGATCACGATTGTATGTGAGGGGAAGCCCTTTGAGCAGCGTGAGGATGGCTGTGAGTGATCCATAGACCCGCCCGGTCTTTCCACGCATGAGTTCGGCCACGTCCGGATTCTTTTTTTGCGGCATAATGGAGGACCCGGTGGCAAACCCGTCCGGAAGCCGGACAAACCCGAATGCAGGACTGGCCCACAAAATGATCTCCTCACAAATTCTGCTCAGGTGGGTCATGATCAGTGCGCCGACAAACAGGGATTCGGCCACGAAATCACGGTCACTGACAGCATCCATGCTGTTGGCGAAAACCGATGTGAATCCAAGCTCTTTGGCAACCATCTCCGGGTCCAGCGGATAGGTCGTCCCAGCCAGTGCAGCAGCGCCAAGCGGGGAAACACGGGTTCGCTTCAGACAATCCCGGACCCGTTCAACGTCGCGCCTGAACATCTGCACGTAGGCAAGCAGGTGGTGCGCCAGCAGAACAGGCTGAGCAGGCTGAAGATGGGTAAAGCCGGGCAGAACCGTGTCGGCGTGCTCCTCGGCGCGGTCCACAAGAGCCGTTATCAGCCCGCACAGCCCCTCCTCCCAGTCATCGAGCCGTTCACTGACAAAGAGCCTGAAATCCAGAGCGACCTGGTCGTTTCGGCTTCTGCCCGTGTGAATCTTCTGGCCGGCAGGACCGATGATTTCCGTGAGCCGGCTCTCGATATTCATGTGCACGTCTTCGAGGTCCCTGCGCCAGGGAAATGTTCCCTCCTGAATTTCCAGGGCCACGGAGTCCAGTCCTTCAAGGATCTGCTCGACATCACCATCTTCGAGAATTCCCTGGACACCGAGCATACGGGCATGGGCTTTGGAGCCGGCAATATCCTGAAAGGCGAGATTTCTGTCGAAATCAACGGAAGCGGTGTATTCCTCGACCGAAGGGGTGGTCCGGGATTTGAAACGACCACCCCACAGCTTTCCCAGTTTCGGCGTTTGGCTCATGTTATCCGTCCTTGCGCCCTTCCCGCAGCCGGCTGTTCACCGCCAGCCTCAGACCCTGCAGCCGGATAAAGCCGGTGGCGTCTGCCTGATCATAGACCTGATCCTCCTCAAAGGTGGCCAGCTCCGGATTGTAGAGCGAGTTGGGAGAACACCGGCCGATGGGGATGACCGTCCCCTTGTAGAGCTTGACCCGGACCGTTCCGGTAACGTTCTCCTGGGCCTTGTCCATGAACGCCTGAAGGGCTTCGCGTTCCGGCGAGTACCAAAAGCCGTTGTAGACCATTGCCGCATACCTGGGGATCAGAGAATCCCGCAGATGCAGAAGCTCCCTGTCCATGGTCAGTCCTTCCAGGTCCCGATGGGCGGCATGCAGTACGGTCCCACCCGGGGTTTCGTAGACTCCCCTGGACTTCATGCCTACGAACCGGTTCTCCACCATGTCCAGACGACCGATGCCGTGCTTTCCTCCGAGGCGGTTCAATTCCTTCATCAGGGCTGCCGGGCCCAACGGAGTTCCGTTGACGGCCACGGGATCGCCCTCTTTGAAATCAATCGTCACGGTCTCGGCAAGGTCCGGAGCCTTCTCAGGCGGGACACAGAGCTGGTAGCTGCCTGGACGGGGCTCTTCCCAGGGGTCTTCCAGTTCACCGCCCTCGAAGCTCAGATGCAGAAGATTGCGGTCTGAGCTGTAGGGTTTTTCCTTGGTCACCGGGACAGGAATGTCGTTGTCCCTGGCAAAGGCCAGGAGGTCGGATCTGGATCGCATATCCCATTCCCGCCACGGGGCAATGGTTCGGATCTCCGGTGCCAGGGCCATGGCGGTCAGTTCGAACCGGACTTGGTCGTTGCCTTTTCCCGTGGCTCCGTGGGAGATGGCCTGGGCA
Source organism: Desulfovibrionales bacterium (assembly GCA_046542715.1). Classification (GTDB taxonomy): domain Bacteria; phylum Desulfobacterota; class Desulfovibrionia; order Desulfovibrionales; family JBKHAV01; genus JBKHAV01. The sequence continues at coordinate 16,716 of JBKHAV010000008.1, forward strand.
TTTTCCTTTCTGGCGATTTCCACCATCTTCTTCGTGATCAGAGGACGGGCCAGAGAAGTGCCGAGCAGGTACCGCCCCTCATAGACCGCAGCCGCGCGGAAGGCCGGAAAGATGAAGTCCCTTGCAAACTCGTCCTGGAGATCTTCGATGTAGGCTTTGGAAGCTCCGGTCCGCAGAGCTTTTTCCTCCAGACCGTCGAGTTCCTCCTCCTGCCCCAGATCAGCCGTCAGCGTGATCACTTCACACTGATACTGCAGGGTGAGCCATTTCAAAATGATCGAGGTGTCCAACCCCCCTGAATAGGCCAGAACGACCCTTTTGATACTCTGCATGGTATTTCCTGTATTCACGATCCGTGTTCAATATCGGAAATGATGTGGAATGGGTGCACGTCACACGCTGCGGGATCCAACCGCGTTCAGCATCCGGATTTCACTCCTTGTAAACCCACTCGAGCAGTGCCTTTTGCATGTGCAGCCTGTTTTCCGCCTGGTCCCATACGATGGAATGCACTCCTTCCATGACCTCGTCCGTGATCTCCTCGCCCCGGTGGGCAGGAAGGCAGTGCAGGGCCTTGACATCGGGCCGGGCGAGCCTGAGCAGGTCGTTGTTGACCTGGAAAGGTTGAAACACGGTTTCCCGCTTCTCCTGTTCCTCCTCCTGTCCCATGGAGGCCCATACATCGGTGTTCACATAATGGGCCCCTTCCACTGCCTCTTTGGGATCATGGGTGACGTAGACCCTGGCGCCCAGAGACAGGGCATGAGCCAGTACCTCGGTATCGGGCTCGTACCCGCGGGGCACCGCCACCCGAAGCTCGAATCCGAAATAGGAAGCTGCATTGATCCAGGAGTGGGCCATATTGTTGCCGTCCCCGACCCATGCAATGGTCAGGGTGTCGAGCTTAGGCGTGCGTTCGTACACCGTCAGCATGTCGCTCATGACCTGACAGGGGTGAAACTGATCGGTCAACGCGTTGATCACGGGGATGTTCCCGTAGTGAGCGAGTTCTTCCAGATTGCGCTGCCCATACGTTCGAACCACCAGGCCCTGGGCATAACGGGACAAAACCCGGGCAGTGTCCTTGAGCGGCTCGCTGCGGCCCAGTTGTGACTCTGCCGGAGTCATGAACACGGCGGAACCGCCGAGTTGTCGAATGGCCGCCTCAAAGGAAATACGCGTTCTTGTGGAGGCCTTCTCAAAGAGCAGCACCAGGATTTTGCCGTCAAGCTGCCTGGAAACATATCCGGAATCTTTCATCTCCTTGGCCCTTCGCACAAGCTCATGAGCCTCGGAATGCTTCAGATCCAAAATCTGTAAGAAATTTCTAACCATTGGAGTACTCCCCGAAAATTGATAAAGCGGGGACATTATCCGGAGATCAACCGTTTTGTAAAGAATCAGAAGGCCGTGCCAGAAGGAGAGCCTGCTCAGTGAGCCGTTCCATTTCAGAACCATGCTCGAGGCCTGCCAGGTGCAGAAGGGCATGGGCAAGGAGCCTGATCAGATGCTCCACGGGTTTTTGTCCGTACAAGACCGTCTCCCTGTGCAGGGTTTCCAGGGAAAGGGCAATGAGCCCCAAATCCGTGGATTCGGCAGATAATGTTTCATCCTCGGGAAAGCTCAGGACGTTTGTGGGCGCATGCACCCCGAAATACGCGGCATTGAGACGGGCCATTTCCCTGTCGTGCATCAATCTGATCTCCACTCGTGCAGCCTGAAATGCAAACACGTCCAGGATACGCTCCGCAAGAGTTGCCAGTTCCCTTCGGGCAACCGGCAACAGGGGATTGAGCGTTCCGGGACCGGTTACCAGGACCTGATGCCGGTCAGGCGGATTGGCGTCTGAGCTCTTCTCGTTTCTCGCCATTTTTTGCTTCGACCTTGGGATATTCCACCCGGTGATGAAAAATACCGGTCAAAATTCTGCTGAAGACCTCGTTCAACTGATGCATGTCCCGCAACGTGAGTTCGGATTCATCCAGTTGGCCTTCGCTGTACACCTTGGTGATCATGTTCTTGATGTGCCCTTTGATCCGGCTCGGCGTCGGATCGACCAGAGTCCGGCTGGACGCTTCGATCTGATCGGCCAGGAGGATGAGCCCTGCTTCTTTGGTCTGGGGCTTGGGCCCGGGGTAGCGAAAATCCTCTTCCCGGATTTCAGAATCCCCTTTCCGGGTCTCCTTGGCCTTGCTGTAGAAAAAGCTGATCAAACTGGTTCCGTGATGCTGCTGAATGAGATCCGTAATCTCAGGACCGAGCTTGTGGGCCCGGGCCATCTCCACACCCTTTTTCACGTGGGATGTCAAAATGAGGGCGCTCATGGATGGAGCGAGCTTGTTGTGCTTGTTCTTGCCCCCAAATTGATTCTCGATGAAGTAGTCGGGATTCTTGAGTTTGCCGATGTCATGGTACAGGGCAGCCACCTTGACCAAAAGACCGTTGGCTCCAATGGCTCGGGCACCGGCCTCGACCAGATTGGCGACTATCAGGGAGTGGTGATAGGTCCCGGGAGCTTTCACCATCAGATCCTGCAGAAGCGGCTGCTCCAGATCCATGAGTTCCATGAGCTTGAACCTGGAGGTATAGCCGAAGACGTATTCCACGATGGGACTGAAGGCCAGCAGAACAAAAAGGGAAAGAACAGCCCCTGAGGTGACGAATATCCCTTCTGTCAAGAGATGGACCTGTCCCCGGGATTCCGGGAGGTTGATCGCCGCCCAAAGAATCAGGAGTCCCAGTGTGAGCGGGATGACTGACTTGAGGACCTGGGTGCGGTTTCCTGTGGCCCGAAGCAAATACACGTTCAGATATCCGCCCACAAAGAAAAAGAGGAACAGCTGCATCCCTCCTCCCACCATGGTGGTGGCCACATAGGAGAGCAAAAGCCCCCCGAGAATGCAGAGCCCTTTGGGGAAAAACAGGGAGAGCAGGCCGATGGCCCCGGCAATCGGCAGGCTGTAGGGAACGGTATCAGGATTGAGATGCAAAAATCCCTTGGAGAACCCCTCTCCGGAGATGTCGAGAAATTTGGCGAGTATCGCAAATGTTAGGATGATTGCACTGAAGAGAAAATAATCCCTGTTCGTCAGACCTCTGGACTCGAAATGGTGCGCCGAGGAATAGAGGATTCCGAGAAACAAAAAGGCAAAGACCAGAAAGTGGCCCATGCTGTCATAGGGCCTGAAAAGCCCGGGAGTGTCGACCAAAAGGGCCATGAGCTTCCGCTGCTGCTCTTCACTGACCCGTTCGCCCTGGCGGACAACCACCTCGCCCTTCTTGATATGGTAGAAAACAGGATCAACTGCGGATTGCACCTCCTGTATCCGGCGTTGTGTCACTTCCTGGTTCAAAATGAGGTTGGGCCGCAAAAAAGGCCCAATGAGTTCGAACACGGCCTTGCGGGCTCGGAGCTTCAAATTGAGTTCCTCCCGCATGAGTTCGTCCAGCAGATTGCGGAAGGTGTCGAGGTCAGGGACTTCGCTGAAGTCCATAATCAAAAATTCCTCGCCTGTGCCGAGCCTGCGTACCTGGATTCCGTGCTTGTACGTCCGGAGGAATTGGCGGTCCTGAACCACCCCTCTGGAATAGGCATCAGAGAGTACCGGGAGAAAATTTCGAGCAAAGATGACGGCGAATTCTGGTTTCTGCCAGATTTCTATGGATTGAAGAGTGATTTCAGAATTGAGCCGTTCAGCTATTTCCCACCGTTTCTTGTTGATTTCGGCTTCATCGATGCCGGCAACATCGTCCAGGATGAAAAGCGTTTCCCTCTGGATCTCCTGAAAGGGATCCATACTCAGATCAAACACAGGAGGCTGCATTTCTCCCACGGTTTCTCGCTTGCGGGCTGTGGATTCCTGATCCTCGATGAGCAGGTTCTCATGGGCGGCGATATCCTGTCCGGCGATCTCTCCTGCCAGATAGACCTTGGCGGTCGGACCGAAGTTCACTCCTCCCAATGCAGCCACAGCGAGCAGGGAAAGCAGACAGAAGACAGGTCCTGAATTTCCGGTTGCCCGAAACTCGGCCTTCTTGAGCCTACTGAGCAGTTTTGTCTTTTTGTCGTTCTCTTTCTTTGTCATGGCGATCGTACGCCTGGACGATACGTCCGACCAGAGGGTGTCTGATGACGTCTGCCTCGTTGAAGTGTATGAAAGAAACCCCGTGGACGTCCTTGAGGATCTGCTCTGCCCGGATCAGGCCGGAACTCGTGGTGCCCGGAAGGTCGATCTGTGTGATATCACCCGTGATGACCGCCTTGGAACCGAATCCCATACGGGTCAGAAACATTTTCATCTGTTCGGGCGTGGTGTTTTGCGCTTCATCCAGAATGATGAAGGAGTTGTTCAGCGTCCGCCCCCGCATAAAGGCCAGGGGGGCGACTTCGATCACTCCGGTATCGATCATCTCCTGAACCTTGCGAAAGTCCATCATATCATGCAGGGCGTCGTACAAGGGACGCAGATAAGGGTTGACCTTCTCAATGATGTCCCCCGGTAAAAAACCCAGCTTTTCGCCGGCTTCCACCGCAGGCCTGGCCAGGATGAGCCGCTTTACCCGCTTCTGCAGCAGATAGGAGATGGCCATGGCCACCGCCAGATACGTTTTCCCTGTTCCAGCCGGTCCAATCCCAAAGACCATGTCATTGTTGTCAATGGCATTCAGATAGTCCCGCTGCCCCAGTGTTTTCGGGGAAACGGACTTTTTCTTGGACACGATCATGACCGATTCCCTGAACACAGACTCCAGACTCGCAGCAGGGTCCCTGGACAGAATCCGAAGTGCAAAATCGATGTCTTTGGGATGTACCCGATAGCCGGACTGCATCAGGCTGTAAAGCTGTGTCAGACAATTGGAGACACGGTTGAGGAGCTCTTCGTCATCAGAACGAACAATGACGGTGCTGCCACGGTCACTGACAGCAACACCGGTTTTTTTTGAGAGAAACCGAAGGTTTTCGCTTTGCGGCCCAAAGAGATCACGGGCAACTTCAGGATCGAGAAACTCGAGTTTGCGTTCCATATGCTCCTTGGTTTTTCCATCCGAATGCGGGGTGCACCCTCTTAATCATTTTCATCCCGCCCGTCCATTTTTCGATAAAAGAGGTGTTCCCTAAATGAGAACTCTTCTGCTAAAACGCCATTATAAGACATGAATCTCAAATTCTTTCATCAAATTCAGGGAGAAATGTCCATCATTTGATGGATGTCAAACGTTCTAATCAGTATATGGGTGCATCATGGACTGGAAGCTTCTGGCCACCACGTTTGGGGCTATTTTCGTGGCCGAACTCGGCGACAAGACACAACTCGCCTGCATTCTGCTGGCAGCGGAAACCAGAAAGACATGGACTGTGTTCCTCGGGGCCTCCCTGGCCCTGGTGGCGGTCACGCTCATCGCTGTCGTGTTTGCGCAATTCATCTGCAACTATATTCCTGCGGGAATACTCAAGAAGGTCGCCTCCGTGGGATTCGTCATCATGGGCGTCCTCATTTTCTTTGACAAACTCTAGTGACTGGGTGGTGTGCAGGTTCCACGAGGAAAACACCGTTCAAGCACCTCGAGAATTTCCGACTGTTTGACCGGCTTGGCCAAAAACGTGGTACACCCGGCAAGCAGGCTTTGCTCCTCATCCCCCCGGCAGTTCACCGCTGTGACCGCCACAATCGGTACTGGATCCATCCCATGGGTCCGCTCGTACTCACGAATAGCACGTGTGGCGGTGAACCCGTCCATGCCAGGCAATTGCAAATCCATGAAAATGAAGTCAAACCGTTCCTGCTGCACTTTCCTGAGCGCATCATCCCCGGTGGCTGCGAACTCCAGCAGGTGGTTCGTTTTCTTCAGGAAAAAATCCAAAAGCATCCTGTTGTCTTCGCAGTCCTCCACAATGAGGATCTTCAGCTGCCGAACCGAAATCAGATCGGGGTCGTTTTCTACTGAGACTCCCGGGTTCAGCACCGTAGCAAACAGTTTGCGAAGCTCTGCCCGTCTGACCGGCTTGGATATGGAGCCGGCGATTCGGGGATGCTTCATGTCGAAGTTCGCCGGGCCATTGTCGTCTGTGCAAGACAGGAGCACCGTCATGGGCGTCGAGTCGGGGGTGCGCAGCCACATCCTGTCGACACAATCATAGCCCGGCATATCAGGAAGCGAGGCATCCACAAGAGCCAGGTGGAATCCTGCGGGGCTTTGCTGCAGAAACTCCCTTCCATTTGCCGCACAACATACCTCTGCTCCCCAATGGCGAAGGAGTTCGGCAAGAATTTTTCGCAATGTCGCATTTCCTGCGACAACAAGCACTTTCATGCCGTCCAATTGGCAGATCCCTTCCCCGGGTGTGGAGCCCTGTGACGGGACAAGGGGAATGTCGAGGTTGAAACATGATCCCCGGCCCGGCTCACTCTGTACGCTGATCTGTCCTCCCATGAGCGTGCTGAGTTTTTTGCAGATCGCAAGCCCAAGCCCGCTTCCCCCATATTTGCGTGTGGTTGAGGAATCCGCCTGGACGAAGCTTGCAAAGATGGAATCCTGCTTGTCGCGTGCAATACCAATCCCGGTATCCTGCACCGAAAGGCAGAGCATTCCATGTTCCGTCCTGGACGCCTTCAGGATGACCTCTCCTCGTTCGGTGAATTTGACCGCATTGACGAGCAGATTCAGCAGGATCTGTCTGATGCGCAGGGGGTCCCCCATAATCAGATGAGGCAGTTTCAAATCTATGTCCAGAAGAATCTCCAGACCTTTGGCATGGAACCGTTCCGCAACCAGGCAGAGCGTTTCTTCCAGCATTTCCTCCAAAGAAAACGCTATGTTCTCAAGGGCAATTTTTCCGGATTCGATCCTGGAGTACTCCAGAAGGTCTTCGATGAGACCGGAGACCAGATCCACGGAGGTACGAAGCATGGCCATGTATTTTTGTTGCTCAGGGGGAACCCGGCTTCTGCCCATGAGGTCGACCACCCCTGAGATGACGTGCAGCGGGGTTCGCATCTCATGGCTGATATGGGCCAGAAATTCACTTTTGGCCTGACTGGCGAGTTCAGCTTCCTTTTGCTTTGCCTCTGCCTTTTCTCTTTCCCTTTGTCCGGTGATGTCCACGACCATGCCTTCGATTCGCTGGGGCACACCTTCTGGCGATCGGATCAAACGTGCTCTTTCCGAAACCCAAAGGGATGAACCATCGGCCCGGACGGCCTCGTACTCGAACCCCTGGACATCCCCCTGTTCCCTGAGTCGCTGCAGAAAGATCTTTTTCTGTTCCTGATGGGCGAAAAAATCCCCTCTCTGGCGATGCAGAACGCGCACCATTTCCCTTCCTGAAGGATAGCCGAACATCCGGGCCAATTCAGGATTGGCATGTTCAATGTGCCGCTGCGGGTCTGCCTGGTAGATGCCTTCGATCGCATTTTCGAAGATGCTCCTGTAGCGTTCTTCAGCTCTCTTGAGCGCCGCAAGCGCCCCAGCCAGTTCAGAAGTGCGTTCCTCCACGATCAATTCCAGTTCGGTTCTTGCCCGAAGGAGCATCCGTTCGGCGTTTTTGCGTTCTGTGATGTCCCTGATGATCGTCACGATTTGTCTATCGGTGTGGGGATAAAACCGCGCCTCGAAAAAAAACTCCTGTTCTGCATCGGAAAGCGAGTATTCGACTGTAGCGATCTGCCGATCCGAAACCGCCCGGTCAATGGACCTGAGAAACAGGGGGACTGTGGCCTGAGGAACAAAATCAAGAAGCCGGCCCCCACTGAGCTCTCCAGGAAAACGCTGTGACCCCTGTGCGGTTTGTTGCCAGTTCAAGATTGTTCCGTTCGTATCGATTCTTAAGAACACGTCGGATCCGGTTCGAAGAAACGAGTGGAATTCACTGAAGTGTTTGTACTGCAACGCGCCTGTTTCCTTGAGAAGAATTCAACCTGAAGAACTCCTGAGGGACCGACCATGTCTCGTATCCGGATTGCGGAATTGCAGGTCATACTCCCTGACTGGCAGCCGCCCTGAACGCTGTCTGCTTGTATCCAAAAAAACCAGGGATGACGAAAATAAGGATATGCCTGGAGATCTCAATACCGTTGATCACACCAAGAGCTGCATTACCAAGTCATTGAAATATATACCTATAAAAATTCAGAAATCATTTTTTTTGTTTCATTTCCCTGATTTATGCACGATTGCTCTGTATTTCATGATCAGGCGCATCATTTGCGCTTGTTCATATGGATTGTCGTGGCTAAGGTCGACTCATGGATGAATATCGCAACATCGCAAATAGTTATGACCTGTTCACCTCCCCTTTTCTCACGCCGGTCCGAAAAGAGGTCGCACGTCTCGTGAACAATTCAGAATGCAGGCGCGTCCTCGACATCTGCTGTGGGACCGGGACTCAGCTGCGGATGCTCAATACCTCCTGCATAGAGGCCCACGGTGTTGATCTCTCCCCTGCAATGCTGCAAAAGGCGAGAGAAAAAAGCCCTCCTGCCATCAGCTATCATCTCGAAGATGCCTCACACCTGCATTTTTGCGACAACACCTTCGGATGTGCGATCATCTCCTTTGCCCTCCATGAAAAGGATCCCGACATTCGCCAGGCGATCCTTTCCGAAGCAATAAGGGTGCTCGAACCCGGGGGCCCGCTCTATGTGGTCGACTTCCTGGCGCCTGATACCCCTCTCCAGCAGGTTGGACTGCGTATGATCTCGCTCGTGGAGATGGCTGCCGGGAAAAGCCACTATGCAAATTTTCGTTCATTTATCCGTGAAGGCGGAATGCGCCGGATTCTCGAAACCTCAGGATTTGTCCCCAAAGAGATCTCGCGCTATATGTTCCAGACCACAGGGTTGTACCAGGTCTTCAACCACTAGAATTCACCGCATAAAGAAGGGAGTATGGACTCTTTACCGTATACCGTTGTCATCCGGGAATGGATCGATTTCGTTCACGTCTGGTTGGTTGAAAAGGTGCTCATTCCCGAAAGCCTGGTCCAGGCGGGCATCCTCGTCGCAATTGCAATCGTTGCCCTCATGGTCGGCAGCCCGGTGAGAAAGGCGCTCTCCCGCCGTTTCGATCATTTCATCTCAGCCCGAATTCACAGCAGGTCCTTTCTCAGGGAACTGCTCAGGCTCATTCCCGTCATTTTCGCCCTGATGTTAATCTGGTTTGCCCTTCTTGCCGGCAGGGTGCTTCAAACTCCGACCCTGATCCTGGGACTGGTGGAAACCCTGCTTGTGGCATGGGTGGTCATCAGGCTCCTGACCTCCATCATTCTGGACCGTTTCTGGGCCAAAATGATAGCGACCTTCGCCTGGACAGTAGCCGCCCTGCACATTCTCAACCTGTACGAACCTATTGTTGAGTTTTTGGGGGAATTGGGCCTTGTCCTCGGGGACATCCGGCTGACCGCCCTCTCAATCATCAAAGCCACGATCATTTTCGTCCTGCTCTTCAAGATCGGCTCTTGGCTCACCGACAATCTCAACCGCAGGCTCGAAACGATCTCTGATCTGACTCCTTCCACCCATGTCCTGATCAGCAAATTGGTCAAAATTTTTCTGCTGACCATGATCGTCCTTATCGCTTTGAGCAGTGTGGGCATCGATTTCACCGCTTTGGCCGTGTTCAGCGGAGCTGTGGGTGTGGGTATCGGTTTTGGGCTGCAGAAAGTGGTCGCCAACCTGATCAGCGGGATCATCCTGCTCCTGGACAGGTCCATCAAACCCGGCGATGTCATCCAGATCGGAGATGTCTACGGCTGGATCTCGAACCTTCAGGCCAGGTTCGTCTCCGTGGTCACCCGGGAAGGCAAGGAATACCTGATTCCCAACGAAGACCTGATCACGCAGCAGGTCATCAACTGGTCCTACTCCAATAAAAGGGTCAGGCTGAGCGTTCCCATCGGCATCTCCTACAAGGCCGACCCCAAGCAAGCCCGTACCCTGATTTTGCAAGCTGTCGAAGGAATGAGCAGGATTTTGTCGAACCCGGCACCGGTCTGCCTCATGAAGGGATTCGGCGACAGCTCCGTGGACCTGGAGCTCAGGTTCTGGATCCAGGACCCGGAAGGCGGCGTGAGCAATATCAAAAGCCAAGTCCTGTTCCGGGTCTGGGACCTGTTCCAGGAACATTCCATTGAAATCCCCTTCCCGCAACGGGACGTCCACCTCGACATCCAGCCCTCTTCCGGTGCCCTCAAAGTGGAGAAGAGTTAGCAGGGCATCATCTCACCTAAGACCCATTCCGGGACATCCCGATTCAACAAGATTCCTCATCCGGTTTGTCCAGTGCCTCGGCCATGGCTTCCGCAGTGAGGGGTTCGGAGCAGAAGTATCCCTGGACAAGGTCGCATCCGTGGTCTCTTAGGAAAATGAATTCGTGCTCGTTTTCAACCCCCTCGGCCACAACTGTCAGCCCCAGCTTCTTTCCCATTCTGATGATTTCCTCTGCCAGCACCTGCTTGATCCGATTGCCAGAAAGATTGTGAAGAAAGGACTTGTCAATCTTCAACTTTGTGAACGGGAGCCGATGCAGGTAACTGAGGGCTGAAAACCCGGTTCCGAAGTCGTCCAGAGCCAGACCGATACCGAGCCGCCCCAATTCTTTCAGTTTCTTTGCAGTCCCGTTAAAGCTCTCCATGGCCACACTCTCGGTGATTTCGAGTTCGAGCCGCTCAGACGGCACCTCGAACCTGTCCAGGGTCTGCCGCACCAGGGAAACAAACCCTGAATCATGAAATTGCGGAACTGATACGTTCACCCCCACTGTCCATTCGTCCTTTTCCGCTTTGGGCCACGACACCATAGAACGGCAGGCGGTTTCCAGAACCCAGTGCCCCAGCCTGGCGATGCGGCCGGTCATTTCCGCCAGGGGGATGAACTCCCCGGGAGAGACGAACCGCTCTTTGCGTTTCCAGCGGATCAGGGCCTCGGCCCCGGCCATTTTTCCGGTGTCCAGATGGTACTGGGGCTGATAATACACGCTGAACTCTTTACGCTTCAGGGCACTGTCCAACCCCATTGCCAGATCGGCCATGCTCCTGAACCGTTTGTCAAAGGCTTCAGAATACAATTCAAACCCCATTTCATGCCGCCGCCAGAGCCTGGTCAAGGCCAGGTCGGCCTTGCGCAACAGATTCTCGGCGTCGTCTCCGTGCTCAGGATACAGTGCCGCCCCCACGGAGAGACCCACGGAAAACATCACCGGCCCGAAGGCCACGGGCCGGTCCAGATGTTCCACCACAGACTTGTCCAGTCCGGTAAACCGATCCTCCTCCCTGTCGACGATAAGGCCGAAGCAGTCGGTTTCGATGAGCCCCCATTCACCATTCATGTCCAGAATCCCTGAAAGGGAACGGAGGAGGCGCTCCCCGGCCTCATACCCGAACAGCACATTTCCGTAGCGATACCCGCGCACGAAGATGCTCAACACGGCAAACGGCTTGTCCCGCTTGATGCGCTTGCGAATCATCTTGAGAAACCCGGCCCGATCCGGGCGCATGGCCCCGCCGACATCCGGGAAGTGTGTGCGAAAAGGATTTTCCATGCTGCCCATTATGGCAGTCCAGGTGAAAAATGCAATTGCTGTGGGAATGGGTTCTGAAGCTTCAGGCAGGTTCAACGGGTCCCCTGAGAAGGAATACGGCAGGCACAGCTTCGTATCGAGCGGATCGAAACTCTCCGCAGGGATGGGATGGCAGCCACTGCAGGGTATCCGGGAGTGATGGAAAGAAAAAAGGCCTTCCGGATAAACAGAAGGCCTTAAAGTTATGGTGCGCCCGGCAGGATTCGAACCTGCGACCTACGGATTCGTAGTCCGGCACTCTATCCAGCTGAGCTACGGGCGCGTAAGGGAACGTTTACTTATTTTTTCACCGGTTCGAAGTCAACCCTTTTGCAGGAGTGTACCTCCTTTTTCTTCCATTTTGGAGTATATTCTTCCCAGACGTTGAACAAGGCACCCGACTTGACATAGCGTGAGAAACAGCCAAATTTGTCTGTTCCTTCGCACAGAACTCTTCAAAGGAGCTTGCAATGTCGCTTGCCTGGAAAATTGGAACAGGAACACTCACCTTGATACAGGGGGATATCACCACAGCCGATGTGGACGCGGTGGTGAACGCGGCAAATCCTCAGCTGGCAGGTGGCGGCGGAGTGGACGGAGCCATTCAGAACGCTGCCGGGCCTGAACTCTTGAAGGCAGGCCGGTCCCTTGTGGAGCAGTATGGAAATCTCGCTCCTGGAAGCGCGGTTGTCACCCCCGGGTTCGATCTTGCTGCAGGAAGGGTTATCCATGCCGTCGGCCCTATCTGGAACGGCGGCGAATTCAACGAGGAACGCATCCTCGAATCCGCATATCGGGCCTGTCTGGAGATCGCCGAATCCGAAGGGCTGAAAACCATAGCATTTCCAGCCATAAGTTGCGGAGCCTATGGTTTTCCCGTAGAGAAAGCCGCTCCAATCGCCCTCAGGGTTTTCCAGGAACATCTGGCTGACAACGCGGTTCAGGATATTCGCATGTACCTGCATTCTTCAGAGGATTTTTCCCTGTGGAAGGAGCAGGCCCAAAGACTCTTGGGGCAGCCTCAGAGCTGACCTCGTTACAGGAGGATGTTTTGGAAAACGCACTTCGCGGAACCACTATTTTGGCAGTCAAAGACGGCCACGGTGTGGCCATGGCCGGAGACGGCCAGGTCACCTTCGGACAGAGCATGGTCATGAAGCACAGTGCCCGCAAGGTTCGCCGGGTCTATAAAGACCGGGTGCTTGTCGGCTTTGCCGGGGCAACGGCTGACGCGTTCACCCTGACCGAGCGGTTCGAGTCCAAACTGGAAGAGTTCGGCGGCAACCTGGTCCGAGCCAGTGTCGAGCTGGCCAAAGCCTGGCGCATGGATAAATATCTGCGCCGTCTCGAGGCCATGGTCATTGTCGCTGATGCGGAAAATCTGCTGGTACTCACGGGAAACGGCGATGTGATCGAACCGGACGACGGCATCGTGGCCATCGGTTCCGGCGGAGCCTACGCCCTGTCCGCGGCTCGGGCTCTGTCCCGCAACACCTCCATGAAGGGCAAGGACATCGTGGGCACGGCCATGGAGATTGCCGCTGAAATCTGTGTCTTCACCAATGAAAACATTGTCATTGAAACCATCGAGCGGGCAACAGGTTCGCCCCTCGCACAGGAATATTAAAGGAAAAGCATGAGTACACTCACCCCCAGAGAGATCGTCTCTGAGCTGGACAAGTTCATTATCGGCCAGAAGGATGCCAAACGCATGGTGGCCATCGCCCTGCGCAACCGCTGGCGCCGGCGGCAGGTGGATCCCGAACTCCGCGATGAGATCGCTCCCAAGAACATCATCATGATCGGCCCAACCGGCGTGGGCAAAACCGAGATCGCCCGCAGGCTGGCCAGGCTGGCCGGGTCGCCTTTCTTCAAGGTCGAGGCCACCAAGTTCACCGAAGTGGGATATGTGGGCCGCGATGTGGAATCCATGGTCCGCGATCTCATGGAGATCGGCGTGAACATGGTGCGCAAGGAGGAGATGGACAGGAACATGATCAAGGCTGAAAAACTGGCTGAAGAGCGTCTTCTGGACCTCCTGCTGCCTCCCATGCGCCGGTCGCCCGCCCAGGAGACGGGCGAATCCGTCCCGGCCGAAAGCTCGGCCAAAGAATCCTCCACCCGCGAAAAGTTTCGGCAACTCTGGCGCGACGGCAAGCTGGACGACCGCACCGTGGAGGTCGAGGTGGCTGCAAGCCCTCAAATGCAGATCATGTCCATGCCCGGCATGGAGGACATGGAAATGAACTTCCGGGACATGTTCAGTCGGGTGTTCCCAAAAAAGAGCAAGAAGCGGAAAGTCAAAGTCAAGGACGCCTTTGACATCCTGGTTCAGGAAGAAGCGGACAAGCTCATCGATATGGACAAGGTCACTGAAATCGCCAAAGAACGCGTCGAGCAAAGCGGCATCATTTTTCTCGACGAGCTGGACAAGGTCTGCGCCGGCGACGACGGGGGCCGCAAGGGCGCCGACGTTTCGCGGGAAGGCGTGCAGCGCGACCTCCTCCCCATTGTTGAGGGTTCCGTGGTCAACACCAAGTACGGCATGATCAATACAGACCACATCCTTTTCATCGCGGCCGGGGCCTTCCACTATTCCAAACCATCGGACCTCATCCCGGAACTTCAGGGCCGCTTCCCCCTCAGGGTGGAACTCTCCGCCTTGAACAAGGAGGATTTCTACCGCATCCTCACCGAGCCGCAAAACGCCCTGACCATACAATACCTGGCCCTGCTGAGAACAGAAGGGGTCGATCTGGAGTACACGGACGGGGCTCTCAGGGAAATCGCTTCCTTTGCTCAATCCGTGAACGAGGAAACAGAAAATATCGGGGCGCGGCGTCTGTATACCATCATGGAAAGGATTCTCTCAGATCTCTCCTTTGACGCCCCGGAGCGGAAGGGACAGAAGATTGTCGTGGACGAGGAATATGTCCGCGAAAAGCTCCAGGACGTGACCCGAGACCGTGATCTGTCGAGATATATCCTGTAGGTAAGAAAATTCGAAATTCGAAAGTTAAGAAAATTCGAAATCCGAATATCGAAATTCGAAACAAAGTTGAAGAATCCATGGAAAAAGACGCAGAATTCGTCACACAACTGTATTTTTCAATAACTCGCGCTAAATCGTTTCTTTCTCTTGTTCTTTTATTGATTTTGTTTTTCTGATTTCTCCTGTTTCGGATTTCGAATTTCGGATTTCGAGTTTCTGATTTTTCCTGTTTCGGATTTCGAATTTCGGATTTCGAGTTTCTGATTTCTCCTGTTTCGGATTTCGAGTTTCGGATTTCGAATTTCTGATTTTTTTCGAATTTCGGATTTCTATATTCGAATTTCAGGGCCGTATACACATCGTGTGCTGAATAAAAGGACCGCCATGCAGAACGAAGCCAACAAAGCCAAAATTCTTCTCGAAGCCCTGCCGTACATTCGCCAATACCAGGGCAAAACACTGGTCATTAAATACGGGGGGCATGCCATGAAGGACGAAGGCCTGAAAAAGGCCTTTGCCCTCAATATCATTTTGCTCAAGTATATCGGCATCAATCCGGTGATTGTTCACGGCGGCGGGCCTCAGATCGGGCGCATGCTGGAACAGCTCGGCATTGCCTCGCATTTCAAGGAAGGGCTTCGCGTCACGGATCAGGCCACCATGGACGTGGTGGAGATGGTCCTTGTGGGCAAGGTCAACAAGGAAATCGTCAACCTGATCAACCTTCATGGCGGCCGGTCCGTCGGACTATCAGGGAAGGACGGGGGATTGATACAAGCCAGGCAGCTGGAAATGATCATTCCCAAGCGAGACGCCCCGCCGGAACTCATCGACCTCGGCAAGGTCGGCGAGGTGGTGGACATCGATGTGAGCCTTATCCTCACGCTTCAGGAAAAAGGGTTTATCCCCATCATCGCCCCTGTGGGAGTTGACGAGGAAGGCCAGACTTACAACATCAATGCCGACTCCGTGGCCGGTGCTGTAGCCGCCGCACTTTCGGCCAAGCGGCTCATCCTGCTCACGGATGTTCCGGGAGTGCTTTCCCGGGACAACAACCTGATTTCCACCCTGACCATGCGCCAGGCCGCCGAAGCCATTGAATCCGGACTTGTACAGGGCGGCATGATTCCCAAGATCAAGTGCTGCATGGAAGCGGTTCAAGCGGGTGTGGAAAAGGCATTTATCATCGACGGCCGGGCAGAAAATTCCATCATGTTGGAAATCTTCACCGAAGGGGGCCTCGGAACGGAGATCCTGGCCCGCTGACCCCTTGATTGCTTGACAGAAACGAACGAGATACCATAGGAACCTCTCTTCGCAACCGGCCCCGTAGCTCAGCAGGATAGAGCACCAGATTCCTAATCTGGGTGTCGCAGGTTCAAATCCTGCCGGGGTCACCAGTACACCATCCAGGTCGGGTTCGACCTGGATTTTTTATTTTGAACGGCATGGGCCTCCTGATTGTGTGCGTGCTCAAAAATCGTACCCCCAGCATAATCGACCCAAAGATCTGCCCACCGTCCTGACCCCGCTCTCCTCAGATTTAGAACAGAAGGCAAGAGCCTCGGTATACGCCATTCCGTCAGTGATTGGAAAAATTCAGAGCTCGAAGAATAAATAATGGCCATGCATTTTTGCAAACTGGTTGCAATCGATCGTTTCTGTGCGAAAATGACTTTTTGACATTTCAACGGGAGGAAATCGCTATGTTGAAGAACATCACGAGAATGGCAGTCGGGACTATCATGATCCTTGGCGTGGCCTGGGCACAGGATGCAACCATCAATTATCCCAAGGACCAGGATGTGGAGTCTCCCCGGCAGGAAGAGACCCGGCTTGAGAAGCGCCAGTACGAGGAGCCGGAAGGAACGGTTCCAGGAGCGAAATTCGATTTGAAAATGGAACAGCTGGACCAGGATGGTGACGGTGCGGTTACGCTGCAGGAGTTTCGGGACAATGTCGGGGACCGGTATCTGGATGCGGCGTTTCACGCCATGGATTTCAATAACGACGGCACACTGACGGAAGAAGAACTTGCCCGGATGCGGGAAGCCCATTCCGGATCAGAAGGTATGGGTGAGAACGGTCATCAGATGGAGACAGGCGGGACTGCTGACCAATAACCTCTTTGTTGGAGAGGGCGGCTCCAGCATCTGCTGGTCGCCCTTGAACAAAAAGGTCTTCTTCAACAGACTGGCATGCCCTTCTCAGGCATTATGCATGCTCCGGAGCGCGCCTGGATCGAATCTTCAAATGGAGGAAGACCAGGAGGCTCAGGAAAAAAACGCTCGTGGAGAGCATCGTCAGGCTGTTACGTCAGCAGCAATGCTTTGTGCAGGCTTCGGGAGTAAGCGTACTGAAGCTTTTGGGCGACTTCTTCAGGATCGCCGCTGATAACCCCCCTGGTATCCGGTACATCACCCTGGGATTCTCCATTGCCGGGATCGAATCTGTGCGCAAAACAATCGGCCAACTGGATGAGCAATGCCTCCTCATGGTGCCTGGAAGCGGATTTCGGTCTGTGGTGACAGCCCACCGGCTCGCTGAGCACCGGGGGCATGTTCCATGACTTGAGGGCAACCTCAGCGACCGTTCCGTGGTCCATGCCCCAATACTCCTGCTCGGCCTTCCAGACCGGAGCAGTGTCGTCTTTGGCAATGATACGCTTCCAGTCCTCAGCTCGGTAAATTGCGGTCAGAATTTTTCCGATATCGTGCAGCAGACCGGCCGTGAAGACTTCCTCAGGGTCGCCATGCCCCGCCATCATGCTGAGTTCCTTTGCAAGGACGGCCACCTGGTAATTGTGGATCAGATACGATGGGAAGTCGAAAAACCGGGCATCGATCCTGGCGGAAAGACGCTTGTAGAGCATGAGGAAGACCATGTTTCTGAGCTCCCGGAGCCCAAGCACGGACACGGCGCGGCCAATTGAGGTGACCCGTCCCTGAAATCCGTAAAACGCGGAATTAGCCAAGGCCAAAGCCTTGGCCGAAAAGGACTGGTCATGGTCGATCAACGCCCCAACCTCCTCTACTGTGGTGAGGCTTCCTTCATAAACGATATCAGAGAGCTTCTCCAGAAGATCCGGAGAACAGGGCAGGTCAAGTTTGGACTTTTGAATCTCCTGCAGGAACGACTCAGCGCCGGCCACGTTCCTTTTCTGCATCATTGATAGTTCCCCCTATAGCATGGGGATGCTCATTGTCTATTTGTCCGGAATATCAATGAGAAGCTGATACAAGTTTTCCTTGAAAATATCAATGAACAGAAATTTTTTTGAAATGACGGATCTGCCGCAGCTTACCTTTCCGCAGATCCGTACCAAAAGGCTATGCTTGATATACGAACTTGACCATGTCCGTGTTGATAAAGCAATCCACCCCTTCCAATTGCAGAGGAAAAAACTGTCGACTGAAATTGAGATAGTCCGACAACCTCGGATGAGACGAAGGAAGGTCCTGATACACGTTCCCTTCCATGGAATCCCCGGAGAGCAGTTCCACCCGTACAGGGATGATTGTGGCATACGCACTGTTGATCTCCAGCTCTGTGGTTGTCGCCCTGACTATGACAACCGCACGCTTTTGGATGAACAGCACTCTTTTTGCTGAATCCTCCATAGGCAGATACCTGCGGGAACAGTTTAGGAGTTCGAGCAGAGTCTGCCCCTGCTCATACAGCGGAGAAGCAGGTTCACAAAAGAAGGATCCGGTGATGCTTGTGCGGTCATCAAACTCTACTGCAACGAATTTCTTGATCATTTCCATTTCCGTCATCCCGCTTTCTCCGATTCGGGCTCTGGAGGGGCATTCTCCTCATCCACCCGGCGAAACCCTTCGATAAGCATGGACTCGAGCGGCACCTGGATCGTCTGTTCAGGGAAGTTTGAACACGGAAGAATCACGAAATCACCCTCTTCCCAGGGAACGATCCCGTAAAATGCCTCCTCTCCCTGCAGATCGGCGAGTTCTGCGTGAATAACCGCACCTTCCTTCATGAAAATGCGCCCGGTCTGTTGCCCATTTTCAATCACGATTTCCACATCCTTTTCTCCTGCCGCGAGGCTCTGGAGAAAATCCACAGAACTCATCTCCTGCAAGGAGCCCCGTACGCCCGGGGCGGACTTTCGGGGTTCTGTTTTGGCAAGCAGCCGCTTGATCTTGAGGCACAGCACTTCGAGATCGGGGGGTTTGGTCAAAAAATCATCCGCTCCGGCTCCCAGACTTTCAGCGTGCAGCCGATCACCATGCCGGCCGGTCAGTACAATAAACGGAACCGATGCCAGTTCTGGAGTCTTCCTGATTCTGCGGCACAACTCCAGCCCTTCCTTCCCATCACCGATGTCCAGTTCGGAAATGATCAATCCTGCGCCTTTGGCCATGATGTTTTCCAGGGCCTGTTCGGGAGTTGTACAAGGCACTACGACATAGCCTTCATTCTTCAGGCGCATAAATAGAGGTGAATCCTGCGCTGCCTCAGGATCGACCATAACGATCCTGGCCGCCACGCCCTGTCCGACTTGACCGAGGAACTCCTCTTCCTTGAGGATGCGCAAAAACGTTTCCACAAGTGCTTCTGAATCAGGCGCACTGTCGAGGCACTTGACAAACGCCTTCCGCAAACGGCCCAGATCTTGTGCAGCCTGCGGATTCTTTCTGAGAAGCATCTGGTAGGCGACAACCAGCTTCAGAATATCGGACTCAGGCCTCGCATTCTCGCCAGGACGCAGGATTTCTTCCACCCGATACGGTGTTGGAACCACCCGGGCGGCTTCCCTGCCTATCGAGCCGGCAGACAGCCACGCTGCAAGGACCACGCCGTCGAGCTGTGTTTTGTCAAGTCTGATGCGAAGCCCCAGGAGTTTACAGTACTTCACGCGGTTCAGCGTCTCCTGGAGCAACTCCGGATTCTGGTGCAGGCTCCTGCGGACCCAGAAGGCAACCATTTCAACAAGGGAGTCACTCATCGGCCCATAAGCATATTCCTGGCCGAGAAGGAGCGGGCCGATCTCATAAAAGGAAATCTGCCGAGGCGGGATTTCGACTTCACGAAGCCAGGCCCCTCCGGCCTTGAACAGGGCTCCATTGACAAGGAGCAGGTCCCCCCCCTCCCTTTTCATGGTCATGCCTGCTTCCCGGGGACTGAGCGCCCAGCTGACATTGTTGTACCCTTCGTCCTGCAGCAGCGTTCGCAAAGCGCCTGCCCTGCGCCGGTCCGGTTCCAGGAGCACAATGCTCAAACCCGGGTCCTGAACCGGGCTGTCCTCTTTGGGGCGGTGCTCCTCCTGCTGTATCCGGGGAAGAATGACAAAGTCTTCTGGAACGTCGATTTTGCAAGTTTGGGGAATTTTTCTGCCCAGATAGTGGACCTCTATGGCCTGCTTGATTTCCCCTGCCGGAGCAACCGAAAATTTCCATTGATATTCCGGAGGCAGCACCTTGGGCAGTTCTGCAGCCAGCACCGGCTCCGCAGGGTCACTGACCGCGAGGAGAAGCGTCTTGTTGTGCCTGTCGAAACGGGTCGGGTACAAAGTGTACCGTTGTGCCAGATCCACCGGCACGATCTGCTTGATCTCCTGATCCAGGGGGATTTGAACCAAAGGAATGTATGGTTTTTCATGTATCAGAGAGAGGCATTCCCCAATTTTTGAAAAATCAACGTATTCAAGAAAAAGAAGGGCGTCTTCCAGAGGAATTTTCCTGGTCAGGGCATAATCCTCTGCCTGCAGAAGTTGAAACTCGTTGATATCCGCCCGCTGAAGCAGACATTTAGTGAGCTTCGAAATAACCGGCATGGTCTAGCTGTTTCCTGCTGTCTTTGTTTGAGACGCGATCTCTTCGGGACCGACCAAACCCTCTTCCACCAGCTTGCGGACATAGTCCTCCATTGTCTGCATGCCTTCGCTCTTTCCGGTCTGCAGTATGGAAGGAATCTGATACGTCTTGCCCTCTCGGATCAGGTTCCGCAGCGCCTGGTTGGAGACCATCACCTCCACTGCAGCAACCCTGCCCTGTCCTTCTCTGCGGCGGATCAGCTGCTGGGAGATGACGCCGCGGAGCGATTCGCTGAGCATCGTCCTGATCTGGGACTGCTGTCCAGGGGGAAACACGTCGATGATCCTGTCCACGGTTTTGGCAGCACTTGAGGTATGCAGGGTCCCCAGAACCAGCATGCCGGTTTCCGCTGCGGTCAGGGCCAGGTGAATGGTTTCAAGATCCCGCATCTCACCCACGAGAATGACGTTTGGATCCTCGCGCAGGGCCGCGCGAAGTCCTGACGCGAAATCCTCGACGTGAGTGCCGATCTGTCGCTGATGGATGAGGCATTTTGCCCTGGGATGGATGAACTCGATGGGGTCTTCAAGGGTGATGATGTGATAGCTTTGTTCCTTGTTGATCAGGTCCACCATGGCCGCCAGAGTGGTCGATTTCCCGGAACCGGTCTGGCCGGTGACCAGCACAAGCCCGCTTTTGATTCTGGCCAGTCCGTGCACGGACTCTGGAAGCATCAGCTCCCTTATGGTTTTGATCTCCGTGGGAATGAGGCGAAACGCCCCTCCGTAGCCCCGGCGTTCTATGTAGATATTGACCCGGAATCTGCCCTTGTCCTTGAGATCGTAGGCAAGATCGATGTCCTTGCGCTCTCCGAGCATTTCTATCTGGTCTTCATTGAGAAGTTCCAACAGCAGAACGTCGACCTCCGCCGGAGTGAGGTCGTGATATTGGACGCGCTTCAACTGCCCGTCGATTCTGAGCATCGGCGGTTCCCCTGAAGAGACGTGCAGATCCGACGCCCTGTGCTGGATCATCATATTCAGGAGAGGATCGATCTTGGCCACGCAAAACCTCCGGAAGATTCCTGGTGCTGCAGAGAAATTTGCAAACCAAAGTGCAAAAAATGATCATTCAATTTCCGTTCCACTTCGTGCCAACTGAAACGGTAACGTGTCGCTCGCGGTTACGGACGCTAAACATGGTCTCGAACTCAACGCCGTCTGAAGACCGGCATCATGGGAACACACGTATCTGAAACATCGCCCGGTGGCAAAGCGCTATGGTGAGCTTTTCCAGATAACCAGCTGTTTTTCCCAGCAGGATTGGTCCAAACGGAAATAATCAGCTATTCTGTCACTCTGGATAATTTGAACCCGAACAATTTGACTGTATGATCCAAGTCTTTGGAAAGGTATCCACCATGCTTTTCAAAAATAAGCGGGTACATGGACCAGAAAAACCAGGTCCCGTCCCAGGGACCTGCTGCTCATCCAGGAACTGGTCTATGCCAGTGTCACATGATCGATCCGGAGATGCTCTGCTGCCGGAAAAAGCCTCTGGATCAGAACCACTAAAAAACTATTATGTCCAGGTGGTTCCGGTGGTTCCCATCAAAATATTCAGGAGATGGTCTCCTCGGTTCCCGAAACGTTCAGCGTTCTCTGAGCGTTCCGGCCGAGTTGATGCCTGTGCCAATTCTGTACAATGAAAAAAGGAGAACACATGGCAACAGCGTTCATAGGAACATCAGGGTATCAATACGACCACTGGAAGAAAATTTTCTATCCTGACGGGCTGCCCAAGGCCAGATGGTTCGAGTTCTACATGTCACGGTTCGCCACGGTGGAGATCAACGCCACCTTCTATCATCTGCCCAAAAAGAAAACCTTTGAACAATGGCTGGAAAACGCTCCGGAATGGTTTGTCTACACCCTGAAGTACAGCCGCTACGGAACCCACGTCAAAAAACTCAAGGATTCGCCCGAGACTCTCTCCCGATTCCTGGAAAACGCCGACCCTCTCCGCCCCCGCCTGGGGTCCGTCCTGGTCCAGCTTCCCCCCCGGTGGAACAAGAACGCCGACCGCCTCGCCGCCTTTTTCAAGGCAGCGCCGCCAGACATCCGGTGGGCTGTGGAATTCAGAAACGAATCGTGGTTGTCCGAAGACATCTTTTCGATTCTGGAACAGAACAATGCCGCCCTGGTCGTTCACGACCACATCAAACCGCATCCCGAACGGGTCACTGCGGATTGGACGTACCTGCGCTTTCACGGAGGGACTGTGGGCAGCGGCGGATATTCACCGAAAAAACTGAGATCGGTCGCCGACACGATTGCCGACCATCTGGATGCGGGACGAGACGTCTACGCCTACTTCAACAATGACTGGGACGGACACGCGCTCTACAACGCCCGCGACCTCATTGGTCTTCTCGAAGACAAACGAAAGAATGTCCTCCTCCCTGCGGAGGCCGAGGAAACCACCTGAAGAGCACACCAGGTCACCCGCTCTCTTCCCGGCCCGACAAGATCCGGTCCACAAGGTCCTGGTGATCCGGATACTTGACGCCGTCCGAATCCACGATGATGCCCGGCTTGACCGAATCCGACGCAGGGTCGTCCTTGGGCACGGTGTACCAGTGGTCCCCCTTACGACCGATGATCATCTCCTGATTTTCCGCGGCCGCATCGTACTTTGCCCTGCGGATGATCGCCTTGAGATCGTCCATGCCTTGTCCTCCTCTTGTAGTTCACTCCAGGCTAACCGATTTCCGATCCCCCGGCACCATAAACAGGCCTGGACATCCTGAACACACACTGGCCTCTCCGGCTCTTTGGTCTTATAGTCACCTCATGAGCAAGCACACATTCCCCAAGCTCGCAGGGCTTTCGGTCGGCGCAGCCGTCATGGCGGTTCTCATCTGGCTTTTTGCCGGTGTCTGCCCTCCCTGAATGCTGACCGCCGGCTCCGGAGGAGCCGGATACTTTGCCTTTCTGGCGGCCCGCCGATGGAGACAAGAAAAAGGGAAGTCCGACCACGATCCCGAAACAGAAGCTTGAAGTCCCCTGCACAGGCTGATAGCCTCAGGCTCCCTGATCCGCAACACCTATCCGCAACGAGGCATCATGAAACAGGACGTTCCCCAATGGCTCGAGCTGGCCAGGGAGATTCAGGCCATTGCCCAAAAGGGGCTGTTCAGCACAAATGGCTACTATGACCGGCTGAACTACAGCCATCTTCTGGAGGTCGCGTCCCGGATTGTGGCCGGTCACACTGCCCTTGAACAGGAAGAGGTCCTCCAGAGCTTTACGGCCCAGCCGGGATATGCCACGGCAAAAATTGACGTGCGCGGAGCCGTGGTCCGGGACGGGAGAGTTCTCCTGGTGCAAGAACGCCGCGACGAGCGCTGGACCATGCCCGGCGGCTGGGCTGATGTCGGCGATACCCCCTCCAGCATGGTGGCCCGCGAAATTCTCGAGGAAAGCGGGTTTGTGGCCGAGCCGTACCGGGTGGTCGGCGTGTATGACGCCAACCGGGAGGGACGGCCCATGGAATTCTTCCACGCCTACAAGATCGTGTTCCTCTGCCGCATCACCGGGGGAGAACCCATGGTCAGCGATGAAACCATGGGCGTGGACTTCTTCGACTTTGACGATCTCCCTCCACTTTCTGCAAACCGGACCAGTCACAAGCACTTGCAGGACGTTCAGGCCCATCTGGACGACCCCTCGACCCCGGCATTTTTCGATTGAAAACCAAGGCTCGGCCGACTCATCAGGCTGGGTGATACGGTCGGGTAGAGCCTGGCTGTTGAACTCTATCCGAACTGTCTGCGCAACCGCCACATCCCCAGCCCGAAGATCACCGACCCGAACAGCCCGATGCCGAGAATCGGCTCGAGAAGGACGCTTAGTCCCGAGCCTTTGAGCAGGATGCCGAAGCTGGCGTTCAGGTAATAGTGCAGCGGTGAAATCTTCAGGAACAGGTGCATGAAATCCGGCATGGCCTCGGGCGGGGTCCAGGCTCCGGAGAGCATGATCATGGGGCCGAAGATCAGGATGGTCAGCAGTCCGGCCTGCCCCTGGTTGCTGGAAAACGTCGAGATGAGCAGCCCCAGGCCGGCAATGGCAAAGACGTAGAGTCCGGTCACGCCGAAAAACAACAGCGCGCTGCCGAGAACCGGAAGATCGAACGCCGGACCCATGACCCCATAGAGGGAGAGTGCCGTGCCGGCGAGGATGAGCACCGCCATGGCCGCCACTTTGGGAAACATGATCTGAAACGGGGAGAGCGGCGTGACCAGAAGCTGCTCCACCGTGCCCTTTTCCTTTTCCCGGACCATGGCCGCGGCAGGAAGAAGGATGGCAAACAGCGTGATGAAATTCAACAGCTGGGTCAGGGCCATGAACCAGCTGTTCTCCAGGGAAGGGTTGTACCAGATGCGATGTGCGCTCTCCGCCCCGGGGACGCGCATTTCCTGACTGGGTCCGAGCCCCTGACTCTTTCGTGCCAGTTCCTGTCCGTACCCGGCGACGATCCTGGAGGCATACCCGCTGGCCAGCGTGCCCATGACCGTATTGGTGGTGTCTACCTGAATCTGGACCTGAACCTGGTCCCCTCCGGCCAGATCACGGGAAAATCCGGCCGGAATATCCAGCACGACCATGGCCTGGCCCTCGTCCAGCAACTGCATGGCCTCTTTCTCGCTGGAGGGAAAATAGGCCACATCAAAAGCCGGGGGCCGGAACCTGTCCACGAGATCCCGGGAAGCGTGCGAGCGATCGTTGTCCAGCACGGCAACCGAGGCGTTGCGCACCTCGAAGCGAACCCCTGATCCTGCCATGTAGATGTTCAGGGTAAAGGCATACAGCATGAAGAGGATGAGCACGATATCTCTGAAAAACTGCTGAAATTCCTTGACCAGCATCACTTTCATCCGCTGCAGCCAGATTCCGGTCTCCCCGTTCATTCCCTACCTCGTCGGCCGTTTGGTGAACTTCAGCCACCCGATCCCGAAAAGACCGATGGCATACAGCCCAAGGACAAGAAAGTTGTCCCAGAGCACGGAAAAGCCGACCCCTTTGAGAAACGTCCCCACAACGATCGTGGTGAAATGGATGGCCGGGAGCATATAGGCGACCGCCTGCGCTCCCCGGTCCATGGAATCCAGGGGGACGAACACCCCGGAATAGATGACCGTGGGCATGGTGGTGACCACGAACGTGACCAGGACTGCGGCGACCTGGGTTCTGACCAATACGGAGACGATGAGCCCGATGCCCGTGGTGCAGACGACATAGATCATGCAGGCCGCGAAAAACAGAAAGGGATTGCCCTTGAAAGGGGCTCCGAACAGGAGTACGGCCAGGGCCCAGAGCACCACCGAGTTCAAGGCCGAGACAGCCACATAGGGCGTGATCTTGCCCAGAAGATACTCCAGAGGGGTGATGGTGGACGCGTAGATATTGGCAATGGCGCCGCTCTCCTTTTCCCTGACGATCCCTACGGCCGAAAGCAGGGGGGAAGCGATCATGAGCACGAACATGATCATCTTCGGCGCCATGGACCAGTTGCTCTCCAGCCGCTGGTTGAACATGTAGCGGACCTGCGGTTCCACGGGCTGGGCCAGGGTCTGTGCCCTGTTCGGGGACATGCCCCCTGTCAGGAGAAATTTCCGGGCTTCCAGGCGGGAAAAATCCTGGAGCATGCCTTCCACGTATCCCTGCACGGTCTGGGCCCTCGATGGAAAGATGCCGTCGAGCAGAGTCTGGACCTGGACTCTTCTCCCCTGGGCGATGGTCTCCTCGAAGTCCGGTGGAATGATTATGGCGGCGCGGATCCGGTTCTCCTCAAAGAGCTTGGGAATCTGCTGTTCGCTGTGGAGATACCCTGTGAACTCAAAATATCTGGACTCGATAAAGGTCGATGAAAACTGCCTGCTGGCACTGGAGCGGTCATAATCGAGAATGGCAAAGGGGATGTCCTCTACGTCCATGGACAGTCCGAAATTGAAGATGATCATGAGAATGGCGGGTACGAGGAAGGCCAGAAAAAAGAAGAGCCTGTCCCGGAGCATCTCCCGCCATTCCCTGAACGCGACTGCTGTGTAGCGCTTCAGGTTCATCTCTCCTCCTGCTCCAGGGAGGTGATCCTGTGGACGAACACGTCTTCCATGCTCAGGGGCTTCGTCTGGACGGCATCGACCTCGATACCGCGGTCCTTCAGGAGTCCGTCGATTTTGGAGGCGGCTTCATCCGGATCTTTGACCAGCAGATGAACCGAGCGTCCATGAAGGGAGGCGTTTGAAAATTGGGAGCCGTCAAGCGCCCGCAGAACGTCGAGGTATTGCTCCGAACGGATCTCGAGAAGTTCCCCGGCTTCCTCCCTGACGCCCTGCTTCATCCCGTCCGGAGTGTCGTCGGCAACCACACGGCCTGCGTACATGAGCGCCAGGTGGTCGCAATGCTCTGCTTCGCTCATGTAGTGGGTGGTAATGAGGATGGCCACCCCCTGCTTTCTGGACAGCCCGAAGAGGATATCCCAGAAATGCCGCCGTCCCACCGGGTCGACTCCTGAGGTGGGCTCGTCCAGAAAGAGGACCCGGGGACGGTGCACCAGGGCGCACCCCAGGGCCAGCCGCTGACGGATGCCCACGGGAAGACCCCCGGAAAGCTCGTCTTCATATCCCTGGAGGTCGGCCATGCGCAGGACCCATTTGGAGCGGCTCGACAGCTCCCTGGACGAAAGGCCGTAAATCCCGCCGTAGAGACGGATGTTTTCCCGTACCGTCAAGTCCTCGTACAAGGAGAACACCTGGGACATGTATCCGATGTTCTGTTTGACTGCCCGGATTTTTCCACTCATGTCCTTTCCGGCAACCGTCGAAGACCCGGATGTCGGCGGCAAAATGCCCACCAGCATTTTGATCACCGTTGTCTTTCCCGCGCCGTTGGCCCCGAGCAGGCCGAAGATCTCCCCCTGTTCGACCCTGAATCCCACCTGATCCACGGCCCGGAACGAACCGAATTCCCGCACCAGGTCCCGGGCCTCGATGGCCGGGCCATCCTGTGATGCGGCCTCCTTTCGCTTTTCGATCTCCACCGAGTGCTCGACAGAGGCGAGTTCGCGCCGGCGCAGCATGGACACGAACACGTCCTCGAGGGTGGGCATTCTGGACTCGATCTCGAGTACCCTGGTCTCCTGGAGGTGCTCGCGGACGGTGTTTTGTGCCTCCTGCGGCTTTACATCAGGCACAAAGACACGGATGCGCGAACCATAGGGTTCCGTCTGCGGGAAACCGTCCCGCAGCTCCTCAAGTGCCTTTTCCTGGGACTCTGTCTGCAGAAGGACTATCGACCCCGGAGCTTCACCCGTGATTTCCGCCGGGGTGCCTCCGGAAATCGCCCGGCCCTCGAACAGCAGACTGAGGCGCTGAAACCGGGAGGCTTCGTCCATGTACGCCGTTGAAACCAGGGCGGTGATGGACTGCTCCATGAGCAGTTCGGTCAGGATCGTCCAGAATTCCCTGCGGGAAACCGGGTCCACCCCGGTGGTGGGTTCGTCGAGAATGAGCAGCTCCGGGGCATGGATCAGGGTGCAGACCAGGCCGAGTTTCTGTTTCATTCCGCCGGAAAGATTCTTCATGGGCCGGTCACGGAAATCCGCAAGCCGGGTCATCTCCAGGAGCCGGGCTTTGCGCTCCTGCAGCTCCCCCCCCGACATCATCCGCACCCGGGCAAAAAAGTCGATGTTTTCCTCCACCGACAGCTCGGGATAGAGATTTTGCCCCAGTCCCTGGGCCATATACCCGAGCCGGTCCTTGATCTGTTCCGCCGTGCGTTCAGAACGGATCTCCCGTCCAAGCGTGGTCACCTGCCCCTGGTCAAAGGCAAGAATCCCGGCGGCCGAGCGCATCAGGGTGGACTTTCCGGCGCCGTCCGGGCCGATCAGACCGTAGATCTCCCCTTTGCGGACCTTCAGGTCCACCCCCTTAAGCGCCTCTTTGCGGCCGTAGCGCTTGACCAGCCCGGAGACCTCGATACTCGTTTCAGCCGTGTCTACCACACCGGCTCCGCCCACTGGGCGCCCTCCTCCCACTTGATCACCGCATCGGCCGGAAGCCCGGGGGTGAGTCTGCCACCCGGGTTCTCGTCCAGATAGAGCCGGACCTCGTAGACAAGCTTGGTTCGTTCCTCCGGCGTCTGCACATCCTTTGGGGTGAACTGCGCTTCAGAGGCGATAAACCCTACAGTGGCGGGAAATACCCTGTCTGGAAACGCGTCCACGTGGATCCTGGCGGGGTGTCCGTGGGCGATCTTGCCGATATCCGTCTCTGGAACATAGGCTTTGAGATAGAGAGTTTTAAGATTGACCACTTCGAACAGGGCACCCCCAGGGGAAACGGTCTCTCCCTCCTCCACAAGCCTGGAGGTGACTGTCCCGGTGACAGGAGCCCGGATGGTCAGGTCGTTGAGAACGGTCGTGATTTCGTCCAGACCGGCCCGGGCACGCTCCACATCGGACCGGGCCGCGGCCAGCTCCTCTTTTCTGGCCTGAATGCGCTTGCGTCCCAAAGCGGCCTGCTCCAGCTCCTTTTCTGCCTGCTCCAGTGCCTTTCGAGCCACGGCCAGCTCGCTTTCAGTCACCTGCAATTGGAGAGACGCTTCCTCGGCCTCCCTCCTGGCCACGGTTTCTTCCTCGTAAAGCCGGGCGAACCGTGAGGCATCACGGGACGCCTGCTCTTGGCGCTCGCGCGTCTCCTGAACCCGGGCCCGGGCCTGCTCCACGGCGTCCCTGGTCCGCTCGATATTCAGGGGGACATCCGCTTCGAGGATGGAAAGTTCGGTTTGCAGCGCCTTGAGCCTTTCGGACAAAGATTCGAGCTGATGCTCGGCCTGCCTGACCTGGGCCCGGGTCCGGTCGGATTCGAGGACGAGGAGGATTTCCCCCTTTTCGACCCTGGTGCCCTCCCGGATTCGAATCTCCTCCACTCTGCCTTCGTATTTGCTGCCCACAGTGGCCACATCCCCTTCCATGCGGCCGTTCACCTGAACCAGCCCGGACGGTAGCTCCTCTTCGCCCCAAAAAAGGACATAGGCAAGTGCTGCAGCCAAAACGAGAAACGCCACGGGAACGATCAGTCGGAGATTTCGGAAAAATTGCGGCACACGCATGAAGAGTCGATCCTTGTCGAATTTAACAGCTTGAAATCATTCTATTCCACAAATCACAGAAAGAGACAACGCCCCAGTCGGTCATATTCCCTGCCTCAGGAGAATCGGTGTTTGAGCGCACTCGCCCGGAAATCGAAAATCGCTTCCAGCCGCTTTCGAATCATGGGATGCACCAGGCGTCCCACCACCCCCAGCGGCAGGATGTAATGGACGAGGTCCTCGGCTTCGGTCCCGCTTTCGACCTTTCGGAACCGGTGCTCGTGATGCCAGAGCCGGTAGGGTCCTGTGCGCTGCTCGTCGACGAAAAAGTGCGGGGGAGCCATGTGCGTGATCTCGGTGACCCATTGCAGGCGCATCCCTGGAAAAGGCCGAACCGAATAGGTGAGAATCTGGCCGGCATAGGTGTGTTCCGGACGAGGACAGGTCATGGTGAACCCGAGCCACTCCGGCGTGATGTCACACAGGTTGGAGGGATCGGAAAAAAAGGTCCAGACTTCCTGCAGCGGCGCGGCAAGGACTTGGGTGCGGTAAAGCCTGTATATCATGGGAGATGCAGCAGGTTGAGGACGTCGGCCAGATCTTCAGGGGTGTCCAGGTCCAGACAGACGAACGGGTCCCGGGTTTCGATCCGAGCGGTTTCGGCGCGATGCTCCCGGAGGTAGCCTCCAAGGCCGTTTTCCCCGGACCATGTGCTGATGCCGTAGACATGGTCCGTTCCGATCAGGGGCGGATGTCCTCCCCGGCCCTGATGGCAGGGAATGCAGATGGTGCGGTCATCTTCCCGAAACCCTTTCAGCAGCAGCCCAAGTGTGCCGGCCTGGACAAAAGGCACGTCTGCAGGGTGCATGAAAAATGCCCTGGTTCCTTTAGCCAGGGAACGAATGCCGGTCCGCACGGAAACGAACATGCCTTCATCATACATGGTGTTTCGAACGGTCCGTGCTCCGGCCCGTTTGACTTCGTCTTCCACATCCGCTGCCTGAAACCCGGTCACCACGACAATGTCCTCCACCCCTGCACAGCGGTGCAGATCAATGATCCGACGCAGGAAAGTCTTTCCGTCCACCTCCAGCAGCGGCTTGAGCGAGCCCATCCGTTGGGACCGGCCCGCTGCGAGCACGATCGCGCTGATCATCCGATTCGCTCTCCCTTCCGCCTGCCGGCCCGTTCGGCAATGAGTTCGGCAACGATGCTCACCCCGATCTCCTCCGGGGTCTGCGCACCGATGGACAGTCCCACCGGGCAATGGACGCGGTCCAGGTCCGCCCGGGTGATTCCTCTGTCCAGAAGATTTTTGTAGATGGCGTCACGCTTCCGGCGGCTGCCGATCATGCCGATGTACGCCGCCGGTGTTTTCAAGACCTGCTCCAGCACCTCCTGATCGTGGAGATGCCCGCGGGTGAGAATGACCACGGACGTCTCCCTGGAGACATCCAGATTCTTCAAGCAATCCTTGAACGATTGGACGTGTTGGGCAACAGCACCCTTAGGAAACCTCCCGGATGTGAGAAAATCCTTTCTGTCGTCACAGACCTGGATCTGGAACCCCACCTGTGAGGCAAGCCGGGCAAGCGCCGTGCCCACGTGTCCCGCCCCGAAAACGATCAACCGCTCCTCAGGGAAGAACGGCTCCAGAACCAGCACATGGTCGGTAAATTCCAGAAGCCGTGGCCGCCTGGACTGAAGAGCGTCATGCATCTCCAGGGCGTCCACCTGAATGGAATCCATGCCTTCCGTGGCCCCGGTTTTGACGTTCCACAATCCGCTTGCCGCGCGCTTCAGGCTGCCGTCCTCCTCGAGCGACAGTCTGGTCAGCAGAATCGATTCGATTCCACGCCCCAGCAGGGCCGACAATCCGGCAAAAAGTCCCAGAGAGGCCGCGCCCGCTGGAATGGGGGTGATAAGTACGGTCACCTCCCCGCCGCAGACCATGCCCATGGCAGCGGCATCCTCCGCGCTCAGATCAAAGTCGAACCGCATTGCCCTCCTGTTTCTGATCGCCTGCAGCCCCTTCTCCACGGCCCGGGCCTCGAGCGTTCCGCCGCCTATGCTGCCGTGTATGCCGCCCGCACTGGTCACAAGCATTCTCGCGCCCGCCCCCCTGGGCGTCGACCCCCGGCTCGAGATCACGACCACCCAGGCAAGACTGCGTCCCTGTGCCAGTTCCTGACCGGCCTTTTGAATCAATTCCAGCATGACGCGTGGACCCCAGGATAAACATTTCTCGTTTCCAAAGGTGCAATCCTGCCAAATCCATCGGAAATTTTCCACAAGCTTCTGAAACTCATCCGGAACCACGAGAATCGTCACTCTCTCCGGATCCCTTTCGGCCGGACAGTTCCGGAACAGCTCTGGCTTCTGTGAACGAGAGTGCGGAATCTCGGGTCGGCTGGCCCAGATGTCTGGTCTATCGCTACCATACCGACGACGGGCTGCCCGGCAAAGCGGATGCCTTCGGCTGTGCACTTTTTGGCTGGTGGATGTTCTTGCGCTTTCCGGTCGGTTGGACGAGGCCAGGGACGACCTGCAGTGACACTTCAGCTCTATTCACCATCCGCATAGTCCATTACCCGGCATCCCACCTGCAGCCGGGTTCTCCCCTTTTCGTCATTCCTTACCCTTCACCCTTTTCTTCCCCATCCATTCTGATAGAATTGGCGGTATCCTCATGAAATTGGTCTGAACGGGAGGTCACAATGAGCAAGGATCACAAGAAAGAGCCCTGCACCTGCAAGAAAGGATTGACCCGCAGGGGGTTTTTGACCTCCATGGGCGTGGGGGCGCTCTCGGTGGCGGTTTCCGGTCCGCTTCAGAGCCGGGCCGGCGCGCAGCCGCAGAAGCAGGAAGACAACCGGTTCGATGCGGTGCAGTCCGCCAGAATCACTCTGAACATCAACGGCGTGAACCACCGGCTCATGGTCGAGCCCAGATGGACACTGCTGCACGTACTTAGGGAAGAACTGGGGTTCACCGGGACCAAGGTGGGGTGTGAACGCGGGGAATGCGGAGCTTGCACCGTGCTCATCGATGACATCCCCCGGTACTCCTGCCTGACCTTGGCCGTAGAGGCGGAAGGAATGAAAATCGAAACCCTGGAAGGGCTCATGCTGGGCGAGCGGCTCGGCCCGGTCCAGGAGACGTTTCTGGAAAACGACGGCTATCAGTGCGGATACTGTACTCCAGGTCAGATTGTGGCCGCGGAAGGGTTCCTGCGCAACAATCCCGACCCGGGACAGGAAGATATCCCCAGGGCCATGAGCGGGAATCTCTGCCGGTGCGGCGCGTATCCCAACATCTTTTTCTCAGTGCAGGCCGCAGCCAAAAAACGTTTTAAGTGAGGTGAGTCATGAGTCCCAAAAAGGAAGGGATGTACTATCTCGATGCCGTGGCCGTGCCTGAAACCCCCGAAGCCGGGGTAAAACCCGCACCTTGGGGAGATACAACCATCATCGGCAGGCGCAGGCCCCGTGTGGACGGCTACCAGCGGCTGAGCGGAAGCGCAATCTATCCCTCGGACCTGAAGCTGCCCGGGATGCTGTACGGCGCCATCCTGCGCTGTCCCCATGCCCACGCCAGGGTCAAATCCGTGGACATTGCCGCAGCAGAGGAAATGGAGGGAGTCCGGGCCGTTCTGACCATGAACTCTCCTGAGGCAGACCTGTTCTGGCCCTATTCCGACGAGGTCAAGGCCAGACTCTTTGACCCGCACTGCCGCTTCGAAGGCGAGGCCGTGGCTGCTGTGGCCGCGGATTCGCCCTACCGGGCCAGAGACGCCCTCAGGGCCATCCAGGTGGAATACGAGGTTTTGCCCTTTATTGCAGACGAGCGGAATGCATTGAAAAGCGACGCCCCGCTCCTTCACGAAGGCGGAAACACGGTCAAGGAACAGACCCACGAACGGGGCGATTTGGACAAGGGTTTTGCCGAAGCAGACGTCGTATTGGAAGAGTCTTATCGGACCGAATGCGAACTGCATACTCCCATGGAATTGCACGGGTGTGTGGCCGATTGGGAGGGAGAT
Organism: Desulfovibrionales bacterium; assembly: GCA_046542715.1. Lineage (GTDB taxonomy): Bacteria > Desulfobacterota > Desulfovibrionia > Desulfovibrionales > JBKHAV01 > JBKHAV01. Next base: position 50,229 of record JBKHAV010000008.1, read on the forward strand.
CGCCTGACCCTCTGGGAATCCAGCCAGGGGGTCTATGCAGTGCAGTCCAAAGTGGCCGAGGTGCTCAAACTCCCCCTCTCCAAGGTCCGGGTGGTGGGCCACTACATGGGCGGGGGGTTCGGGAGCAAGCTGCAGCCCGGCAAGTACACCGTCATCGCGGCCCTGCTGGCCAGGAAGACGGCCCGGCCGGTCAAGCTCTTCCTTTCGCGCGAGGAAACCTATCTGACAGTTGGCAACCGGCCGCCCGCCAACATGACCCTCAAGGCCGGGGTCAAAAAGGACGGCACGCTCACCGCGCTGGAGTTTTCCTGCCTGGCAACCGGAGGGGCCTACCCGGCCGGCGGGACCTCGCTGGTGGACTGGCTGGTGCGCGACCTCTACACCTGCCCCAATGTCCGCACCCGGACCACGGACGTCTACATCAATGCCGGCCCGGCCCGGCCCTTCCGGGCGCCGGGACACCCGCAATGCTCCTGGGCACTGGAGCAAATGATGGACGCACTGGCCGAGAACATCGGCATGGACCCGGTGGAGCTGCGGCTCAAAAACATCCCCTCCACCAGTCAGGGAACCGAGGACAATCCCCCCTACACCACCACCGGTTTTCGGGAGTGTCTGCTCGAGGGCGCCAAAGCGTTCAGATGGTCCGAAGCGGTGGCCGAGAGAAAAAAACAGTCCCAGGGGCACATCCGGCGAGGGGTGGGCATGGCCGGCTGCCTCTGGTTTGCCGGTGGCGGAGGACCGCCCTCCACCGTGGTCCTGAAGCTTTTTTCCGACGGCAGCGTCAACCTGAACATGGGCGCAAGCGACATCGGCACCGGCACAAAGACCATCATGGCCCTTGTGGCTGCCGAGGAACTGGGCGTGGAGCCAGAGGTGATCCAGATCGAAAACGCGGACACCGGCACCACCCAGTACGCCACGCCGAGCGGGGGCAGCAAGACCGTGCCTACAGAGGCACCCACTGTCCGGGCAGCGGCCATCGATATCAAACGCCAGCTCCTTGAAATGGCTGCCGAGGACCTGGAAACAGACCCCGCAACCCTGCGGTTCCGCGGTCCAAAGATCATTTCCAAAAGCGATGATTCGCAATCCATCAGAATTACGGACATCTCCAAACTGAAGAGTCGCGGCGTGGTCATGGGCGTGGGCTACCGGGGCAAAAACCCGGAAGGCAAGGTCATCTCCCCCTTTGCCGCCCAGTTCTGTGAAGTGGAGGTCGATATGAAGACCGGGGAGGTCAAAATCCTGCGCTTTGTCGGGACCAATGAAAGCGGCAGGGTCATGGACCGGCTGACATTCGACAACCAGCTCTTCGGGGGCATCACCATGGGTATCGGGCTGGCCATGACCGAATTCAGGGTCCTGGACAAAAACCGGACCGGCAAAATGGTTAACCGCAACTGGCACGATTACAAGCTGCCCACCTCCATGGACGTGCCCTGGGACATGACCTCGGTCCCCATCGACATGCCGGATCCCGAAGCCAACTCCACCGGAGCCAAGGGGCTGGGGGAACCCGTGACCATCCCCACGGCCCCGGCCATTGCCAATGCGGTGTACAACGCCACGGGCATACGGTTCACCACCACGCCGCTGACACCCATTACCCTGGTCCGGACCATGTCCCGGACTTCCTAGGAGGAGATCATGCTCCCACCCTTTCCCTACATCAGGGCCGCAACCATGAAGGAGGCTGTGGCCGGGATCGTTTCGGAAAAAACCCATATCCATGCCGGCGGAACAGACCTGCTCACCTGCCTTCACGATCATGTGTTCGAGACCGACGGCCTGGTCAGCATCAGCAGGCTGGACAAGTTGCGGGGCATTCAAAAGACATCGGACAACGGGCTTCGCATCGGCGCCCTGACCACGATCACCGAGGTGTCAGAGCACCCGCTGGTCCATCGCATGTATCCCGGACTGGCCCAGGGGGCTTCAGAAGTGGCCAGCCCGCAGCTTCGCAACCAGGGCACCATTGGCGGCAATCTCTGCCAAAAGCCCAGGTGCTGGTACTATCGCGGGGAGTTCCACTGCCTGCGCAAAGGCGGGGATACCTGCTATGCCGTGGGCGGGGAAAACCAGTTCCACTGCATCCTGGGTGGAAGCGGCTGCTTCATCGTGCACCCGTCAGACACGGCCCCCCCTTTGATCAGTTTGGATGCCAGGGTAAGGGTTCAGGGCCGCAACGGCTCCCAAGAGATCAAGGTGGAGAATCTGCACATGCCCCCTTCCGAGGACCCGACACGAGAGACCGTGCTCGAACCGGGCGAGATCATCACCGAGATTATCCTCCCCCCGCCCGGGCAGAACCTGCGCAGCAGCTACCGAAAGGTCCGCGCCCGCCGTTCCTGGGACTTCGCCCTGGCAGGCCTGGCCCTGGCCCTGTGGTTCGAGGGCGACCGGGTCGCAAACGGCCGAGTGGTCTTTAGCGGCGTGGCCCCGGTGCCCTGGCGCTCCCAGGAGGTGGAGGAAGTGATCCGGGGAAAACGTCTGGATGAAACGACCATCGCCCGGGCTGCGGAGGCTGCAGTCCAAAATGCCCGCCCCATGTCGGGCAACGGGTACAAGGTATCCCTGCTCAAGGGCGTCATCGAGGAAGAGTTGAACAAGATGGCCGCAGCATAGTTCCTTTTTCATCGAATGCCGGATGCACCCTCGGGTCCATCAGGAATTTCATTCCGACAGCCGGACAAGGGCCTGGCGGTCGATGATCGCGATGGTGCGGCCCTGGGAACGG
>JBKHAV010000058.1:0-16135 GCA_046542715.1 Desulfovibrionales bacterium
ATTCAATGGTCGGGATGAGAGGATTTGAACCTCCGGCCCCCTGAACCCCATTCAGGTGCGCTCCCAGACTGCGCTACATCCCGAGCCAGAGAGAGGACATCTAAAGACTTCCACCACCCTTGTCAACGTGTTTGCGCACAGGATTGCAGAGCCCCCATTGGTCTAGTCGTTGCGCAGGCTCAGGGGTTGGCCGGTGGACTCGAGGATGGCCTGCCAGTAGTTCGAATCGATGTCCAACCGTTTGCGTCCGCCGGTGACCAGGTGCAGGGGGATGTGCACGTAGTTTTCGTGCATCTTGGTGACCACCATCCCGGTCTTGCCGGCCATGGCCGCGTGCACGGCGTTCTGGCCGAGGAACCCGCAGTAGATCCGGTCGTTGGAGTTGGCTGGGACCGAGCGGATGATGTAGCTGGGATCGATGAACTTGAGGGTCACCGAGATATTGCGCTCCTTGAAGTGCTTCCGGATTTCCGCAATGAGCAGGGCAGAGATGTCGCCCAAAACTGGGTTTCCGGACGCGTCGGTCCCGGTTGAGGGCACCAGATCCTGTCCGGCGCCTTCGGCAACCACGATAACGGCATGGCGCCTTTGGGTCAGCCGTTTTTCCAGGGACGCGATCAGCCCTTTGGGGCCGTGGATCTCGAACTTGTCTTCGGGAACCAGAACATAATTGACGTCTTTGAGGGCAAGGGCTGCCTGGGCGGCGATGAATCCGGCCTCCCGGCCCATGACCTTGACCATGCCGATGCCGTTGCAGGCGCCCAGCGCTTCGGTGTGGGCACTGCGGATCGCCTCCGTGGCTTTTTCCACGGCGGTATCGAACCCAAAGGAGCGGGAAATGAAGGGGATGTCGTTGTCAATGGTTTTGGGAATGCCGATGATCCCGATCTTGAGTTTGCGATGGTTGATCTCCTCCTGGATCTTTTGCGCCGCGCGCATGGTTCCGTCTCCGCCGATAAGGTAGAGGATGGAGACGTTGAGCCGCTCGAGGGAGTCGACGATCTCTTCCGGAGGCTGTGGGCCTCGGGAGGAGCCGAGAATGGTCCCGCCGAATTCGTGGATGCTGGAGACGTTTTCCGGGGTCAGCTCCATCACATCGTGGCCGTAGGAGGGAATGAACCCTTCGAGACCGTACCGGATACCCAAGGTGGTGTGCACGCCGTACCGGTGCAGGGCTTCCATGACGATGGCCCGGATCACGTCGTTGATGCCGGGGCACAGTCCGCCGCAGGTGACAATGGCGCATTTTGTCTTGGACGGGTCAAAGTAGATCTTTTCCCGGGGGCCGGCCTCCTGGAAGTAGGTGGGGTCTATGGAGCAGACCTGGTCCACGCAATCGGCGGTAATGTTGATGAGCACTCCGGAAGTGTCCCTGATGAAATTGAAGGGAAGCGGAGATTTGATCTTGGGGGTTCCCAGGACGGGGATACCTGGTTCGAGGTTTGTGGTATTTTTCACTCTTTGCGGCATAGCAACTCTCGCATTGTATCGATTGAGGAACGCTTCTCGTCAACTCCTGGAATTAGAACGCATAACCGAGCATATTTCAACAAGCAATAATTGATACTCTCGGTTGCCCCGGCTTCCATGAGTGTATAGTATCCTGAATTCCGCCTACGGACTCGTGGGTGGACCGCAGATATTGACAGCCAAAGTGAAGTGATTACAAATTCCCGAGAAAAATGAGTGCTGGAGCGTGTTTCATGGCGAAATATCTCTTTGATCCCTGGCTGGAAATTGAAGACATGAAGGAGCGGGTCGACCGGCTTTCCGGTGGTTCCAGAGGCGAGTCCTCCCTGTCCGGAGCAAAGGCGGAGCAGCATCCGCTCTGGAAACCCCCTGCCGATGTCTATGAAACTGCAGAAGGGTACATCCTGGAGATCGAGCTGGCAGGCATTGAAAAGGATTCCATTCACCTCGAGAGCAGGGACAACGCGCTTTTCGTGTATGGTGAACGGCGGAGAGAGCAGGAGGCCGGTGGATCCACCTACCATCTGCTGGAACGTTCTTACGGGACCTTTGCCCGGAAATTTCTCCTGCCCGAGGATGTGGATGTTGCCACCACCTCGGCCGCCCACCGCAACGGTGTGCTCACGATTACCCTCAGGAAACAGCCCCGGGAGGTGATCTCCCGCAAGATCGTGGTTCGCGAGGAGTAATCCATTCTCTTGGGATTTTTGTTTTTCGATCCCGCAACAGATCTATAGGATGAAAGAAATGACAAGTCAGATCAAGACTGTGCTCCTCTTGGGGCTTCTCACAGGCATAATCCTCCTCTTTGGCCGCCTCCTGGGCGGACAGACAGGACTGGTGGTGGCATTCGGCATCGCGCTGGTCATGAACGTGGGAAGCTACTGGTATTCGGACAAGATCGTCCTGCGCATGTACAAGGCAGGCGAGGTCTCCCGGTCCGACGCTCCAGAGCTTCACGCCATGGTGGATGAACTCTCGGCCCAAGCCGGGATTCCCAAACCCAGAATCTTCGTCATTCCGGAACAGGTCCCCAACGCCTTTGCTACAGGGCGCAACCCCGAGCATGGGGTGGTGGCCGTGACCGAGGGCATCATGAACCTGCTCACCCGGGAAGAACTCCGCGGTGTTCTGGCCCATGAACTGGGGCACATCAAAAACAGGGACATCCTGATCCAGACCGTGGCCGCAACCCTGGCCGGGGCAATCATGTTTGTCGCCAACATGGTCAAATGGACCGCCCTTTTCGGGATGGGCGGCCGGGATGGCGAAGGGGGCAATCCCATTGTCGCTCTGGTCATGGCCATTGTCGCTCCCATTGCGGCCATGCTCATCCAGATGGGCATCTCCCGCTCCAGGGAGTATCTCGCCGACGAGAGCGGCGCCGGGTATTCGGCCCACCCAGAGGCATTGGCCTCGGCACTGGAGAAGATCGACGCCTACAGCAAACAGTATCGCATGAACAGCGGCAGTCCGGCCACAGCGCACATGTTCATCGTCAATCCCTTTAGTTCCTTGTCCATATCGCAGCTGTTTTCCACCCATCCCCCCACGGAAGAGCGGATCCGCAGGCTGCGATCCATGAGAACCCGCAGGTAAAATGCGCTGGACACCCCTTCTGCTTGCGCTCTGGGTCTGCTGTCTTCTCTTTCCCCTTCGGACGGGGAATGCCCAGGAGGACCTCAGAAGGACACCTGTTGTCCGGGCGGTACAAGCTGTGGCTCCCTCCGTGGTCAACATCCAGACCCGGAAAGTGGTGGAGCGGAGCAACGACCCCTTTGGGCAGTTTTTCAGCCGGCGCGACGATGTTTTTTCCCCGTTTTTGCGCGAATTCTTCGGGCCAGGGACGAGCAGGCGCCATATCCAGCAGAGCCTGGGGTCCGGGGTGATCATCGACAGGGAACAGAGTTTCGTGCTCACCAATGCGCATGTAATCGCCGGCGCTTCGGAGATCAGCGTGCGCCTTCTCGACGGCCGGGAGTTCCCGGCTGAGCTCGTGGGGTCGGATCCGGACTTCGATCTGGCGCTGCTCAGACTGGAGAGCGGACAACCCCTGCCTCATGTGGAACTGGGGGATTCCGACGGTCTGCTCATCGGCGAAACCGTGATCGCCATCGGCAATCCTTTTGGGTTTTCGCACACCGTGACCACCGGGGTGGTGTCTGCAACGAGCAGAACTATCGAGACCAAACATGGGTTGTTCACGGACTTCATCCAGACCGATGCGGCCATCAATCCGGGGAACAGCGGAGGACCGCTTCTGGACATCACCGGCCGGCTGGTGGGCATCAACACGGCCATTTTTGCAGAAGCCCAGGGAATCGGATTTGCCATCCCCATCAACAAGGCCAAGCGGGTCATCGATGAATTGGTCAGTCATGGCCGGGTTCAGCCGGTCTGGCTCGGTGTGAGCGGCCAGGACGTGGATCAGCGCATCGCGTCCTACCTGGGACTGCCTGCAGTCTCAGGCATGCTGGTCAATGAGGTTTTTCCCTCCACCCCGGCCCGGGACGCCGGAATCAGGCCCGGAGACGTGATTCAGACGGTCAACGGGTACAGCATCAAGGACAAGACGCATTATCTGGATATTCTGCGCAACTACACCCGGGGCAGAGAGGTCGAGCTTGGGATCCTTCGGCAGGGAGAGCACGTTGCGATCAGTATCAGGCCGCAGTCACTGACCGCGGACATCGCCCGGCAGCTTGCAGCCGACAGGTGGGGTTTGCAGGTGCAAGACAGCGGGCCGGGACGAGGGCTTGCCATTGTATCCGTTCGGCCGGGAGGCCCGGCTGCAGCTCTTGGGATCCAAGAGGGGGACCGGCTGATCAATGTCGCTGGAATGGACCTTGCCACTGTTGATGATTTCGTTTCCGCCTTTTCGAGAAACCGCATGCATTCCAGTGTCATTGTCCTGGTTGCCCGGGGGGGAAGGGGGTTTTACTTGCGGCTGACCGTCTAAATCAGTGCAAACAGTCTTTCCTGTGGCCTCACCTCCTCTTGCCCGGGTCAACGTACTGTTCAAGTGAGTGCCGCAGCTCAATTTTTCCTTGACACCATCTCCTCAAGTTGAGTAATCAGCGGGCGTTTATACGCCCATAAAATATCGGATTTTCTCACGTTTTTGTTTGTGAAATTTTTTTATAAGCGCGCTTTATTCCTAGAGAAAAATTCACTGGTTGCGTGGTGTCACGCATTTTTTTATATCTAACACCGGCTAAACAGCCTGGGTCCGCCAGAATGCAGCTTTTTGAGTATCTCCAGACCAACAAAAAGGCAGTGTTGAAGAAATGGTTTCAGGCCATTTCCCAGGGGTATCCCAGTGATACCTGTTCTTTTCTTCTGCAGCAGAAGGATCCCTTTGCAAATCCCGTTGGCCATACGCTCAGGGTCGAAACGGAGCGGATCTATGACGAACTGCTCAAAGAGAAATGTTCAGACGAGATTGCACGATATCTGGACGGCATCATTCGCATCTTTGCGGTGCAGGATTTTACGCCGTCGGGAGCCTTGAGCTTCATGTTCCTGCTCAAAAACGTGGTTCGCGAAGAGATCCATAAAGCCAAGGAAAAGCCGGAGGCTGCACACCTCTATGAATTCGAGAACCGTGTCGATCAGACGGCTCTTCTCGGGTTCGAGATCTACGTGAAATGCCGTGAACAGGTCTGGGAACTGAAGGCGAATGCCATCCGGGACAGAACCCACAACATCCTCGAACGCGCCAAGCTATGGAAGTCCACGGAATCGGAGGGGGATTCCGCGGAAGATATACAGAAGTCAGAGCAAAAGAAGCGAGGTGATCAATGAGTGCGATGTATTCTCTTTTCCTTGTCTTGGGACTCGTTTTGATCGCTCTGGTGGGAGCGGGAGGGTTAGGCTGGCACAGCCTTTTCGGGGTCTGGATCCCTGCAGTCGCGTTTCTCATTTTTGTGGTCGGGTTTGTCTTGAAAGTTCTTGCCTGGGGACGCTCAGCAGTCCCATTCAAGATACCCACCACATGCGGACAGCAGGAAACCATCCCAGGGTTCAAACAGGCCAAGCTGGACAATCCCTCCTCCACACTGGGGGTGATCGGCAGGATGCTGCTGGAAGTTCTCTTTTTCCGCAGTCTGTTCAGGAACACGAAAATGGAACTGCACGGCGGCTCAAAACTGTCGTTTGGTTCGGCTAAATGGCTCTGGCTCGGTGCCCTTGCCTTCCACTGGTCCTTTTTGATCATTGTTCTTCGTCACATGCGGTTTTTCACGGCTCCAGTCCCGGAATTCGTCCTCGGACTCGAGTTCCTGGACGGATTGCTGCAGGTGGGTGCACCGGTGCTGTATTTGACAGACCTGGTGATCCTGGTGGCGGTGACCTACCTCTTCCTCAGAAGGGTGCTGCTGCCGAACATGCGCTACATCTCGCTTCCATCCGACTATTTTCCGCTGCTCCTGATCCTGGGGATCGTGGTTTCCGGAATCTTCATGCGCTTTTTCCTGAAGACGGACCTGCCCAGCATCAAGCTGCTGACCATGGGATTGGTCACATTCGCTCCGGTCGTCCCTGAGGGCATCGGGACCATCTTCTATGTCCATCTCTTTCTGGTGAGCGTTCTGCTCATCTACTTCCCCATGAGCAAGCTCATGCATATGGGCGGGGTGTTCTTGAGCCCCACGCGGAATCTGGCCAACGACACCCGGAAAAAAAGGCACATCAATCCCTGGAACTACCCCGTCAAGGTGCACACCTACGAGGATTACGAAGACGAATTCCGTGAAAAGATGATCGAATGCGGTTTACCCGTGGACAAGGAGTAAATACATGGCTGACATTCCCAAAGCATCAGAACTTTCAGGAGGCATATCCCACACTCCTCCGAGAACCGGATGGATGGAGACCCCGGTGCAGATCCGGCCCGGCATGTACTGCCATCCCGCCAACCCGAAGAGTGTGGAGTACGTCGGACTTCCCAATGCCCATGAGTGGAGCCCGCTGGATGAGGACTGGAAACTTCCGGAAAACTGGAAGGAAATCGTTCTCCAGGGGATCAAGGACCGGCTGCACCGTTTCCGCTCGTTCAAGGTGTTCATGGACATCTGCGTGCGTTGCGGCGCCTGCGCAGACAAGTGCCACTTCTTCGTGGGCGGCGGCGACCCCAAGAACATGCCGGTGCTTCGGGCCGAACTGCTTCGGTCCGTGTACAAAGGCGAGTTCACCACGGCCGGAAAAATCCTGGGCAAGTTCGCCGGTGCCCGGAAGCTGACCCCGGAGGTGCTCAAGGAGTGGTGGTACTACTTCTATCAGTGCACCGAGTGCCGGCGCTGTTCCGCCTACTGCCCTTACGGCATCGACACGGCTGAGATCACCATCATGGCCCGCGAGATCTTCAACCTCCTGGGGTTGAACATCGACTGGATCGCCACACCGGTGGCCAACTGCTACCGTACCGGCAACCATTTGGGCATCCAGCCGCACGCCTTCAAGGATATGATCGATTTTTTCTGCGACGACATCGAAGAGATCACCGGCATCAAGCCCGAGCCGAATTTCATGAAAAAGGGCGCCGATATCCTCTTCATCACCCCTTCGGGCGATGTGTTCGCCGATCCCGGGACCTACACGGCCATGGGCTACCTCATGCTGTTCGACTACCTGAAAAAGGAGTACGGGCTTGAAGTGACCTGGTCCACATACGGATCAGAGGGCGGGAACTTCGGGTTCTTCACCTCCCATGAGACCATGAAGCGGCTCAACTCCAAGATGTACGCCGAAGCCAAGCGGCTCGGGGTGAAGTGGATTCTGGGCGGAGAGTGCGGGCACATGTGGCGGGTCATCAACCAGTACATGGACACCATGAACGGCCCGGCCGATTTCATGGAGGTCCCGAAAAACCCCATCACCGGCACTGTTTTCAAGAACGCGGCGTCCACAAAGATGGTTCACATCTGCGAATTCACCGCCGACCTCATTCGTCACGGCAAGCTGAACCTGGACCCCAGCCGCAACGACAATGTCGTGCTGACCTGGCATGACTCCTGTAACACCGCCAGAGGCATGGGCATTCTGGACGAGCCCAGGTATGTGGCCAAAAGCGTGGTCCGGAAGTTCTACGACATGCCGGCCAACACCATCCGGGAACATACCTTCTGCTGCGGCAGCGGGTCGGGGCTCAATGCCGGGGAGAACATGGAACTGCGTCTTCGCGGCGGCTTCCCCCGGGCCAATGCGGTCAAGCATGTGCATGAGAAGTTCGGGGTGAACATGGTGGGCTGCATCTGCGCCATCGACCGGGCGGCCATACCCACATCCCTGGAATACTGGGTCCCTGGTGTGGAGACCACCGGATTGCACGAACTGGTGGCCAACGCCCTGATCATGCCCGGGGAGAAGGAACGTGAAACCAATCTGCGGGCTGAACCTCTGCCGGGGAAGGAGGAGTAAGCGATGTACGACGGCGGAAAAATCATAATCGGACTTATCCTCTTTGTCGGACTGATGGCCTTCCCCCTCTGGTACAATGCGGGAAAGCCAGCCTATGCCAAGCCGGAGCTGCAGAAGGTCACCAAGGCCGAGTTCTGCGTCGAGCCCACGGAGTTCATGCTTGCCGAGCACATGCAGCTCCTCAATGAATGGCGGGACGCGGTGGTCCGGAACGAGGACAGGCTCTATGTGAGCTCCACCCTCAAGGAGCCGGTGGTCATGAGCCTGCAGAACACCTGCATGGACTGCCACACCAGCAAGGCCCAGTTCTGCGACAAATGCCACGACGACCTGGCCGTTTCACCCTACTGCTGGGACTGCCATATTCCTCCCCAGGAAAAGGAGGTCAACTAATGAAATCCAGACGCGATTTTCTCAAGATAGCGGCGGTGACAGCGGCTGGGCTCGGGCTGAAGACTCCGTGCTGGGCGGCAATGCCCACGGGGCCGGTCAAGGAGATCCCCGGGCCTGATGCCCTGAAGGGGGAGCGCTGGGCCATCGTGATCGATACCAGGAAGTTCAATGAAGAACTCTTCGAGAAGTGCATCCAGGCCTGCCATCAGATCCACAATGTCCCGGATTTCGGAGACGAAAAAGAGATAAAATGGATCTGGAAGGATACTTACGAGCACACGTTCCCGTACCAGGACAATCCCTATCAGTCCCAGGGTGTGAAGGATCGCGAATTTCTGCTTCTGTGCAACCACTGCGAGCATCCGCCCTGCGTGAGAGTCTGCCCCACCAAGGCCACCTTCCAGCGGGAAGACGGCGTGGTCATGATGGACTTCCACCGCTGCATCGGCTGCCGGTACTGCATGGCCGGGTGCCCCTACGGCGCCAGGAGCTTCAACTACAGGGATCCGAGGCTCTTTTTCAACGGCGAGGAGCAGAAGTTGAACATGGAGTTCCCCACCCGTGGCAAGGGCGTGGTGGAGAAGTGCAACTTCTGCTACGAGCGATTGATGATCGGCCAGATTCCGGCCTGCGTGGAGGTATCCGAAGGGGCGATGCTCTTTGGCGACCTGGCTGATCCCAAGTCCGAGGTGAGTCGTGCGCTCAAGGAGAACTACACCATTCGTCGCAAACCGTCGCTTGGGACCTACCCCAACGTCTTCTACATCATATGAGGGGGACATATGCTTGAATTAGCAACCAAAGGCAGCAAAACATATTGGGCCTGGATCATCTTCCTCCTCGTCCTGATCGGGGTGGGCGGAGGCGCGTACATGATCCAGTGGCAGGAAGGTCTGGTCATCACGGGCCTGAGCCGCGACGTTTCCTGGGGATTTTACATCGCCCAGTTCACCTACCTGGTCGGTGTGGCCGCATCAGCGGTCATGCTGGTGCTTCCGTATTATCTGCACAACTACAAGGCGTTCTCCAAGATGATCATTCTTGGAGAGTTTCTGGCCATTGCGGCCGTGGTCATGTGCCTGGGCTTCATCGTAGTGGATCTGGGACAGCCCCAGCGGCTCATGAACGTGATCCTGCACCCGACACCCCGCTCGATCCTGTTCTGGGACATGGTGGTCTTGAACGGCTATCTCTTCCTGAACATCGTGATCGGCTGGCTGACGCTCATGTCCGAGCGGAAAGGAATTCCCATCCCGAGTTGGGTCAAGCCACTGATCATTTTGTCGATCTTCTGGGCCTTCAGCATCCATACGGTGACGGCCTTCCTGTACGCGGGCCTTCCCGGCAGGCACTACTGGCTGACCGCGATCCTGGCCGCACGCTTCCTGGCATCGGCGTTCGCCTCAGGACCGGCCATCCTGCTGCTCCTGGCGCTTTTGGCCAAAAAGATTGCGAATTACGATGTGGGCAAGGAAGCTATCAGCACCTTGGCCAAGATCATCGCCTATGCCATGGGTGTGAACGTCTTCTTCTTCCTGCTTGAAGTGTTCACAGCCTTTTACAGCCAGATTCCGGGACACACCAAATCCATTGTCTACCTGTTTGCCGGGTACAAAGGCCAAGCGTCACTGGTGCCCTGGATGTGGACCGCGGCGGTCCTGGCGATCGCTTCGCTGGTGCTCCTGGCCGTTCCCAAGTTGCGCAACAACCATCAACTCCTGCCCTTTTCCTTGATTCTTCTGGTGATCGCCACGTGGATCGACAAGGGGCTTGGATTGATCGTGGGCGGGTTCGTACCGAACATGTTCAACACCGTAACCGAGTACGCCCCGACGCTGATGGAGCTTGCCGTGTCCATGGCTGTTTATGCAACCGGCGCTCTTATCCTGACCGTTCTCTGGAAGGTTGGGATCGGCGTGAAAAAGGAAGTGGCCGGAGAGGCTTAGGCTGGTCCGACATAGCATGGAACCGGAAGGCCCGCTGCGGAGCGGGCCTTCTTTTTTGGGCGGGTCGGAAAGCGCGTACAGGGAGTGTTGACACCACCCCTTGAAACCTTACCTAAGCGGCTGGTGGCTGCATCCGGGTGGTGTTCGGCCGCGTGTGCCGGATGCAGAAATATGATGGACACGGGTGTCTTGACACAAGATTCGAAAACCAGATAGAAGGTTGCTCTGTTTTTTGTATTTATCTGGTTTTATTGCATTTTTTTGAATACCTTTTTTGTCCCGATGTCATGTTGAGCGCTCCAGCGCCTGTATGCATTGAGACGAAAAGATTCCGCCTGAGAAGGTGGAAACCGAACCATATCATTGGAGGATGACGGCATGGGCTACAAAGTTGAGGTGGATCTCGAAAAATGTGTCGGAGACGGAGAGTGCGTGGACGTTTGTCCTGTGGAAGTGTATGAACTTCAGGATGGAAAAGCCGTTCCCGTCAATGCCGAGGAGTGCCTCGGTTGCGAATCCTGCATCGAAGTCTGTGAGCAGGACGCGATCATCATCGAAGAAGAGTAGGGCCATTTGATCGTTGAATTGCGGAAATGCGCCGGAGGGAATCCGTTCTTCCGGCGCATTTGTTTCTCTAAAGAGTCAAAGTATGAATCAGAGGCTTGAGAATGCAAGATATAGCAGAAATATTCGAGGAATATGAAAACCTGGCTCGTGAGGTCGACGCGGTATTCGCCAGGGTCGCTGAAAAGCACCCTGAATGCGTGACATGCAAGGTGGGGTGCAGCGACTGCTGTCATGCCATGTTTGACCTCAGCCTTGTCGAAGCCATGTACCTGAACAGGGAATTCCTGGCCAGGCAGGATGAGGAGAGCAAAACGAAAATCCTTGAAGAAGCGGACAAGGCCGACAGGGAAATCTACCGGGTAAAGCGTGATCTTGCCAAAAGGCAGCAGGAGGGTGAGTCTCCTGATGTATTGCTTCAGGATGTGGCCGCAACCAAGGTCCGCTGTCCTCTGCTGCTCGAAACCGATACCTGTTTTCTCTATGAAAATCGCCCATTGACCTGCAGACTATACGGAATTCCAATGAGTATCGGCGGACAGTCCCATACCTGCGGAATGTCCGGATTCGAGCAGGGCAAGGAGTACCCGACCGTTTTTCTGGACAAAATCCATGCCCGGTTGACGCAACTCAGTGTGGCTCTGGTCGAGGCCCTCAGGAGCAGGCACATCGGCATGGAAGGGGTGTACGTTCCGGTTTCCATGGCCCTGCTCACGACCTATGACGACGAGTATCTCGGGATCTCCAAAAGCCAAAAATCCTTGGAGGAAGAAGGACCCGCAACCTGGAACATTCCAGGTCCTCGAGATGAGGAGGAGTAGGTGTCTGTGGAAACGAAAGAATTAAAAAAGGCAATCTATGACAAGCTCTCTCCCCGGCGGAAGAAATATATCGACCGTATCGGGTTCGAGCAATGGGATCCGTTTCAGGAGCCCAAGCACCCCATCGAGTGGCGCCGAGATGTGACCGGAAGGACCACCCAGCAGGTCATGGACAGATTCCTCGAGGAGGTCAAACCGGAGCGATACACGTCCGCCTATGGCCGCGCAGCAGCAGATCTGTGCCATGGTCTCATCAACAAGGATGAACGGTGCCGCGGGGTATTCGAGTTCTGCCTGTGGTACCGCGACCTTTTGGAACGGGAAGGGAAGCTGGAGGAGTTTCTGAGAGAACTCAAGGCGATATGAACGTAAAAGTGAGGAAAGGATGACAAACGGAACCAATATCGACGCCTACATCAAAGAGCTGGAAGATGGGCTCAAGGACAATCCGGACTGCGGAACAACCAATTATAATCTCGGCGTAGCCTACCTCTCGGCCAGAGATTTCGGCAAAGCTGAGGAGCAGTTCTGGAAGGCCGTGAAGTGTCAGCCGGAGCTGGCCGAAGCCTATGTTCAGCTCGGCGGGATAGCCATGAACCGGGGAGATTTGGACGAAACCCTCCGCCTGAACCAGGTGGCGGCCAAATGCCGTCCCAGGTTTGCCGTACCCCATGGGAACATCGGCTTTGTCCATCTGCAGCGCGGCCAGGTGGAGCAGGCGATCAAGTCCTTGAAGCGGGCCCTGGATCTGGATCCCAAATTCGTACAGGCTCGTGGAACCCTTGGGAGTGCCTTTTTCATGATGGGTGATTTCGATGAATGCATCCGGCAGTCGGAACTGGCTGTTGAGCTTCAGGACACCTTCGGGCCGGCGTACCACAACATGGGGCTGGCCTATCTCGAGAAAAAAGATTTTGCCAAGGCCAGGGAGAACTTCGAGAAAGCTCGGAAATACGGATATGAGGTTCCTGAGCAGTTGCTCAAGGAAGCCGAAGAGAACGCCTGAGCCTTCCGACTTTCCCGAAAAGGTCTCTTCCTGGTGTAAGGGGCTTGCATTTTACAATCATTGGCGTATGAAGGACAAAATACCCATGTGATGGAATTCACACTCTGAGCCGCCCAGAGGGGATTTCAGGCCGGGAGCAGTTGACAACGCCTCGATATTTTAACAATAGTCGGTGAGCCGATTTCGTTTTCGTGTTGAAAGGAATTAGGCTGAAAGCTTAGGTCTGCGCCTAAGCATTTTTTGAGCCTTTTGTGTGGTTTTTTTTGTTTGGGGCTAAAAACCGAGAGAAGGAGGTTTGGTAATGGCGAAACATAAAACTCCGAAGTTGGACCAACTGGAGAGCGGACCGTGGCCCAGCTTTGTGTCGGACATGAAGCGCGAGGCTGCCCACAGGCATGCCCATGCCGGTGAGGTCGAGTTTCAGATTCCCGAGGATGTTGTTGACGATCTCATGGGAGTGCTCGAGTTGTCCTACACCGACGGTACCACCCACTGGAAGCATGGTGGAATCGTTGGTGTCTTCGGGTACGGCGGCGGCGTCATCGGTCGGTACTGCGACCAGCCGCAGATGTTTCCTGGAGTGGCTCACTTTCACACCATCCGTGTGGCTCAGCCTGCAGGGAAGTACTACAAGACCGATTTTCTGCGCGAGTTGTGCAAACTCTGGGATTTCCGCGGCTCAGGTCTGACCAACATGCACGGCTCCACTGGAGACATCGTTCTTCTGGGAACCAGGACCGAGCAGCTGGAAGAGATCTTCTCCGTGCTGACCCACGAGATGAACCAGGACCTGGGCGGCTCCGGTTCCAACCTGCGGACCCCTGCAGCCTGCCTGGGCAAGTCCCGCTGTGAGTTCGCCTGCTACGACTCCCAGGAACTCTGTTACCAGCTGACCCAGGAGTACCAGGACGAACTGCATCGTCCGGCATTCCCCTACAAGTTCAAGTTCAAATTTGACGCCTGCCCCAACGGCTGTGTGGCGTCGATCGCTCGTTCCGACATGTCCTTTATCGGGACCTGGAAGGACGACATCCGCATCGATCAGGAAGCTGTCCAGGCTTACATGGGCGGAGAGATTCCTCCCAATGGCGGTGCCTACAAGGGCAGGGACTGGGGCGCCTTCGACATCCAGAAGGAAGTCATCGAGATGTGCCCCACCGGCTGCATGAGCATGGAAGGCAAAAACCTGGTTATCGACAACAAGGAATGCTACCGCTGCATGCACTGCATCGATGTCATGCCCAAGGCTCTGCGCATCGGCAAGGACACCGGACTTTCCATTCTGGTCGGCGCCAAGGCCCCGATTCTGGACGGTGCTCAGATGGGTTCCCTCCTGGTGCCCTTCATCGCTGCCGAGCCGCCCTTTGACGAGATCAAGGAAGTCATCGAAAACGTCTGGGACTGGTGGATGGAAGAAGGCAAAAACCGCGAGCGTCTCGGCGAGACCATCAAGCGGCTCTCCTTCCAGAAGCTGCTCGAGGTCACCGGCATTCCGGCCATGGCGCAGCACGTCCAGGAACCCCGCCACAACCCCTACATCTACTGGAACGAGTCTGAGGTTGAGGGCGGCTGGAAGCGCGACATCACGGAATACAGAAAATCTCACCAGAGATAAGGAGGGAACACCATGGCTTTTATTTCCGCCGGTTATTACGATCCCAAAGAACCGATGAAAAACCGGATCACGGACATTGGTCCTAAATACTTCCAGGACTTTTTGCCTCCGGTTATCAAGAAAAACTTCGGCAAGTGGGTATCCCACGAAATTCTCGAGCCCGGAGTTCTCGTGCACACGGCTGAGAGTGGAGACGAAGTCTTCACAGTTCGCGCTGGCTGTGCCCGCCTGATCGGAACTCAGACCATCCTCGAGATCTGCGATATCGCCGACAAGCACTGTGACGGGCATGTCCGCTGGACCACCCGTAACAATATCGAATTCATGGTCGACTCCAAGGACAAGGTTCAGCCCCTTGTCGACGACCTGAAGAGCCGCAAGTTCGACGGCGGGAGCTACAAGTTCCCTATCGGCGGAACCGGCGCCGGCATCACGAATATCGTGCACACCCAGGGTTGGGTCCACTGCCACACCCCGGCGACCGATGCTTCCGGTCCGGTCAAGGCGGTCATGGACGAGCTCTTCGAAGAGTTCCAGTCCATGAGACTCCCCGCTCAGGTTCGCATTGCTCTGGCCTGCTGCCTGAACATGTGCGGCGCCGTGCACTGCTCCGACATCGCCATTCTGGGGTATCACAGAAAGCCCCCGCTGGTTGATGACGAGTACCTCCAGAACGTGTGCGAAATCCCTCTGGCAGTGGCTTCCTGTCCTGTTGGCGCAGTCAAGCCCAAGAAGAAGGAGATCACGACGGAGAAGGGCGAGCAGAAAGAGGTCAAGACCGTCGAGATCAATGAAGAGCGCTGCATGTTCTGCGGCAACTGCTACACCATGTGCCCCTCCCTGCCGCTGGCCGACAAGGAAGGCGACTGTCTGGTGCTCATGGTCGGGGGCAAGATCTCCAACAAGCGGACCAACCCCAAGTTCTCCAAATGCGTTGTGGCGTACATTCCCAACGAGCCGCCCCGCTGGCCTCAACTGACCCAGACCATGCGCCGGATCTTCGACGCCTACGCCAAGGGCGCCAAGAAGTACGAGCGGCTGGGCGACTGGGCCGAGCGCATCGGCTGGGAGCGGTTCTTCACGGTTTGTGACCTGGAGTTCTCGCATCACCTGATCGATGATTTCCGTGATCCCGCCTACTACACCTGGCGTCAGACCACGAACTTCAAGTTCTAGTTTCACCACACCTTCAGTGCGCGGCCTTTTGGCCGCGCACTGACTAAAAACTGATCGAGGGAAACATGGCCAACGAAGAAATCAAACAGCGCATCCTGGACGAGGTAAAGAAGAAGTCCACAACCAAGTCCAAGTTCTATTTCAGCGACCTCTCCAAGATGGTTCCTGAGATGAAGAGCAGGGAAGTGAAGAAGGTTGTCAACGAGATGGTTTCCGAAGGGAAGCTTTCGTACTGGTCCAGCGGCAGCACCACCATGTACGGCATTCCGGGCATGGGCACCCAGGCTGGAGCAGAAGGCGAGTCCTAAGAACAGTTTTCCTCTGACGTGAAATCGCATCCTCGACTGATCCTTGCGGGGTTGAGTGGAGGGTCGGGGAAGACCATCGTCAGTCTCGGGCTTTGCAGTTTCTTTCGGAATCGCGGATACGCTGTTCAACCGTTCAAGAAGGGTCCTGATTATATTGACGCCGCCTGGCTGTCCCTGGCCGCCGGGAGGAGCGCGTCGAATCTGGACCCTTTTCTTATGCCTGCGGCCAGTGTCGAGGCGTTGTTCTGGGAGCGGAACGCAGGGTCTGATCTGGCGATTATCGAGGGCAGCAGAGGCCTTTTCGACGGCAAGGATGTGGGGGGATCATGCTCCACTGCCGAGCTTTCCCGACTCCTGCAGACCCCAGTCATCCTCATCATCAACAGCACGAAGATGACCAGGACCGTTGCCGCCCTGGT
>JBKHAV010000059.1:0-16049 GCA_046542715.1 Desulfovibrionales bacterium
GCCAGCTCCATTCCTCCGCCGATGCCTGGCGCGAACTTGCCCGGAATGATCCAGTTAGCCAGGTCGCCGTTTTCCGCCACCTCCAGCGTACCCAGCACGGCCACGTCGAGCCGCCCGCCTCGAACCAGGGCAAAGGACAGGGCTGAATCGAAAAATGATGCTCCGGGTCTGAACCGGACATAGTCGCCGCCGGAGTCGATCAGTTTGGGGTCCTCCGTGCCTCTGGGGCAGCGCCGGCCCATGCCCAGGATCCCGTTTTCCGAATGGACGAAGATATCCAATCCGTCCGGGAGATATTCCAGAATCTGCGTCGGCAGGCCGATGCCCAGATTCACGACCTGGCCGTTTTCCAGTTCCGCTGCGGCCCGGCGGGCGATCTTTTCCTTAGAGGACATGGTTGGGCAGGACTCCGTAGGTTTCACTGTCTCGATCCACGTAGATCACGTGGTCCACGAATGCTCCCGGAGTATGAACATGGTCCGGATCAAGTGAGCCGGTGTCCGTGATCTCATGCGCTTCGGCCACCACACGGTCCGCGGCAGTGGCCATGAGCGGATTGAAATTCCGGGCGGTCTTCTCGAAGATGAGATTTCCATAACAATCCGCCCGGGCTGCATGCACCAGCGCCAGGTCGGCCCGGATCGAGGGTTCGACAATGTACTCCTGGCCCTGAAAACGAACCGTCTCCTTCTGGTTGCGTAAAATGGTCTCCATGCCGATATCCGTGAGAAACCCGGGCAGACCGGCACCCCCGGCCCTGATCTTCTCGGCCAGAATGCCCTGGGGGTACATCTCCACCTCGAGTTTTCCCCTGTTCATCATCTCGATCACTGTGGCGTTGAGCCCCATGTGAGAGACGATGAACCGGTCGGCCTGACCGGCCTGCAGGAGGATGGAAATGCCCATGTCCAGTTCGTTGGCGTCGTTTTTGACCAGGGTGAGATGTCTGACACCGAGGTCGTGCAGGGCCTGGATGAGCGTGAACGGGGTTCCTGCGGCACCGAACCCGCCAATCATGACGATGGACCCGTCCCGGAGGCCGGACAGGGCTTGTTCTGGAGTCGAGGACTTCTCAATCATGGCATTTCCATTTACCGAAGATACGGGGCTGTCCGGCCGGGAAGGTTCTGGCTGGTTTCGACACAGGCGGTCTCCAGTTCCGTGATGCGATGGGTGGTCCGCTCCAGCGCACGGTCAAGTTTTTTCAAGATGGCCTCCACCTGTTTTGCAGTGACGATAAGGGGTGGAGCCACAAGAACATGGTCGCCGAAAAGGCCGTTGATGGACCGCCTGGGGTAGATGATAAGGCCTTCTTCGAACGCTGTTTCCGTAAGCAGCATGGCCACGTTCCATTCTGTGGGAAAGGGTTCGCGGGTGGTAAGGTCCCTGACCATTTCCATGGCGGTCAACAGCCCGATACCCCGGACATTGCCGATCATGGGGTATTTGTCGCCCAGTCGGGCGAGGCCCTCCAGGAGCAGCGTGCCCATGTGCGCGGCGTTTTGGGGCAGCCGCCGGCCGAGGATGACGTTGAGCACCTCCAGTCCCACGGCGCAGGCCATGGGATTGCCGGCATAGGTGTGGCCGTGGGCGAATCCGCCCCGGCTCAGGACAACATCCACGATCTCGTCCCTGGTGACGATGGCCCCCAGAGGATAGTACCCCGAGGCAATGCCCTTGGAGAGGGCAACCACATCGGCGTGCACGTTCCAATGCTCGTAGGCGAAGAGTTTGCCGGTCCGGCCGAACCCGGTCATGACCTCGTCCAGGATGAGCAGGATTCCGTACTTGCGGCAGATGTGCTGGATGATGCCGAAATATTCGTCCGGCGGGACAATGGCTCCGGTGCTCGCTCCGCCCACAGGCTCGGTCACGAAGGCGGCCACGTTTTCCGGACCCTGCTCGAGGATCACTTTTTCCAACGCCCAGGCGCACTGCACCTCGCAATCCGGATATGTTTTGCGGTAGACGCACCGGTAGCAGAACGGCGCGGGAATTTTCGGGTACTCCCTGACCATGGGTTTGAAGGCCACTTCCAGAGGGGCGTAGGAGGTCAGGGCCAGCGCCCCGAGGGTGGCTCCATGATAGGATGGGGTTCGGCTGATGAATTTGTAGCGGGACCCTTCCCCCAGATTGAAGAAGTACTGACGGCAGACTTTCATTGCCGACTCGACGGCCTCTGAGCCTCCGGAGACGTAAAAGACGCGGTTCAGGTGGGGGTAACTGTGTTCCACCAGCTTTCTGGCCAGCTGATGTGCCGGCTCGTTTTCGAACTGGGTGCGGTAGGCAAAAAAGGTTTTCTGCGATTGCCGGGCAATGGCATCGATGACTTGTGTGTTGCCGTGGCCGATATTGTTGATCACCGCCCCGGAGGATCCGTCGATATACTCTTTGCCCATGGTGTCCCACATGTAGATGCCCTCTGACCTGGCAATGGTGGGCTGGCGTTTTGCGGACTGGTAGAACAGGAATTTGTCCTGCCCGGTGTGCGTTGTGAGTTCGTGGGGATCCAGGGTAAAAAGTTCCGGATTGGAATGGTAGTACAGTTGCAGCATTTCCAGGGGAGTGCGCCGGCCAAGGGCTCGCTGCGGGATGTGGGTGTTGTAGATGTAGCAATGGGAGAGCAGTTTTTTTTCGAGTTCCTCTGCAGTGGCAAAGGGCATGGGCTCGGTGGAATCGATGGCAAAGTCGAATTGCCCTCCGGTTTCCTCATGAATGGACTTCGAATAGACGGAATGCTCGATGGAAAGTTTGTTGCAGCTGCGTTCAAAAGGGTGAACGCCATTGGAACCGGAATCGAAAAACATGGGATTGTCCGAAGTGAGGACTTTGTAGATCCGGAAGGGAGCCGACTTGGCCAGGTTTCGCAGAAAAAGGGCTGCGGGTTCCGGTCCTTCATGATTGTGGACTTCCAGGTAGACCCATTCCGTGGCCCGGTCCACCGCCAGAAAGAGGTGCTTGCGGAATGTTTCGTCCTGCATGCGCGGCAGCGTGCGCATGTGAATGCGAAGAAACCCGGGCTGATAACTGCGATATTTGCGCAGAAAATCCTTGTGCATCTCCGCATCCGGGACCAGTTCGGCCACACGGCAGACGTGATGGCGGCGAAGGAGCCGGTCCAGGGATGAACGGGTGCAGGTCGGGACGATGAACGTTCTGACCAGGGTCAGAAGGTCGTCCAGGGAGAGAAGAAGGAGTTTTCTCACTTCCACGATGAGAATTTCCTGCAGGGGGGTGAAATAGGTCCGGGACCGGGTGGAGCGCTCCCAGAGATCATACCCTTCGGCGCGCTTCTTCCACTTCCGGATGGTGGAGGTGCTGAGCCCAAGCTCTGTTGAGAGTTCAGAAACGGATTTTCTGGATTCCGCAATATACTTGCGAATGGAGGGCGTGGTGAAGGTTCGCTTCACAGAGGGACTCATGGCTCTCTCCAGGGAAAATTTCCGGACAAGTGCCGGTTTTCAGATGGGGTCGCTAAAGCGAATGTTCCATGTCCTTTTCGTTGAACTGAACATAATGGGTGCATAAGGGCAAGGTTTCTAGGAATAAATGAGCCGGGAAACATCACAACCGATAGGGAGAGGAAAGAATTCTGTGTTTCGGAGCAGTTCGGTCCGGGGCTAAAACCCGTTGATGAGAAACCCTCCGTCCACGGCAATGCACTGGCCGGTCACGAAGGAGGCGGCCGGCATGCAGAGAAAGGCGGCCACCGAAGCGACCTCCTCGGGTTCGGCGATGCGGCCCAAAGGTGTTCTCGCCAGGACAGCTCTTTCAAACTGTGGATCGGCAAGAACCTGCTCGGCAAGTGGAGTGCGGGTGTACCAGGGAACCACCCCGTTGACCCTTATCCGGTCCCCGGCCCATTCCACGGCAAGATTTCTGGTCAGCTGGGCCAGCCCCGCCTTGCTCATGCCGTAGGGAGCGCCTGTGCGCAGGTGAGTGAACCCGGCCACGGACAGGACGTTGACCACGGCCCCCCTGCCCGAAGCGCGCAGCAGGGGGTGAAACCGGATGCAGAGATCAAAAGGGGCGTTCAGGTTGGTGTTGAGAATGGTCTCAAATTCGGACCACTCGTAGGCAACGGCCTGTTTTCTGATGTTGGTGCCGACATTGTTGACCAGAACGTCCAGACGGTCCCAGTGCGCTGCAACCTCCTCGAGCAAACGCAATCGTTCTTCAGGCAGGGCAATGTCGCAGGCCGTGCCGGAAACAGCGAAACCGCGGTCCTGCCACGCTTGGAGGGTTTGCTCCAAAACGTGTTTCGATCTGGCCGCAATATGGACCGACCCGCCCAGTGCCGCGATCTCCTCGGCAACGGCTCTCCCGATACCCCGCGTTCCCCCGGTCACCAGGGCCTGAAAACCCTTGAGACTCCAACGGTTCATTATGTCACCCCTTTGGTCGAGTGTTTCAGCCAGAGTTGGTACATTTCCTCCGGAGCAAAGTCATCCCCTCTTGCCAGGAAACGGCAAAAATTTCGAGCAGTGGTCCACCTGAAGGTAGCGTCCGGCGTTTTCACTGAGGATGAAAAGTATTGCAGGAAAGTGTAGAGTGATCCGAACAAGGAAACACTATGGCGGGGGCTGAAGTTCAAGGGCAAGAAGGGCTCTGCGTTCAGCTCTTTCGGCCGGAGCAGGGAGGGCGTGAAGATGATCCGTGAAAAAATGGCCGAGTGCGGCGTCGAGATCCAGGGAGAGGGTCTCAAGATCTCAGGGTGCCCTGACGGATCCGCTCTCGAAGGAATGCGTCCGGTTCGGCCGGGAAATGGCGGCTGCGATGCCGTATACAGCGGACAAGAAAACCTGATGCGCAGCTGGAGGATGGGATGAGCGTCATCGAGGAGAAAATAAAGAGGGATGTTGTGGAGCAGCTTTACTGGGACGACCGTGTGGATGCGTCCCAGGTGCTGGTCCGGGTTTTCGAGGGGGTGGTGACATTGTCCGGCACTGTCTCCAGCCGCCAGGCCAGGGAGTCGGCCGAACAGGACGCCTGGGTCATATCGGGTGTAATGAAGGTCCAAAATCTCATCGAAATCGAGCCTCTTGGCGAACTGACAATTCCAACGGACGAAGAGATCCGCAAGCACCTTGAAAATCTGTATGTTCTCAATCCTGATATCGAGAGTGCGACCGTCTATGTCTCCGTGGAGGATGGAGTAGCGGGCCTCAGGGGAACGGTTGATTCCTACTGGAAAAAGCTCAAGGCTGAACAGCTCGCCTCAGAGGTGCGCGGCATCAGACGTGTCGTGAACGAATTGTCCGTAGTCCCCACGAACACAATCAGTGACAAGGCCATTGCCGACAGGGTCATGGATGCCCTGGAGCGGAACATGAACGTGGATGCCGGAAGCGTTGACGTGACTGTGGAAGAGGGAATTGTCGTGCTCTCCGGGAGGGTGCTCACCCCGAACAGCTACTGGTCCGCTCAGCAGACTGCGATGTTCACCTCGGGTGTTCGTGAAGTTCACAACAAACTGACCATCCGGCCGATTTGATCCACAGGATTGGTGCAAAGACCATTCGAGAATTCCGAAGACATTTATTTTTTTGGCAAGGAATACGATTCCTTCTCCATTCCGGCCATGACCCGGTCCAGACAGTCCGGGCAGATGCCGTGGGAAAAGTCCGCTTCCGAATGTTCGCGGATGTATTCCTCCACCTGCTGCCAGAACCCCTGATCGTTGCGGACGCTCTTGCACTCTGCGCAGATGGGGATGAGTCCGCGCAGGTAGTTGATCTCCTGATCCTGAGCCCGTTTCAGGGCCAGTTGAGCTTCCTTTTTTTCGGTCACGTCGATGCAGGATCCGAGATATCCCTGGAAATATCCGTTTCGGTCTTTCAGTCGGACCCCTCGGTCCAACACCCAGCGGTACACGCCGTCGTGTCGCCGGAGTCGGTATTCGATTTCAAAGATCCTTTTGTGATACAAGCTGCCGCAGCTGAACTGGAGCCGTTCGTCGAGATCTTCCGGGTGGACGCTTTCAACCCATCCGGTCCCGATCTCCTGCTCCAGTCTCCTGCCGGTGAAGTCCAGCCAGCGCTGGTTGAAGTAGTCGCACTTACCGGTGATGTCTGATCGCCAGATCATGATCGGGGCCTGCTCGATCATCATGACGTATTCTTCGGGAGTCATAATCATTGCATTTTCCAGGGGCTTAGGTGAAAAAGTGTAAGAGGTTTATCTTTAACAATAATCATTCTTCTTAGATGTCAAGATCAGTGCGCGGTGTTTTTGAAGAAACGGCACATGGCCTAGTTACAGCTTGGGGAACTGCCGGTTCAAAGACTTTTGGGGCAGCGGATCAGGATTGACACCAAGGACCTGTCATGTATGCCTTGAGACATGTTCGAATTCCTGAGGTCATCTCAACTGATATGGAGAACGCAATGATTTCTCGTGAGGAAAAAGTGGAACGGCTCATCCCGGAAGGTGATTTGCCGCAATTTTTTCGGGAGCTTGCCGATCAAATGGAAGCCAAAGGCAAACCGAATTGGGCAGCTTCGGTACTTCTGCAGGATTTCACCAAACTCAAGATCAGTATCAAAGAAGAATACGGGCAGTATCAGGTCAAGGTGAAGTGCAAAGCCCTGGTTGATGAGACGGTGAAACCACGGGACAGCGCTGCGATCTCCCGGGGAAAACCAGGGTACAGTGAACTCAAGAAGCGCATGAAAAGGAGCTTCAAAGTCCTGTTCACCATGATTCACGACGGAAAAATCCCGCCGCAAAGCGCCATGGAGAATTTTTTGGCCGATGCAGAATTGATGATCGATTATCCCGGGTACGGGGATGAATACTACGCTGAGTTCAGGCATGCCTGCCGTGATTTTGCGGCAGCCTATCAAACCGGGAATCCCGCCAGGCTGCACGAAGCATGGGACAGGCTGGACCAGATCAAAAGTCATTGCCACAATCGCTTCAAATAGCTGATGACCGATTGTAGGCACTTCAAACGAAGTTTTTCATCACTGAAACATCAGCAATGCGAATGGAACTATTTTGAAAGATGGTGAATAGAGATCGATTCTGGTAAGTTGTCCGCTTAGGAGCGAAAGAAATAACCAGGGGCTAGCCACATGGACAGGGAGTCGCGGACAACAGGGGAAAATGAACAGGGCGATGAGCGCGGTTTTGCCAGAAAGGTGCTCATTTCCGTCCTCATCGCCACTGTTGTGGTTTTATTCCTGCTGCTTATCGGCAAAGTGTTCCATCTGATTCTCCTTGTCTTTGCCGGCGTTTTAATAGCGATTTTTCTGAGAGGGTCCGGAACATGGGTCAGCACGAAAGTCAAACTGCCGCCCAAATTGTGTCAGCTCTTTGTTCTCCTTGGGCTGCTCTTGGCTGGTTTTGGGTTTGTCTGGCTGGTTTCACCCCAGGTGAATCAACAATTCCAGGAACTTGTCGAGGAATTTCCCCGGGCCTACCAATCGTTTCAAGAGATGGTCTAGGGATCGGAGTGGGCAGGACAATTGCTGCGGCAGTTGCCTGAACCGCAGGACCTGTTTTCTCAACTCGGTGGGCTGCTTAAGCGGGCCGGCGGAATTTTCTCCACCACGTTGGGCATCTTGTCCAGCTTCGTCATAATCATTTTCGTGGGGCTGTATCTGGCGTTCGAACCGGATATGTACATAAAGGGTGTCCTTCACTTGGTTCCCAAGGGCAAACGGGACCGGGCAGGGGAAGTTTTGAGCGCTTTGAACGATACCCTCCTGGACTGGATGATAGCCCGGTTCGTGGGTATGACCGTGGTGGGGGTTTTGACCTGGATCGGACTCATGGTTCTGGGAATCCCCATGGCATTGACCCTGGGTCTGCTTGCGGCACTGTTGACCTTTATCCCCAACATCGGACCGATCATTTCGGTCATTCCGGCGGCGCTTCTGGGGTTGTCCCAGGGCTGGCACCTGGCTCTCTACGTCCTTGCGCTGTATGCCGCGATCCAGATTGTGGAGAGTTACATCATCACCCCCCTGGTCCAGCAGTTTGCGGTCTCCCTTCCACCGGTGTTCACCATTACGTTTCAGATCGTTTTGGGCATACTTGCAGGTATCCTGGGCCTGGTTCTAGCCACGCCCCTGGCAGCCGTGGTGCTGGTTCTGACCCAGATGATCTATGTCCATGACATCCTGGGTGACAGGAGTTTTTCAAACTCCAAGGAGTCTTCAGGGAGACGGCATGTCACAAGATGAGCAGGTTCGCATTTTTTCGGCCCAGGCTGTCAAGGCGGGTTCAGCCGTTCATGTGGTCACTTCTTTTGACGAGGTCCATTCCTACCTGCTGGATATCTGCGACAAGAAGCAGGCCTGCCGGCTTGTAGTCTCCGGCTGTGACGAGGAGCTGTCCTCTCCTGCCGAATCCCTGTGCAGGACAAAGGAGAAAAAGAGTATTGCCGCTCCCGGTTATCCCCAGCCCCATGCGGCACAACTGGAGGAACTGTGCCTTCAACAAGACGTCCGGTTCATTCAGGAGGAGCTTCGCAGCCATGCCGGAGGGATCGATATCGGATTGACCGTAGTGCAGTACGGCATTGCTGAAACAGGTTCTCTGGTCCTGGACGCGACCAATGAAGACCTTCGCCTGGCCACCATGATCCCTGAGATTCACATGGCCGTCCTGCCGGTGGAGATGGTTTTTGACGATGAAACCGGGTTCCTGCAGGAATTTTCAACCCGGGACACCACTCGCGCAAGTTACTGGAGCTTCATCACCGGGCCCAGTCGGACCGCTGACATCGAGCGGGTCCTGACCATCGGGGTTCATGGTCCCCTGGAACTGCACATTCTGCTTTTGGAGGAAAAGTCATGACCGGGACCCGGAACATGCGCGAGTACCGGCAAAAGATCAGTGCAGCGATCGCCAACGAATTTCAGCGCACCGCCCTGGACAATTTTGCCGTAGCCTACCGCGGAGCCCGAAAATCGGCATTTGAAGGACAGGATGTCGAAGCGCTCATCCGGGAAGCCGGCCGGGTCAAGCAGGAAGGCATCGACAGGATGCAGGAACTCTTTGAGGAGTTCAGGGAGCGGGCCGAGGCATTGGGCGTGCACGTGCATCTGGCACGAACGGCAGCAGAGGCCAACGCGCTTATCGGGACCATTGCCAGGGAAAACGGCTGCACCAGGATCGTGAAATCCAAATCCATGACTGCGGAAGAGACGTTTCTCAACCGGTATCTGGAAGGTGAGGGACATATTGTTACTGAAACCGACCTGGGAGAATGGATCGTTCAGCTCCGGGAGGAGAGACCGAGCCATATGGTCCTGCCGGCTATTCACCTGTCCCGGTTCGACGTGGCGAGCCTGTTTTCCCGTGTTACAGGCGCGGACCAGAGCCCGGATATCCAGAGGCTGGTCAAGGTGGCCCGGCGGGAGCTTCGGGAACGATTCGTCACGGCGGATATGGGCATCACCGGTGCAAATTTCGCTGTCGCCGATACCGGCACTCTCGGGCTGGTCACCAATGAGGGCAATGCTCGGCTGGTGACCACGCTGCCCAGGGTGCACGTGGCCCTGGTCGGCCTGGACAAGCTGCTCCCCACCTTGAAGGACGCCATGGCGATACTCAAGGTTCTGCCCCGCAACGCTACAGGCCAGACCATCACATCCTATCTCACCTGGATCACCGGGAGCGGGGAGTGCGCAGCCGCCCCAAGGGGCAGAAAGATCATGCATGTTGTCTTTCTGGACAACGGCCGGTCGGCACTGGCCCGGGACCCGGTGTTTTCCCAGGTGCTGCGCTGCGTTAGGTGCGGGGCGTGCGCCAATGTTTGTCCCTGCTACCGTATGGTGGGCGGCCACCAGTACGGACACGTCTACATCGGCGCTGTAGGTCTCGTGTTGACCTATTTTTATCACGGCCGGGACCGGGCTGCCGGGCTGATTCAAAATTGTGTGAACTGCGAGGCGTGTCGCGAAGTCTGCGCCGCCGGTATCGATCTGCCCTTTCTCATTCGGGAGGTGCAGGAACGCATAGGCACAGAGGGCGGGCATCCCGGGATTTCCCGATTCATGGGTATGGCCCTCAAAAACCGCAGGCTTTTCCACGGCCTCTTGCGTGCCGCTGCCAAGGTTCAAAAGCCGCTGGTGTCACAAGGCTTCCTCCGTCATTTGCCTATGGTCTTCAGGGAGCAGGAGTTCCGGGCCATTCCGGCCATTGTTGACCGGCCGTTTCGGGACCGCTGGCCGGCGTTGCGTCGGGAGGTAAAAAATCCGCGGCAGCGGGTAGCCCTGTTTGGAGGTTGCGTCCAGGACTTCGTCTACCCGGAACAATTGGAGGCGGCAGTCCGGACCATGGCCCGAAAAGGGACGGATGTAGAATTTCCTCTGGGTCAGACCTGCTGCGGCCTGCCGGCGCGCATGATGGGCGAGGCGAACACGGCACGGGATGTGGCCCTGTTGAATGTGGCGGCCATAGATCCGAACGAATACGATTTGATCGTCACCCTATGTGCTTCCTGTGCCTCGCATCTCAAATACACATACCCACGTCTTTTCGCAGGACATGCCGAATCGGAAGCCAGAATGAGGCAGTTTGCCGACAAGGTCGTTGATTATAGTTCCTTCCTCACGGAGGTGCTCGAACTCGGTCCGGAAGATTTCGATCCTTCCGGGGAAACCGTGGCCTACCATTATCCCTGCCACCAGTGCCGGGGCATGGGCGTAAAACGCCAGCCCAAGGAACTCCTCAGGATGGCGGGTTTCAAGTACCATCCTGCAGCTGAAGAGGATGTGTGCTGCGGTCTGGGGGGGACGTTTTCGCTTAAATTCCCCCAGATTTCAGCGCAGATTCTGGCCAAGAAACTCGACAACATGGCTGCAACCGGTGCCGATCTCCTGCTTACCGAATGCCCTGGATGCGTCATGCAGCTTCGTGGCGGAATGAAACGCCGGGGGGAGAAGATGGCTGTTAAACATATAGCCGAAGCCGTGGCCGGGGTGTTGAACAAGGAGTGCGAACCCGATCACGGCCCTTGAACGGATTTATTTCAACTTCTTCAAGAACTCCTTGAGTTCTTTCTGCTGATACTCTTCCTGCTTGATGGTCAAATCCAGGTTTATGACGAAACCGGCGTGCTTCTGAACTTCGGAATCTTCCAGGAGCTTTTTGTGTCTCGGCAGGGCTGACTCGACAATCTCAAGGGAGCTAGCAAGCCCTTTTCGCATGTCCAGACTGAGATCAACCGCGCCTGCCTTGAAGTCCGGCTCCAGCCCGTTTTCAGCAACATCCTCGGAAAAATGGGCGAGCTGCTTCATTTTTGCCATGCTCTGATCCATGAGTTCCCAGGCCATGTGGGATTCTGTCTGATAAACCCATGCGTGGCGGACATGTTGAAGCATCTCGGTGTACTTGTCCTTGACCTCGGCCTGGAGCCGGTCCAGGAGGGCGCCGGACATTTCCATCTCGTTTTCAGGCAACCCGTCAGCCTGTTCCGGGGCGAGCTTGTTCAAGAGGCGTTTGAATTTTTTGGCGTGCACACCGGATTCCCAACCTTCACGACGCAGGACACGCTTGATGTGGGGGTCACTCACCTTGTCCGCTTCAGCCATGTAGTGGGGCACCAGATCTTCTTCGTATTTGATGTAGGACTCGAGGATCGTAGCCCTGCTGGTGGGATCGAACGGGTATTCAGCAGGAACCAGGTTGGGTTCGCCCCCGAGCTGCCCTATGACCATGCCCAGCCAATGCATGTGCCACATCTCCTCTCTAGAGCGGGACAGAAGGTTTGCGCCGACCGGGGTATCCTCGCCCTCGATGTAACTGTGCACGAGATAGCGCAGTATGGCGGCGTGCTCTTCGGCGATATCTCTGTTCAACATGGCAATGAGTTCTTTGGTATTCATCCCTTCCTCCGAGGTTGTCGTCTTGTCATGAACCCTGTTCCTGGGTTCTCAATACGTTGTTTGCGCGTTTGTTTCCAGGAGTTTTCTTTGAGATGATGGATATATAGACCTTTTTCGCACAGCATTGACTTTAGCCGAGGTTCGCCGGGACAGCACCCGATCAGTCGGGGACCCGGGTGATGAGGGTTTCCCCGTGTCGATGGTAGGCGTAGGCCGTCACCTTTCCTGAAGGGTCAAAGAAAGCCGTCAAGGTGAAAGGGGGATCAAAATCAGGAAAAATTTTTCTCCCGATGGGTGAGCGACTGTAGAATCTGAGGTCCAGAAAAGTGATCTCTCGCCCCTTTGCTGTTTCCTGGATCGAGGAAATGGCCGGAAACTGGGCGAACCAGAACCAGGTACGGAAAAATGAATCGGATTCGCGCAGGGTGTCCACCAGGTCGGGGTCGGGCTTTTGGAAGGTGACGAGGGGTGGTTCGGATATGGAAAGGAACAGGCTGGAAGCGCCGAGCCCGTAGTGATCGTTTCCTTCTGCAACAACTTTCCAGTACCATGGGGTGAAAAGGTCGGTGGTCACGTGAATTCTGTCGTAGGGTGTGCCGGGTCGCATCTGCGTTGTCAGCATGGATTCCAGGGCCGTCCCGATGCCCAGGCTGAACAGGGGATAAACCACGGCCAAAAGGAGGCCGAAAAATCCGAAAAGTCTGCGCCTGTTCCCGGACACAAAGGTCAGGAGCAGCAGGATGCCGAGCACAAGCGTGAAGACCGGATCGATGATAAAGATTCCCGGAAAGCCGAACCGGTGATCCGTGAAGGGCCACAAGATCATGGTCCCGAAGGTGGTGGCCAGATCCAGGTACACCTGTAGGGCCATGACTGCGGAACCGATCCCGAACAGGGGCAGGAACGGGGCCTGCTTCCAGAAGAGTTTGAAAATCCCGGCAAGAAGGCCGGCCAGAAGAGGAATGCCTAAGATGGAATGGGTGAACGCCCGGTGGTAGAGAAGGTACTCTTCAGGACCGAATCCGACAAAGCTGTCGAGGTCCGGCACCCATGCCGCGATCACACAGAAGAAGAAGATTTTCCAGGGACTGAACCGCTTGGCCAGAACGCGACCGGAGAGCGCACCGGCAATGGTGTGGGTAACAGGATCCATGGCCGGAGTGTATTCCTGGGAATTTTTCCTGACAAGTCCCTTTCGGAGCAATCCTCGTGAAAACGATGCAGGACAATGTAGTGGCCGTTCGGGGGCGGTTCATGGTCAACACGTTCACGCAATAAAGAGAAATACCACCATGCCAAAACAGAGTGCAGGACTGATTGCCTGCAGGGTCGGGGAACAGGGTATCGAGCTGTTTCTCGTGCATATGGGCGGGCCGTTTTGGAAAAACAGGGATACCCGTGCCTGGTCCATCCCCAAAGGGGAAGTTGCCAAGGGGGAAGCCCCTTTGGCAGCGGCAAAGCGGGAATTTCGTGAGGAGACCGGTTTCGAATTGCCGGACGGCCCATTTGTCGAACTCACGCCCCTGCGGCAACCCTCGGGAAAGGTGGTGCATGCGTGGGCTTTCAGGGGTGAGTATGACCCCGGCGGTTTACAGAGCAATACCTTTTCCCTGCAGTGGCCACCAAAGTCAGGAACGTTCCAGGAGTTTCCCGAAGTGGATCGCGGAGCATGGTTCACCCCACAAGAAGCCATGGTAAAACTGGTCCGCGGTCAAACAGGGTTTGTGCAGGAAGTGCTCGAAAAGTGTGAACTCCTGCTCAGGCTTCAGGCCTAGAAAATAATCAGAAGAAAGCCCAGTGGGTTCACGGTTCCCGAAGCAGATAGGTGACGATACTCCCCTGGTGATGATCCTGGGCGGAGATGATGAGTTCCTGTCCCTTTCGCCTGAGCACGATTTGCACCGGGGTGATGTATTTCAGTTCCCATCCAGGACGGTTTGCTCTCTTCCGGTAAAACAACACAATGGATTGTGCATCAGCCGATGCCCGGAAAACCCACAGGGGGCTTTCCCCCGTTCCCGTGGTCGAGCTCGTGGTCCTTTCCAGAGCGGGATGCGGTGGGATATCGTACGATTGGAGACTGCCGGTCTGACTGGCTTGTTCCCAAATGACAAAGGCTGTTGCCGGCACGAGGATGAAAGTGCTGATGAAAAAAACGGCCTGCGGGAGACTGCGCAGGAACCGGACCGGCCGGGCGAAACCGAACCAGAATCCGAGTCCCGCCAACCCGATCCACAACCCGAGCAGAAGGAAGGAAAGGTTCACATGTATATCCTTATAAATGTTTTGAGAGCCTCACCTGTGCCAGATTTTCGAAGCGCTTCCAAGGGGAGATTGCGTCCCTTCGGACCTCTTCGTCCAGGGGGGCGATCTTCCTGTGTCTATAGTAATTTCACTTCCCGCCGATAAGCTACAGAGTACTGCATCCGGGACAATGCTGATGGCTGAAGCGAAAAGACTCGAGCGAAAACACCCGTTTCTATGCCGGATGCATTCGCCGGGACAGTGCTTTAGTTCGGCAACGGCAGAGAATTGTCAGCTTCGGACTTATCCTCTATAGGTTCTGCACTTCATCATTCCAAATCGAGGAGCGACAATGCGGGATTCCATTCAGCTACGAGTCGTCGGAACTGTCTTCGCGTCAGTGATAACTGTCACGGGAATTATTCTCCTCTATTTGTATTTCGCTCTGCATGATACGGCGTATCAGGGAATTTTGATGAACACGCTGATCATTGCCGTTGTCTCGGCGCTGTTTATCCCTCTGGGGCCCATCTGGTTCATCCGCAGGGATCTGATTCGGCCTCTGGAGCGGCTCATCGACTTTTCCCACGAGATTGCCGGGGGGAATCTCAAGGCGACCATTCAGGGATCCTTTGTCTGCGAACTGGCCGATCTCAAGGAATCCCTTGTTCAAATGGTTTCCACAATCAAGAAAAACATGGATTACTCCGAAGGGGTCCTGCACTGTCTGTCCGGGAGTTTTCCATACCTTACCCTGGACACCTCAGGGAGAATCACCAAAATCAGTCAGGTTCTCATCGATCTGCTGGACATCAGCGGTTCACCGGAAAGCATTGAGGGCAAAACTCCGGGAAAGGCGTTTTTCAACGACGAATCCCGCTCCACAACGTCTACGGAAGTGTTGAAAACGCACAAAAAAATTGAACGCCAGGCCGACATAACAACACAAAAAGGCACTCGGCGGGTCTTCGTGTCCACGGCGCTGCCCATACTTGATTCGGACAAAAAGATCCTCGGTTCCTTTACTCTGTATTTCGACCTGACAACGGTCCGGCTGCAGGAAGAGGAGATCAGGGAAAAAAACAGATGTATCACCGAAGTGGCGGAAAAAACCATCGCTATTGCCAGGGATGTGAACGATTCCTCAGAGAACCTCTCGCACAAGATAGCAAAGGCCGAAGAGGAAACCGGAGTGCAAAAGGACAGGGTCACTGAATCCGCCACAGCCATGGAGGAGATGAACGCCACCGTGCTGGAGGTTGCCAGAAACTCGCAGCAGGCTGCAACGCATGCTGACGAAGCCAGCAGCCGGGTCAGGGAAGGATCGAAAGCACTGAAGCAGCTGATCTCTGAGATCCAGGAGGTTGCCGGTGTCATAAACGGTCTGGACAGGCGCGTGGGTGAACTTTCGAGTCAGGCCGACAATATCGGGCAAGTCATCAGTGTCATCAATGACATTGCCGACCAGACGAATCTTCTGGCCCTGAACGCCGCTATTGAAGCCGCCCGTGCCGGTGACGCAGGCCGCGGGTTTGCCGTGGTTGCCGATGAGGTGCGCAAGCTGGCGGAAAAGACCATGGCCGCCACCACTGAAGTCGGCGAGGTGATCCGCAGCATTCAGGAAAGCTCCAAAGAGGCTGACCAGGAAATGGGCAAAGCCGCCAAAAACGTACAGGAGGTCACCAGCCGGGCCACGACGTCAGGGGACCTGCTCCAGGAGATCCTCTCCCTTGTGGAGGAGACTTCCTTTCAGGTCCAGTCCATCGCTTCTGCGGTGGAGCAGCAATCCGCCGCTTCCGAGCAGATCAGCCGGGCCATGACAGAGGTGGATTCCATTGCCTCAGGCACCCAGTCCACTATGCAGTTTGCCAGGCAGGCTATCTTCCACCTGAAGGATCAGGCAGAGGAGCTGAGCCGATTGATCAACACCATCCAACATCTGGACGAGGCCTGCGCCGCTGATGC
>JBKHAV010000060.1:0-15813 GCA_046542715.1 Desulfovibrionales bacterium
GAGGGTTTGGGCTTTTTGAAGCAACGCAGTCAGCGGGGATTTTTCAACGGCCTGTTATCTGATCCTGGCCAGCAGTTCCCCGACCGTGTCGTAGAGGGACTGGATCTGGCCGTGATCCAGTACGGCCATTTCGCTGGCATAGGATTCCGTGTCTTCCGGCCCTGAGACGCGGGTCGGCATGGCCCGCCAGGAGAACATCTTGCGCTGGTGTTTCGGCGCCAGGGCCACGATGGTGAAATCAAAGCAGTGTCGGTCCCTTTCGCGCTCAAAAAGTTGCTTCAGACCCTCAGGCAAATCAAAGATCACCCGCATGTCATGGATCGAATCGAGAAAGCCCAGACTTTCCGGGTCGAGCGTTTTCATCTCTTCGGCAGGAATGAAGACCGGGCAGGTGTCCTGAAATATTCCCCGTCCCACTGAGGAGAGAGAGAAGGTTGGAACCGTAAACAGCCCTTCAAGATCCTTGAGGTACCCGGCGGTGATCTCCACGATGAGAACCCCTGCATCCCGTTTGGTGCCTTCTTCCTTCATGAGCGCCGCACAATAGACCATTTTTTGACTCCGCTGCAGACTTGATTTGCAGAAACATTTTGAAATTGTTCACTTCAAAGATTGGGTAGGGTCGTCAGTCCGCGACGGTGCAAAACAAGGTCCAGAAATGGTCAAAACAGCATGCAGGGTGGGTGCAAATGGCGATCGTCAGGATATCTCCACGATTGCCCGAAGATACCCCCTGCTGCGAAGGGTCAAAGATGGTCCCGAAGTGATACCGGCGGCTCAGGGCGAGGAGTCGGGACCCGAACGGACGATGTGCAGTTCGCAAATTTTGCGGAAATGGTGCCCGTAAACCGCCAGTGTGACGGCAAGGGGGATTTGTTTGGGGTTCCGGGTCAATACCCAGCCCATGAGGCCCCAGAAGTGGAACCGCTCTCGGCCCAGGATGCCCAGCCGGACAATGGAGCGCAAAAAGGCCATGCACCGCTTCGGTTCCATGGATTGAAGCTGGGGAGGGCTGAACTCCCGAAAAAAGGTTCTGACGCGCCGATAGTACTGGCGCGGCGAATAGAGGTCATCCATGATGGAACGGTATCCCTGGAGCAGACAATCCATCCCCATGCGGGGAATGATGTTCGTGGTGCCGTCCACATTGTCACCGGTGGTCACCCCGATCAGCCGGTTTTCCCGCATGAGCCTGTCAAACAGCGGGGTTCCGGGAGGTGCCTGGAGCAGTCCGACCATGGCGGTGCAAATGCCGCTGCTCTGGATGAAATCCACCACCCTCTGGAACGTTGAGGGCGTGTCGCAGTCAAATCCCACGATGAATCCACCCAGAACCTGCAGCCCGGCCCGCTGGATCGTCCGGACGTCTTCGAGCAGATCCCGCTGTGTGTTCTGGCTTTTGCGGCATTCGGCAAGGCTCTCTTCATCTGGGGACTCGATGCCGATGAACACGGAATGGAAGCCTGCCTGGACCATCAGGTCCAAAAGGACGGGGTCGTCGGCCAGGTTGATGGACGCCTCGGTATAGAACGAAAACTCCTTTCTGTGCTTGCGCCATTCGATCAGTGCGGGCAAAAGCCGGGTCTTGAGATAGTGCTTGTTGCCGATGAAATTGTCGTCCACAAAAAACGTGTTCCCCTTCCACCCGGCAGCATGAAGCCCCTCCAGTTCGTCGATAATCTGCTCCGGTGTTTTCATGCGCGTCTTGTGTCCGAACAAGGATGTGACGTTGCAGAATTCGCAGTTGAACGGGCATCCCCGGGAAAACTGCAGGGACATGGAGGCGTATTTGTTCAGGTCGAGAAGCGTCCAGTCGGGCGCGGGCGTGTGGTGCATATCGGCAAACCCTTCGGCCCGGTACATCCGTTGTGGCCGGCCGCGATCCAGGTCTTCGAGAAACCGGGGCAGTGTGATCTCCGCCTCATCCAGGACAAAATGGTCAACTTCGTCAAACTCCTGGGACTCGATGACAAAGAGCGGGCCGCCTGCCACGACCGTCAGACCCGCTTCTTTGCAGCGGGCGATGATCTGGCGGGCCGAAGTACGCTGCACCACCATGCCGCCCACAAACACCAGATCGGCCCATGCAAGGTCCTTGTCGGAAAGCGGATCCACATTCACGTCCCTGAGCCGCTTGTTCCAAGTCTCAGGGAGCATGGCCGCCACCGTGAGAAGCCCCAATGGAGGGTGGGCCGCCTTCTTGTTGATGAAAGGCAGCGCATAGGTGAAACTCCAGAAGGTGTCCGGAAACTTGGGGTAGACAAGCAGTACGTTCATGCAATGGCTCCTGAAAGGGGATTTTATCGAGTATATCACATCACGGGGAATCCGAAAATATGCAACCGTGCATTCTCGAATTGACCCACCCGAACCCCGATCCTTGGAGCATATCATGGGCAGGAATGTCGGGTCACCGGCAAGAGGGAATACCATGCTTTCATCAGACGCTCAGGGGGTGGTTAGGTCAGGGGAAACGTCAATCAGAGGCGTGACCGGAGATCAGAATCACGCTATGGGAAGATAAAATTCAAGGAGGGGGTATGCAGAAATTTTACTGGGAAATGAACGAGGACGAGGCCAAGCGTTTCATTCGTGAACAAGGGGCTTCAGGATGGGAACAGAAGGTCGAGACCGAAAGCGCCATGGCTCAAACCGACGACACCATTCTTCCCAATCCCTGGACCGAAGAACATTTCAGCGAGGACCAACAGGAGATGCTCGTGAGCCATTCTCCGGAATGGGCCAAACGGCTCATGCGCGAAGCAGAGGAAGATGAGCGCAGGCATAAGAGCTAAGGAGACAGGCTGCAGGTTTCTGGCGTAAATGGAACCCGGAGGACCGCCGGAAGTTCCGGCGGTCCCCCTGGAACATGGTGCGTTGAAAGGCCTGTCCGGCGTTATTCTTCGAAACGTTTGAACAGAACGCAGGCGTTGGTGCCGCCGAACCCAAAGGAATTGGAGAGCACATACTCCACCTGTTGTTTCCGGGAACCGTCCCCGACATAGTCGAGGTCGCATTCAGGGTCGGGATTCTCCTGATTGATCGTGCCGGGGATGATGCCCTCGTGGATGGTCTTGGTGCTGAAGACGCATTCCACCCCGCCGGCGGCGCCCAGCAGATGGCCGATCTGGGATTTGTTGGCGGAAACCGGAATGTTTCGGGCATGGGCGCCAAAGACCCTTTTGATGGCCCTGGTCTCGGTGAGGTCGTTGAGCTGGGTCGAGGTGCCGTGGGCATTGATGCAGTCCACCTCCTCGGGGGAGATTTCCGCTTCCCGCACAGCCGCTTCCATGGCCAGAGCCATGCCTGCGCCGGATTCTTCCGGGGCGGTCATGTGGTACGCGTCCCCGGAGGCGCCGAATCCCACGATCTCGGCGTAGATTCTGGCCCCTCTTGCCGTTGCGTGCTCCAGGGATTCGATAAGGAGCAGCCCGCACCCTTCGCCTACCACGAACCCCTCGCGATCTCTGTCAAAGGGGCGCGAGGCTCGCTGCGGGTCGTCGTTTCTGGTGGACAAGGCTTTCAGGGCGTTGAACCCGGCAAAGCACATGGGTGTGATCACGGATTCGGTCCCGCCGCAGATCATGGCGTCAGCCCGGCCCAGCTTGATTTCGGAGTAGGCGTACCCGACCCCGTGCATTCCCGAAGCGCAGGCCGAGGTAGTGGCCAGGTTCGGGCCCATGGCCCCGGTGAAAATGGCTACCTGACCGGCAGCCATGTTCCCGATGATGATGGGGATGAAAAAAGGCGAAATCCGCCTCGGGCCTTGTTTCAGGAGCTTTTCGTGATAGGTTTCAATGGACTCCAGACCGCCAAGACCGCAGCCGATGATCGCTCCGACCCGGGCCCGTTCTTCTTCGGGAATTTCCCAGTTCGCATCTGCCAGGGCCATCTTGGCGCAGGCTACGGCATAAAGGGTGAAAAGCTCCATCCGCTTGGCCTGTTTGGCCGGGACAAAGGGCTCGGCATCAAAATCCTTGACCTCGCCGGCAAAGGTGGTCTGGTGATCGCTGGTATCGAACCTGGTCACCGGGCCGATTCCGGATTTTCCTGCAATCAGGTTTTCCCATGAGCTGGTCAGGTCGTTTCCCAGGGGCGTTACAGCCCCGAGACCTGTGACGACGACGCGGTGTCCAATCATTTTCAGTTCCTTGATGTATAAGACCGTTTTTTTCTGTTGAAGAGCAGATCAGGACTCCTATACGAAACCGGCCTGGAGTTCAATTCATAAGGGCAGACCAGAGACAATAATCCTTGGCTTTGCCCCCCGTTCCCGAGAGCGATGGCGCCATGCATGGCAGGAACGGCTTGGTTGACTCCCTTCGGGGAAATGCCTTATCAAACTGGCTCCCAAAGGCCCATGTCCTATCCTCCATCCATATATAAAACGACCAGGAATACTCATGGAAACACTTCGCACGCTGCCGGGAGACGATGTACGACAAATTATGTGGCGGTTCACCGACCGCTTTGAAATGCAGATGGTGGTCCAGTCCGCCCGACAGATCGCCAGGACGGTCGTGGCCCGGCTGGTGGCCGACGGCGTGCGCAATTCCCACGAGTGGAACGAGCGCAAGGAAGAACTGCTCACGGCCTTTGACCAGTCAGGGCTCACCGCGGCGTTCATGGACCCCTCTCAGGGCGGGTTCATCGAAGGACCGAAAAATCTGGTGCTGTCACTCATTGCCTTTGAACTGGCCTGGGTCGATGCCGGAGCGGCTACCTGCAGCCTGGCCAGCAACCTGGCTCTGGCCCCCATCCATGAGCGGGGCACCCCGGAGCAGCGCGACTACTACATGTCCAAATGCGTGCCTCCCCAGCCCGGCGAAGACCGGAACGTCTGGAGGGGCGGGTTCGCCCTGACCGAAGCGCTGCCCTACGTCGGTGTGGACACCGGGGTGATTTCCGGGAGGGTCCGGGTAGCGGAATGGCAGGAGGGCGAGGAGCCGCTCCTGCAGGTGGAAAAGCGCGGCCGGTTCATCACCGGTATGGATTTCGCCCACTTTGTGACCGCGGCCGTGGAAACCGGCGACGACCGGATCAAGAGTTCCTGCATGGTCATCCTGGAGGAGACCGATCCCGGGATTTTCGACCGCGGGGCACCGACACTCAAGATGGTGCACCAGCTTTCCTCCACCAGGGATCCGGTGTTGAACCTCACCATTCCGGCAAGCCGGATCATCGGCGGGTACACCGTGCAGGACGGGGTGATCGTTCCGAACTACACCCATGGAGAGATCATTGCGGCCGTGTTTCACCGCACCCGCATCCCGGTGGGGATCATGACCTCGGCAAAGCTCCTTTCTGCTGTGGAGCCGGTGATCCGCTATCACCGCCAGCGGTTCAGGGGGGGCAGCGCATCCAACCCGGATACGCCCAGATTTGATCTCGGCATTCAGATGAACCAGGACGCCGTGCACCGGCTGGTGGATGTCTGGTCCTGCGGCGAGGCCGGCGCGTCCCTGGGGTTTGAAGCGGCCCGGCGCGCCGATGAATTCGATCCCATTGAAAAGGAAAAGGACCGCATCTTCGAGGAGCAGGGCATCAAGGGCGCGCGCAAGCAGTTCTTGACCCTGAAGAAGAAGTTCGATGATGCCAAGGAGTACATCGAGCTCTTCCACACCCCGGAAGGGGAGCGCGACGAGGCCCGGCTCCAGGAACTCGCAGGGGACGTTCTCGTCCGCTACGTGGTGCTGGACGCGCTCTCCGGTGTTTTGAACCCCGCATGCAAGCTCTGGAACACGGGCGTGGGCACGACCATGATGCGCGAAGCTGTCAGCCTGGTGGGCGGATACGGCATCACCGAGGACTGCCCGGGATTTCTGTTCCACAAGTGGACGGACGGCCAGCTCGAGGCCACCTACGAGGGGCCCGAGGCTGTGCAGCGCCGCCATCTCACCGCCACCATGACCTCTGAGATCTTCCTGACCATTTTGCGCAAGTGGATCGAGGAGTTGGAGCGCACCGGCAGGGAGCGTCCGGGGTTGGGCGCCTGCACCCTGGCCAAGGCCATGGAACTCTGGCTCTGGACACTGGAGCACCTCCAGGCGGCCAAGGATCCGGACGGCAAGCCCCTGTACCATGCCAAGCGCCAGGGCGTGACGTTTCCCATGGCCGATGGGCTGAGCTGGCTTTTGAGCGCCAAATACCTGATCGCGGACGTACTGGAGCTTGCGGCCAAGGGGCCGGAAAATCCAGTGGTGGCCGAAGGGTTGGAAGGACTTTTGACCTTTTACACGGATATGGCTCATGTGCACGCCGCCCGAGCCGCCGGCGAGTCTGCCCGGATCTGCGCCGAACTGGTCAACGGCTACCTGGCTGTGCCCCAGGGGTGCTGCGGTGGTGACTGTTCGCTTCAGCCCGCCTTTGAAGGGGCGGAGGTGTTCATGCGGTTGCGCAACCAGGTGGACGGGTCGCTGGTGGGGTCCCGGTTGTCCAAGGACCGCGCAGGCCAGGCCCTGACCCAGGTCATGATCCCCGAAGCCCTGGACTATCCTTTATAAGCATCGAAACGACGAACCGGAGGTGGCATGACGCCGTCCGAGAACGATACTCCCCAGTTTGAACGTCAGACCTTGGAGGTGGACATCGCCTGCGTGGGCTTTGGCCCTGCCATGGGCGGCTTTCTGACCACACTGAACCGGGGGCTGATGAAGGAGGACGGCACGCCTGTGGCTGAAAGCGCGGCCATGCCGGGCATGCCGCCGCAGGTCATCTGCTACGAGCGGGCCGACGACATCGGCTTCGGGGTCTCCGGGGTGGTGACCAAGGGCCGCTCCATCCGAGCGTCCTTCCCTGATCTTGACCTTTCCCAGATCCCCATGGCCGCCGAGGTCAAGGAGGAGAAGGTCCTCTATCTTCTGGACCCCATCGGGGCCAGCCGAAGGTCCGCCGTGCTTCGCGCCGGCGACGTTGTTCTCAAGGGGCTGAAGGCCGTCCTGCCTGTGAAGGACCACGCCCTGGAGCTGCCCTATGTGCCGGCATTTTTGCAGAAGCACGGGGGCATGGTCCTGTCCATCGGCCAGTTCAACCAGTGGGTCGGCTCCCAGGTCATGGGCTCGGGCATGGTTCAGATCTGGCCCTCCACCCCGGTGAGTCAGGCGCTTGTGGAAGAGGGCGCGGTCACCGGGGTCAGGCTGGCGGACCAGGGCACGGACAGAAAGGGCAACCCGGACGCGAACTTCATGCCCGGCATGGACATCAAGGCGGCCCTCACGGTGATCGGTGACGGTCCTGTCGGTCCTGTGGGCCGCCTGCTGGACCAGGAGCTGGGTCTGCCAGAGGGCCATCACCAGCGGGACTGGGCCGTGGGCATGAAGATGGTGGTGGACCTGCCCGAGGGCTGCGAACTCAAGCCTGGCACGGTTCTGCACACCCTGGGCTATCCCGAGCCCGAGATCTTCGGGTTTCTCTACGTCTATCCTGACAATACCGCCTCCCTGGGCATCTTCGTGCCGTCCTGGTTCGACAACCCGGTGCGCACGGCCTACCGTTACCTCCAGCACTGGATGTTGCATCCGGCCCTGTGGAAGCACCTGGAGGGCGGGACCATGCGCTCCTGGGGGGCCAAGTCCATCCAGGAGTCTGGCAAGCAGGGTGAGCCGCGCCTGGCCGGGGACGGGTTTGCCCGCATCGGCGAGGGGTCCGGTTCCACCAACGTGCTGACCGGCTCGGGCGTGGACGAGGCCTGGACAACAGGCGTTATCCTGGCTGAGTCCGTGCTGGACCTTTTGCGCAGGAACAAACCGTTCACCAGGGAAAATCTCGAGGCCACCTACGTGTCCCGCCGCCGGGCCAGCTGGGTGGATTCAGAGGGCAAAATCGCCGAGCACTCCCGCGACGGGTTCCAGAAGGGGTTTGTGCGGGGCCTTATGGGCATGGCCCTGGCCGGGTTCACCAACGGAAAATACGCCTGGCCGTCCAAGGTCAAGCGCTCCTGGGAACGCATCCCCTCCATTGAAAAATATTACGGCCCTAAAATCTCCCCGGAGGAGATCGAGCGCATTCGGCAGGAGTGCACGGCCAAGGGCCAGTCCCTGCACGGCCGGCTCATGGACCGGGCCGGCTGGCCCGAGATTCCGTACGACGGAAAGCTCCTGGTCTCCCACCAGGACGCCTTGCTCATGGGGGGCAAGGTCCAGGCCCCGGGCGGGTATAAGGACCACGTCGTGTTCGTGGATCCCGGGACCTGCGAAGGCTGCCGTGAAAAGACCTGCATCGAGGCTTGCTCGGGTCAGGCCATCACCACCAACCCGGAAGGCGGGGTGCCCCAATTCGACCGGGAAAAATGCGTGCACTGCGGCGCCTGTCTCTGGAACTGCTCCAAACCCCACCCCACGGACAAGGAACGGACCAACATCGAGTTCCTGGCCGGGGCAGGGGGATTGCATTCTGCTGAAAACTAAATCCGAAGCACGAAATTCGAAATTCGAAACGGGAAGAGGAAGCGTGGCGACGCTGAGTCGTCTTTAGGTTTTGTTTCGAATTTCGAGTTTCGAATTTCGAATTTTTTAATTGGAGGTTTTATGAGTTCTGAATTCCACATAGTCGTCTGCGGTTCCATCGTGCCGGATCCGCTGCAGACCCTGGAGCCGGTGCAGTCGCCCCAGGGGCCGGCGCTCAAAAACGAGATGATGCTGCCGGCGGTGCTCGATCCCTGGGCCGGTCACGCTCTGTTCGAGGCGGCCAATCTGGCCCGGAACAACCCCGGGAGTAAGGTCTGGCTGGTGGCCCTCGGCCCCAAGGCCAAGCTGCAGCAGGTCATGATGTCCATCGGGCAGAAGGTGCCCTTTGAGCTGGTGGTCCTGGACGGCCCGGCCGGCGGGTTCACCGAGTCCTTCGAGGTGGCCGAGAAGCTGGCGGGTGCCATCGACTCCATCGCCGGGCTGGACAAGTCCAAGCTCCTGCTCTTCGGCGGCTGGCAGTCCGCATCCCGGGGCACCGGCGCCACCATGCAGATGGTCGGCGAGCGGCTCGGCATCTGCGACCAGTTCCAGGGCGTGGACAAGCTCACGGTCAAGGAGGACGGCTCCTTCGAGGTCATGGAGCGCATCGAGGGCGGGAGCTATCAGATCTCCTCCTGCCAGGGCGCACCGGCCGTGCTCGGCTGGGCCACCGGCAACCTGCCCGAGCCTCCGAACAACCCCCAGGTGGGCATGCAGAACATGCGGCTGATCATGCCCGCCCTGCAGAAGGCCCAGCCGGCCCCGGTCGGCGCCCAGGGCGTGACGTTCAAGTCCGTGGAGCTGCCCAAGCAGAAGCGGGAGACCCGGGTGGTCAAGGACGTGTCCGTGGACGAGATCGCCAGGGAAATCGTGGACTGGATCCGGCAATAACGGATTCGAGCAAAAGGACATTCCATGGA
Source organism: Desulfovibrionales bacterium (assembly GCA_046542715.1). Taxonomy (GTDB): domain Bacteria; phylum Desulfobacterota; class Desulfovibrionia; order Desulfovibrionales; family JBKHAV01; genus JBKHAV01. The sequence goes on from JBKHAV010000060.1 coordinate 9,365, forward strand.
AAAATTACTTTTTCTTGCACATACGGAAGCGGACGGGACCCTGTCCAAGGTGTCCCTGGAGTCTTTAAGCGCAGCCAAATCCCTGGTCGAGGGGCTTGGCGCGGAGCTGAGCGTCGGGCTGGTCGGCGAGGACGTGGCCGGTGCGGCCAGGACCATCGGCGGGTGCGGCGCAAAATCCTTTTTCAGTGCGTCCGGCGCCGAGTTCGGTCAGGCCCGGTACGCGACGGATGCGGCGGCCTGCGAGGCCTTGTGCAAAGCATCCGGCGCCACTCTGGTGGTGGCCCCGGCCGACTCGCGATTTTCGCGGGTCCTGCCCGGCGTGGCCTTCCGGCTCGGCGGCCGGATCGACACCCAGCTGACCGGCGTGTCCGCGGACGGCGGCACTCCAACCGCCACCCGCTGGTTCTACCGCCAGCGCATGGTTGCCAATCTGACCCGGGAGCAGCGCCCCTGGATCATGACCGTCTCCCCGGGCTGCTACGATCCCTTCCAGGGCGAGGGCGAAGCGTCCGTGACCCCTGTCGACGTGGACCTGCCCGAGAGCTGCCTGCGCACCACCGTCGTGGGCATCGAGGCGCCGTCGGCGGACGAGCAGACCATCCGCCCGGACGCCGCGATCCTCTTCGTGGCCGGTGCCGGCTGGACCAAGAAGCAGGCCGACGGCCAGACCCACGCCAAGGAGGCGGGCGAGCTGATCCTCGGTTTCACCAGCACCACCAAGGCCTCCCTGGGCAGCTCCAAGTCCCTGGTGGACTTAAGCGGTGAGGGCCAGGCCGTGCTCCCGTTTTTGACCCACCTCCATCAAGTGGGCCAGACCGGCTCCACCCCCAGGCACCAGAAGGGGTTGGCCACCTGCTGCCACGGCGAGGAACCCCACGTGGTGGGCTGGCGCTTCATCAAGGAGCGCCGCGCCGTCAACCTGGACGCCGGCTGCGGCTGGGCCCAGGGCAAAGCCGACGTTCTCTACGTGGCTGATTCGTTCAAGGTGATGGAGAAGGTGAATGAGCTTCTGAAGAAGTAAATCCGAAATTCGAATATCGAAATTCGAAACAATTCAAATGCATCTATTTGGGCGTCCCTTGCGGGCGCCCTTTTGTGTTCCATATGGGAGGATCTTTTTGTGCGCCCATTCTCCCTGATTAGCTTACTTGACGATTGAACAAGTAAAGAATCCCACGAATCCCACGAATCCAACGAATCCAACGAATCCAACAAATCCGACGATCCGTTACCAATACGACGGATTATTTAACGCCTTGACGCAGGAACAGCGGCCGGGAATTGTCTCTACCGGCTCATTGGTCAGGGATTGGCCAAGCCATCCCTCGGGTTGGGAAAGGGTGAAGGGCGCTTTGATCGTCTCCTGGGAAAGCGGGCGGAACCCTACCTTGGAGTAGAACTTTGGGTCTCCATATGTGGTCACGATCCTCACACCACGTCTTTTCAACTCCTTCAGACCGTGTCTGATCAATGCCTGTCCTATGCCCATGCCCTGGTGACCACTGCGGACAGCGACAGGGGCGAGGATGAAGACGTCGATGTTCTGCTCAACGGTCAACCGGCTGAAGAAGATGGCGCCTATAATCTGCTCCAAGTCTACGGCAACAAACCCATGGAGTTCCTTGCTGTCCGTCCCGGCCATCAGCTCCCTGGCCAGGCCGCCGACCAGAGCCCCTTCGGATTCACCCTCCGACTCGGTGAACACCGTTTCGAAAAGGTGTTCTATGGCTGATGCATCATGTGGGGCATATGATCTGAATTCCATTCTATTGATCCTTGGTTCCTCTTCGAAACAACGTCTTCTGGGGAGGTGCTCCCCGTGGGATCAACTTCCTCCCGTATAACAGAACCTTACTTCTCAGGCGTTCGAAGACCGAGGTCTCGAACGGGCGGTGACTGTTTTCTCTTCAGTGCGCTCTCTGCGCCGAAGCCATGCCTTGTCCGCCTCCACCACGGCCAGCGAGATCAGGGCTACGGCCAGAAGGACAAGTAGCTGCTCCGCCTGAAGGGGAACGGTGCGGATGATCCACTCCAGGCTGGGCAGGTAGACTGCGGCCATGTGGACGCTCACCGCCAGGGTGATGCTCAGGTAGAGATAGGGATTTTGCAGGTGGTTCATGCGAAACACCGACTGGGTCACGGACCGGGCGCAGAAGACCTGGACCAGCTGGAACGCGACCAGCTGCGTCAGGGCCAGGGTCCTGGCCTCCTCCAGGGAGGCGCCGGATGCAATGCTCGTCCAGAATATCGCGAGGGTGCAGATCCCGCCGGTCAGCCCCACGAGGATGATCCGGCGCAGGACGGCCGGAGTGAGGATGCCCTCGCTGAGCGGCCGAGGCGGACGCTGGAGGATGCCTTTCTCCCCCCGTTCAAAAGCCAGGGAAACATCCTGCAGGGCGCTGGTCACGAAATTGAGCCAGATGATCTGCGTGGGGTTCAGGGGCAGAGGCAGGCCCAGCAGCATGGTGCCGATGAGGGCGACCAGGATGGAGAACCCGCCCCCAATGAGATAGAGCGTCACCTTTCGGATGTTTTCGAAGACGACCCTGCCTTCCTCCACAGCGGACACAATGGAGGCGAAGTTGTCGTCCGTGAGGACCATCTCCGCGGCCTCCTTGGCCACCTCCGTGCCGCTCCTGCCCATGGCCACCCCGATGTGGGCCGCCTTGAGCGCCGGGGCGTCGTTGACGCCGTCTCCGGTCATGGCCACGATCTCACCCGATTGCATGAACTGCTGGGCGATGCGCAGCTTGTGCTGGGGGGCGACCCTGGCGAACACCGAAGCCTCCCGGCTGGCGGCCTGAAGCGCTGCATCGTCCATGGCCTCGATCTCCTGCCCGGTCACGACTTCCCTGCGGCCGTCGCCGATGTTCAGGGTTTCGGCGATGGACCTGGCCGTGACCGCGTGATCCCCGGTGATCATGACCGTCCGGATCCCGGCCCTGTGGCATTCCTCCACAGCCTGAAGAACCTCCTGCCGGGGCGGATCGATGATCCCGAACAGACCGGCGAAAATGACTCCGGCTGCAAGCTCCTCGGTCAGGTCCGCAACCGTGGCGTGCTCTGCAGGCACTTCCTTCCAGGCAACGGCCAGAACCCGCAGCCCCTGCCGGGCAAACTCCTCGCTCGCCCGGAGTACGTCCTCCATGCGGCACTCCTCCTGGGTGAGCGACAGCGTACAGATGGAGAGCATCTTTTCCGGGGCCCCCTTGAGATAGACCAGTGTTCGGTCCCCGGTCCGGTGCAGGGTGGCCATGTACCCCCGTTCCGATTCGTAGGGAATGATCCCTGTCTGCGGAAAGGCCTCCTCAAGAGCCCCCCGGTCGAGTCCCGCCTTGAGCGCGGCCACGATCAGTGCTGCCTCCGTGGGGTCTCCTTTGACGTGATAGACCCCCTCGCGCTCCTCAAGGTATGATTCGTTGCAAAGCAGCCCGATGCGCAGAGCGCGCTCCAGCGGTTCGCCCTGCTGCGGCCGGACAGCGGAACCGTCCTCCTTGCCGGGGAAAACCTCCCCCTCCGGGGAGTACCCGGTCCCGGTCACCTGATAGACCTCGTGGCCGTCGAAGATGGAGCGGACGGTCATCTCGTTCTTGGTCAGGGTCCCGGTCTTGTCCGAACAGATGATGGTCGTGCTGCCCAGGGTCTCCACGGCATGCAGCTTGCGGATGATGGCGTGGCGCCGGGACATGCGGGAGACGCCGATGGCCATGGTGACCGTCACCACCACGGGCAGGCCTTCGGGGATAATGGCCACGGACATGGCTACACCGGTCATAAACAGCTCCAGTGTGGGAAGGCCCAGGGCGAATCCCAACCCGAAAACCACAACGGCCAGGCCCAAAACGGCCAGCCCCAGAAGTTTGGCAAAACGTTCGAAGCGCTGCTGCAGCGGCGTTTTGGTCAACTCGACATTGCGGACCCGCTCCGCGATCTGGCCCAGGAGGGAAAAGACGCCGGTAGCCACGACCATGCCTCTGCCCCTGCCGGAGAGGACCGTGGTCCCGGCAAAGGCCATGTTCTCCTGGTCCCCGGCTGTGAGCCCCCGCTCCTTCAGGGGAAGGGCGGTTTTGCTAGACGGCAGGGACTCGCCCGTGAGCGCGGCCTCCTCGATGCGCAGCTCTTTGGCCTCCAGAAGCCGGATGTCTGCCGGGACCCGTTCACCTGACGTCAGCAGCACGATGTCGCCCGGGACGATGGATTCGGTCGGGACCTCCACTTCCCGTCCCTGGCGGATGACTCGTGCCTGGGGCTGGACCATGGAGCGCAGCGCCCTGATGGACTTTTCCGCCTTGAGTTCCTGCCAGGACCCGATGATGGCGTTGATGAGAATCACGGCCAAAATGACCGCGGAATCCTTGAACTCCCCCAGGGAAGCGGTAACGACCACAGCCAGGATCAGGATGTAGATCAGGGGATTTTTGAACTGCTGCAGGAAGACCACCACAGCGCTGATCGGCTCTTCCTCAACAAGCTCATTGGGCCCATACTGCTCGAGCCGCCGGCCGGCCTCCTCGTCGCTTAGGCCCTGGTCCGAACTCTTCAGACGACGAATGACCTCCTCGCCGTCCAGAACGTACCAATGTTCTTCCTGCTCTTCCGTCCAAGGATCTTGCCGCTCTTCCATCGCCATATCGCTCCTGTCCCATGCTCAAGCCGTCCATGCATTCAAGCCGGACGAATCGTTCAAGTGTTCTTTTGTCAGGAAGTATTATCGAAACAGAAAAATTAAACAATAACGAACGAAAAGATAGGAGTATCCCTGGCCGAAGAGGCCTCGAACCGCACTCTAGTCTTGGGGGCTGGCGAAAGGAAAAGTCAAAATCCAAGCCCTGACACCAGGTACGCTCGTTCTTGCTTTCAGCCCTGAGCATCTTCCCTTCACGCATCACGTCTCAAGCTTCACCATTTCTTCTTGCCTTGAGCTTTGAGCTTTGAGCTTCTTCCCCCCTCGCCGCTTGCCGCTTGCCGCTACCCGGTTCTTCCAATCGCCTATAGCCCATAACCCATAGCCGCGCCGCAGGCGCATCTTCTTATTTGACTCCCTCCCACCCACGCCGTAACTACCCGAAAGTCAACACCACATTCCTGGCGGTAATTGAAAGGAAGTCGTATTCCCCATTGACAAAAGTATCAATTGATACCAGATTATGAATCGTCCCACACACAAGGAACTGTTCGGCAAGGTCAGGCAGGCGCAGGAAGCCGTTGCTTCCGGAAGGATTCGCCATATTGAACGATCTCGTCTGCGTCTGCGATGCTTTAGAGCTGGGGTACGATTTCGAGTCCGAGCTGCAGGATGTGCTCCTCGAAATTTTGGGGACCATCGGATCAACGCAGTATGCAGGAGCCAGGCCTCCCATGAAGTCGTACGAGGAAGCCATCTTTGGCCTCGATCTGTTTGCCTTCCATGTGCAAAGTGATCGCTTCGGCTGCCTGGTCTATTTCAAATTTGCCCTGTCCGACGATGTGTTCTGGCTCGTCTCATTGCACAAGGACAGGTGAATGGAACTCTGTATGAAATCGCTACACTGCCCGAAATGCCAGACTCCCATGGAAACGAATAGGAGATCCGTCAGGGTCACTTTCCGGGGAGAGGAATTGACCATTGACAGGGAGGCATATGTCTGTCCCTCCTGCGGCTTGGAGGCCGGCACGGTCCACTCCGCAGGGGCATTGCAGAGGGCCATTGCCGACGCCTATCGCACCAGGAAAGGCTTGCTGACCGGAGAGGCTATCCGCATGTTGCGGACCAAAAAAGGGATGACCCAGGGCCAACTGGCCGCGGCTCTCTCCGTGGGGATCGCCTCGGTCAAGCGGTGGGAAACAGGGGCCATCCAGTCCGAGTCCATGGACAAGCTGTTGCGCCTCCATTTGGAAGACCGCCGCAGCCCACATGATTGCTGCTCAGGCGACCGGCCATTTTCGATTGAACGCGTAAAGCTTGTGCTCAAATCTTTTGAGCATGCCCTGCGCAGGAAGCTTTTGCGCAAAGGCGATCGTTTCCTCTTTTCTGCAAAATACCTCTGGTACGCGGACATGCTCTCATTCACCTGTCTCGGCGCGAGCATGACCGGAGCCTCGTACGCGGCCCTGCCCAAAGGACCGCAACTCAACAATTACAGAGACCTGGTCGACCCGATCCTCCAAGCCGACGAATCAGCCGCCGCTTCCTTAACCCCCGACGAGGAACGCATCATCGCCCGCATCGCCGAACAGTTCCCCACTGACAAATCAGTGTACGACGCGGCCCACCGCGAGCCTCTCCTAGCCCGATTCACCACAGGCAGCCTCATCCCTTATTCCTACGCTTCCCAGATCCAGGAAATTACGCTTTCTGACCGCAAATAGTTGACCCAACCCAACCCGCCAGAACTGCAAAGGGGTCAAGTCTGCACTTGACTCTTTCTCCGCTGACACCTTTAGTCCATTCTCTCCCGGAATGCTTCAGC
>JBKHAV010000061.1:0-15803 GCA_046542715.1 Desulfovibrionales bacterium
TTACTTCCGCAAAACCTGCCTCGGCTTGCTGCCGTCCTGGGGACCGATAAGGCCGTCCTGCTCCATCTGCTCGATATAGCGGGCGGCACGGTTGAACCCGATGCGGAAGCGGCGCTGGATAAAGGAAATGGACGCCTTGCCCTGTTCCAGAACGAAATCCACGGCTTCGTTGTACTGCGGGTCTGTGGAGAGGTCGTTGCCGTCTCCCCCTCCGGATCCATTTCCAGACTCCTTTTTCCATTCCGCAAAATCGATTTCAAACGAAGGCTTCAGCTCGCCTCCGGACCAGAATTCCACCACGCCGTTGATCTCGTCGTCGCTGACGTAGGTTCCGTGGATCCTGTTCAGTTTGCTGGCACCGCCCTTGAACAGCATGTCCCCCATACCCAGAAGGTACTCGGCGCCCACAGTGTCCAGGATCGTCCGGGAGTCATGCTTTGAACTCACCTGGAAGGCGATGCGGGAAGGGAAATTGGCCTTGATCAGTCCGGTGACCACATCCACGGAGGGACGCTGTGTCGCCAAAATCATGTGTATCCCCGCGGCCCTGGCCAGCTGTGCCAGTCGGACAATGGAGACCTCGACCTCCTTGGCCGCGGTGAGCATGAGATCGGCCAGCTCATCGATGATGATGACCAGGTAGGGCATGGGTAGAATCTTTTCCCCTTCTTCAGTGGCCACCCCGCCCTTTTCCACCTTTTGATTGAAGGCGTCGATATTTCGGACCCCGAGACCAGCCATGGCTTCATAGCGCTGCTCCATTTCCTGAACCGCCCAGTCCAGAGCGGCCTTGGCCAGGTGCATGTCCGTGACCACCGGATGGACCAGATGCGGAAGAGATCCATACACGGCCAGTTCGATCCGCTTGGGGTCGATCATCAGGAGCTTGAGCTTGTCCGGTCCGGACTTGTACAGCATGCTCAACACCAGGGAGTTCAGGCATACGGATTTGCCCGCCCCGGTCGCCCCGGCCACGAGCAGGTGGGGCATCTTGGCGAGATCTGCGATCCTCGGCTGTCCCTGAATATCTTTGCCCAATGTCAAAGGAATCTTGAATTTGGTGTCCCGGAACGTGTCCGATGCGATGATTTCCCGCAAATAAACAGTCTGACGGCTCTCGTTCGGCACCTCGATGCCCACGGTATCCTTGCCAGGAAGAGGGGCTACGATGCGGACCGCGATGGCTTTCATGGCCAGCGACAGATCATCGGCAAGACCGGCGATCCGGCTGATTTTGACTCCCGGTGCCGGCTTGAACTCGAACATGGTCACCACCGGCCCGGGCTGGACCCGCTGGACCTCGCCCTGGACGCCGAAGTCGGCAAGGCAGGACTCCACTTTCCTGGACATCTCGTCCAGGACGGCAGCGTTGAAGCTTGTTCTCGATTCCTTGACCGGTGAGAGAAGTTCCAGCGGAGGCAGTGGCTGGTCCTTGGACATGACCGGGGCCGGCTTTGCCTTCGTCTTTGCTTTGGAAGAATTTGAACTTGACGATAGCGATTCCGAATCGACCGAAGCTGCAGTTTTGGGCTTTTTTGGCTCCTTGCGCTCCAGTCTCGTCTGGACCTTTCGTTTGCGGCTGCCCCGTTCCCTGTATTTATAGAGCAGGTCGAGAAATCGGGATTTCGACCGCTTGGCCGCAACAGACCACGAAATGCCCGTGCTGAGCTGCAGTCCGACAAGGAAGGTAAAGACCCACAAGAGTGTAGAGCCCTGCGACTTCAGAAATCGATGGGAGAAATCATCGAGCATTCCCCCGACAAATCCACCGCCGTGGATCGAAAACAGGGAAAGCTGAGTGGAAGCCCACTCGCTCTGTGACGCCGTGATGAAGCAGAGAAAAAGCAGGAAAAACCCGACCCATCGCCACCATGGAGGGTCAAATTTCGTGAGGATCAGGGAAAACCCGCCCAGCAGGAGGAACACCGGGGAGAGCAGCGCCCCCAGACCGAAAAGGTCTACGAGCAGACCGGAAAGGTATGCGCCGATGACCCCTCCCTGGTTCACAATGGTATGCTCTGCTCCCACCTGCTGGTTGAACCCGGGATCCAAAGGGGAATATGTAACCAGGCTCAGGGTCAAAAAAATGCTGAGGAAAAGAAAGGCAAGGGCCCAAAATTCCCTGAGGATCTTGTTACCGTCCGTAGGAGCCTCCCTTGCTGTTTCGGATTTTCGCAAAACAGGGCGTTGAAAAATCCTCACGCAAAGCGCATGACCACGTTGTCATGCGTTGCGCAGGATTTTGAAGTCACGCCTTGGGCGTAAAGAAAGTGGACTATTCGACAGGTTGAAAAGAAAATGGCCTGTTATTCCCTGCCGAGGTATTCACCCGTTCGGGTGTCCACCTTGACCCGCTCTCCCTCGTTGATAAAGAGAGGAACGTTTACACTGATTCCGGTTTGCAGCTTGGCCGGCTTGGTGGCTCCGCTCACAGTGTCGCCCTTCATGCCGGGTTCGGTTTCGGTCACCTCCAGGACAACCGCTGTGGGCAGTTCGATGTCGATGGGGTTTCCTTTATACACAAGAGCCTTGGTCTCCTGTCCTTCGAGGAGAAATCCACCCTTTTCTCCGAGCTGTTCCTCGCTCAAGGATATTTGCTCGTAGGTGGTCATGTCCATGAACACAAACCCGCTTCCGTCATGATACAGGAACTGCATGGCCCTGGTCTCCAGATCCGGTTTGGGAAACTTCTCGCCGGACCGGAACGTGCGATCTACCGTGGAGCCAGTCAGGATGTTGCGCAGCTTGGAGCGGACAAAGGCCCCGCCCTTGCCGGGTTTGACATGGAGAAAATCGAGGACTTCGTAGGGCGCGCCGTCGAGTTCGATCTTCAATCCTTTGCGCATGTCTGTGGTTGAAAGCATTCCCCCCCCAGGGTACTTTTAAAGGTCGAAAAAACGGCCGGGCGCAGGAAGTCAGTCCTGGACTGTGTTCCAGAGCGCCTGTACGGCCAGGGCATAGCTGAGCAGCCCAAAACCGGAAATCACACCAATGCAGTGCCTTCCGATGACACTGTTGTGCCGGACAGGATCTCGACTGAGCACATTACTCAGGTGGACCTCCACACAGGGAATACCGATCCATGCCAGGCAGTCGGCAATTGCCAGACTGGTGTGGGTATAGGCCCCGGCGTTGAGCACGACACCGTGAACACCTTCGTCCCTGGCGAGTTCAAGCCTGTCGATGATCTGCCCTTCACCATTGCCATGAAAGAAATCCAGTGACAATTCCTGAGCGCGACTGCCCATGATCTCGCGGATCAGCTCGGGCAGTCGCTCCATACCCAGATGACCATAGATCTCTGGCTGCCGCGCGCCTAAATGACCCAGATTGGGGCCATTGACAACCAGAAACTTGCGCTGAATCATTATTTGAGTTCCTTGGGCTCCAAAACCAGCGGCTCGGGTTCGTTGGCAGGTTCCACAACCACCTCGGCAGGGGCGTCGTTGTCGACCGCTTCAGCTTCCGCATTCTGGGCCTGCTCCATCTTCAAAGCTTCTCCCTGGACCGGAAGCAGAAAAACCAGGTCGCCGATCTCCACCTCTTCCTTGCTCTCGAGGGTCATCCCGAGTCCCTTGGAATTGATGACCTGTTTCAGCATGCCGGATCCGTACACCTGGTAATAATTTTCCCCCTCGTAAGGCGCCTTCTGGGCCAGGAGAAAGTAGGCAGGGGTTTCGGCCAGATCGGAATAGAATTCAATGAAGATTTCATCGTCAAATGCACCGATGGTCTTCTTTTCGCCTAAGCTGGTGACCTCACCGGCCAGTCTTTGCGCAGGGATGAACTGCGTGCGCAGCACGAAGTCCTGCCGATAGTCTCCCGTGATCGGATCTTTGTACGGCTCATTTGACAAAGTGCTCTGCACCAGCGGGTTGACCAGAAGGATCTGATCGGACTGAAAGGGGTTGAAGATGATCCCGTCAGTGATGTATCCATTGAGGATCTTGTTCATTCCTTTTTCCAACCCACGATTCCAGATGGCCTGCTTCACCTCTTCCCCGGAGTCCATTATGGACGGGTCGAGTACAGCTGTAATTTCAGCTTCCTTTGGAAATTCGGATGGTTCGCCCATCATGCCCATAAAAGGATCACTCTGATCAGTTACACGCGTGTTTTTCTGGGCGCAGGAAACAAGCACAGTCATGCAGAAGAGGACGACGAGAATGATACGTTTCACGGCTCAACTCCAGGATTATAGTTCAGTGAAACTCTATATTGCCCATGTCACTGCCCGATAACCGTCTCCCGCGTCAAGACGGGGCAGAATCGGGGTGGAGCATCCATTGCATTACCTGTGAGCTCCCTATACAGTTTTCAAAACACATCGCTTAATGCAGTCGGGAGACTCAATGGACGTCGAATTCGAACTTGAACTGGTCAAAACGTCATATACCCTCGACCAGATAGAAGCAATGGATCTTACCCAAGTGGCCGTGGCCGGCCGTTCCAATGTTGGGAAATCCTCCCTCATCAACAGCCTGGGCCGGCGCAGGAACATCGCGAGAATCAGTTCCAAACCGGGAAAAACGCGAAGCCTGAATTTCTTTCTGGTCAATCCCCACCACTTTTATCTGGTCGACCTTCCCGGTTACGGCTATGCGCAGTGCTCCAAAACGGAACGGGAAAAATGGGCACTTCTGATTCAGCGGTACCTGAACGGAAACCGGGCGCTCAAAGGCGTCGTAGTCCTTCTGGACAGCCGCCTCACCCCCCAGGAACTGGACCTGAACCTGGTCTCCTATCTCCGTGCCCGGTCCATCCCCATCCTGCCGGTGTTGACCAAGGCGGACAAGTGCAACACCCGTCAGCGCTCACGTGCACAAAACACCTGGCGCGAACTTCTGGACATCAGTTCGCCGCCTCTGGCTGTCTCCGCCCGCACCGGCATGAACATCGACAAACTCCGGGGGCGCATCGTGCAGACCGCGCTGCAGGAGGAGAATTTACCGTAAGCGTCCGAGAACAATCATCCGAAAACCAACAGCACCGCCAAGAAGAAAATTGCCAGCCCAGGCACCCAGCCAGGGGGGGATGTACCCTTCCTGTGCCGCAGTGGTCCCGCTGATGAAGACCACGTAAAAAATAAAGATGGATACCAACCCGATGCCTACGTTCAGATAGAGGTTCTCGAACATGCTCGTGATGGAAAACGCCAGCAGAACCATGATGACCAGGGAAAACGAGTAGGCCCACTTGATGTGCCATGATGTTTTCAGGCGCTCCACATTGGATCCAGACCTCTCCAGTTCCCGGATGTAACTTCCCAACTGCCACAGGGGCAGGGAAACCGGATCAAAGGAGGTGCCGTCGTCCTTGGTTTCTGCGGTGGCCATCAGGGCTTCCATATTCTGGTCCACCTGCAGACCTGCACGTTCCTGTTTGCTGATCGCATAACTGCCCGGTTGCCGCTCGATCACATTTTGCAATTCCCATTCCGAGCCACTCACGAAAAACTGCTCGGCTTCAAGTATTTTGACCACTTCCTGAAAATCATCAGCGAGATAGTACACAACGAGCCTTTCGCCTCGCCTGTCACCAGGCCAGTATTTGCCGATGCTTACAGTTTTTGGGCCATCCTTGAACCAAAGATTGTCAACACCTCGTGTGTTCAGGCTCCACTGCCTGACGTGCTCGTTCCAGATAGCGTTGGCCATGCGCTCACCCCGGATGGCGATGAACTGGGAAAAGAAAAGCTGCAGCAGAAAAAGCGCCAGTCCGAAACCGATGAGGAACCTGGTCAGAATCAGTGGTGAGATCCCTCCTGACTCCAGAGCCAGAGTTTCCCGGCTTCTCTGCATGAAGGAAAGCATGAGAACGAGGGCGAGCAAGACGATGGACGGCATGGCCTGGGACAGGATCAGCGGAACCTTGGCCAGAAAGTAGAGTCCAATGGTCCCTAACCCCATCCCGGCCTCGAAGAAATCCGATATCCTGGAGAAGAGATCCACAAGGAGATAGATGCCGATCCCTCCGCCCAGACAGACGCCGACAAAGAACAGGGCTTGGCGCAAAAGATACCGGCTCAGAAGGGTCATGTGTCTGTCCCTTTCTTGCGGGATTGCAGGAAGTGCTGCATTCTCGTCAATATCCTGGGTGAGCGCTCCCTGGCGCAAAGCCTGATTCCCAGAACCCCCAGCGCCAAAAGCAGGCCATTGGGCAGCCAGAGTCCGGTGATTGGACCGATCACACCCGCGTTCCCCAGGCTCAGACCCACCGAGAAGATCGTGAAGTATCCGAAGAAGGTAAAGAGAACCAAAATGATCCCGTACTGTTTGTTGAGTCCCTGGAATGCAAAGGCCATGGGCATGGCCAACAGACCCAAAATGATGCTGGAAAGCGGCAAGACGATCCGTTTGCTCTTTTCCATGCGGACTTCGCGCTCGTCTTCGGCATCGAGGTCTTCTCGGGCACTTTCCGCCTGAAGCTGGGCCCAGGTCATTTCTGATTCCTTATGCACGGTTCTTTGCTTGATATCCAACAATTGTCCCATATCGAAACGGATCACGTACCGGTCGAACCCGAGAACGCTCATTTCCCCGGAATCGTTTCTGTAAATGCTGCCGTTGCGGAGGACGAACAGTAACTGAAAATTTTCAGGGTCCTTTTGCATTTCGCCGGTAGCTGCAACTACTGTGGCATCCACTTCCCGGTTGGTCTTGTCCCGGATGAAGACATTGTGCATTTCCCGGGTCCGACTGTCGATCTTCTGGGTGTAGATGGTCAAACCGGGCATATTGCTGTTGAATGTCCCCGGCTGAATGGAAACCTCTGATTTCTCCATGGCCAGGTCAAAGACGGCGTTGTAGAAATTCTGCATGCCCCAGCCAAGACCGTGGATCGAAACCCCATAGTTCACGCCGGTGCACAAAAGGCACAGCAAAATCGTGGTCGGCAGCATCTGGTAAATGCTGACCCCACCGGCCCGCAGGGCGATAAGTTCCCTGTCCGTATTCATCCGCAGAAATGTTAAGAAGACCGAAAGCATGCAGCCCAATGGAATCAACAAAAAGAGAAAGAAGGGGGTGAGATAGAACAGGAGAACGCCGGTATCCCAGACGGACAGATTCTGGGACATCAGTCGTTCGCTGAAGGAGAGCAGCCTGACGATAAGCGCCAGGGAAAGAATACTTCCGAGGATCAGCAGGAAAAGAAATGCCTGCTCCCGGGCAAGGACTTTATGGAGAATTTTCAAGACAAACAAAAAGCCCGAAGGCGATGGGGGTTATTCGGAACCGTTTTCTTCCTTGAAAAATTTCTCAATGAACTGCACATCCCGAGGACCAAGGTTGAATCGAACGGCTGCCTCATCCATGAGTTTCGAGAATTTTTTCCCTTCCCTTTTCTCCTCGGCAATCCATTCTACAGCCCGGCGGACTAGCTCGTTCTGCGTGATGATGGTGGACATGGGACAACTCCTCTTCCGGACGGACCCCCATTCCTGCAGGGTTCATCCACTTCGTGTAAATGGGAGCAGAAGGTAGCCCAATCCACAACGAGTTGCAAGAAAACCAAATCGACTTCGGTCCGGCCTCAAGGGCTTGGCGGCCCTCTTCTGATTCCCTTGCGTTTCCTTGCTCCACCTCGATACAGGAAAGAAATCAGCGCTGAAACAGGCTCCTTTGTCCGGGTGTGGCCCTGCATGGAAATAAGTTGATGAGCATGGGTACGCTGTTCAGTCCCCGATGCCCTCCTCAAGGGATGGAATTGTTCGAAAATCTCCGAAATTCGTTGCATAGACTGCTCAATATGCGACAATGCCTTTATGCGTTCAGCCAACTCCAATCCAACGAGGAGGTTTTCATGAAAAAGGCATATCTGACGGCTACCCTTGCAGCATTGACGATTTTCCTGGTTGCCGGGCTTTCCTGGGCTGCTCAGCAGACTGAAGGTTCGGCGGCTGGGCAAGCCCAGGAAGATCTCGGTCCGGCCTATGTCCCTGAACACAACAAATCATTTTCCGAACTGGATGAGGACGGGGACGGCGTTGTGACGCAAGAGGAGTATGTCCAGGCGTTCACCGACCGTGACCAGGAGGAACTTCAGCAGGAATTCGAAATGATGGACGAGGACGGAAGCAAAGACTTGACCCGGGACGAACTGGCCGGGCCGGCAAGCGTTGAACGCGGCTACGACCCGATCGAGGATCAGCCGGATGACAGCACGCTCTATGGTGTCCGGGCCATGGAAGGACCTGAGTTCAGCGAGATGGACAGGGACAGAAGCGGCACGATTTCCCGCCAGGAATTCGACAGATACCACTCTGAAATGGACGAAGAGGAGCGCGAAGAAATATTTTCGACCATGGATGTGGACAAGGACGAGAAGATCGATGCCGGGGAATGGGGAGTCCCGGCCGAACAACCCGAACAAGAGCAGCAATAAAGAGCAGGGACCCCTGCAGAATGCTGACAAAGTCGTATTCTGCAGACTGTTCAAAAAACTCGCTGGCAACCCATTCGCCGTTGGGCGAGGAACGAGCCCTTACGGAGATGGAGAGCAGTGCTGCGCGAAAAAAGACCAAGGCCGAAGACCTGTAGCTGTTAGGCGAAGAATGAGCCTTACAGATACTGAGAGCATCGCTGTATTTATTATACGTGAGGGTTTGGGCTTTTTGAAGCAACGCAGTCAGCGAGGCTTTTTCAACAGTCTGAAGGGACCCGTGCGGGTCCCCGCACGGGTCCCTTTTTCTATGCCGGAGCAGGCCGCCAGAAGTCTTTCAGATCATCGGGGGAAGGTGATGTGCACCCCCTCCGACGAAACCGCATAAATTATTTCGGCGCGATCAACGGCTGTCTATGGAATTTCCTGCGAATCCAGTTGGCAGATCGCAAAACAGCCTTGCGGCGGATGATGAATCTGATGAGACGGCGTTTTCCTGGAAAGCTGGTGAGGGAGATGCCGATAAGAAGCGACAGAAGTCCTTGCCCCGGCAGGAGCAGCATGGCCAGTCCGCCGACAATGAAGATAATCCCCACGATGTTTTTGACGATCAGATACACGACCCACACAATGGGATTTTGTATCGGCACGAGGGGGTGTTTCCTATAATCCCGGACAAAATGATCGGGGGGGAGTTTTACGATGATGAACACGAGCCCGAGCAGCGTCCCGAAAAACATGATGACCGATGACAGCCCCAGCAACCAGACCAGGGTTTCGTGTCTGTCCAGCCACTGCTCAAGAGCCGGAGAAAATTCTGACAGGAGAGATGCTCGCATAGTTGAATGAAATGATACCCCGTTCTACGGAAAAATTTCCTCTACTCCGGAATTCAGCCGGATGTATTCATATAGTGTGTTCAACCGGATGTCATGGCAGTTTCCCTCTTTTTGTCAAATTTCAGTACACGTTGTGGGCGTTTACAGGAACGTGTCATGAACCTCAGGCTCTGGCGGGTGCCAAAGAATCGAAAATCTATTCAAGACCCTTGAACTTCCCTGTTATTGCCACAACTCCTTCAAATGTGTACTAATGAAGGGCTACCTTTCCGCCGTTAATCTTTCAGGAGCAGCTTCATGCCCGAGCATACCGAACAAGAAAATCTCAAACCCGATAGACCTGGCGACAATATCTCCGGGGAATCCATTCTCCACGAGTGGGTGAAGTACCCCCTTCTTCGTGCCCAGTTGGCGCAGACTCCTGAAGGATTCGTCATCATGCCCCGGCAGAGGGAACACGTCTTGTTGAGCAGATACACTCAGGAACAACTGCAGCTCGAATGTACAACCCTGCACTCCGTCCCTGTAGCCCGGCTCGACGATATCCTCCCGCTCTTTCGGACGGAATCCGGCCGGCCGCCGGACGAGGAGGTCTTCCCCCTGTATGTGGCCGTGTCTCAGGACAGAACCATCGGTGATGCCCAATGGAAAATTTCGATCAACGACGAAACCATCCATATCCTCTTGAGTGCGGGTCCGATCAAAGGCGAAGACGGGCAGATCATCGGGGCCATCGCTTCCTGGCACGACATCACGGAACTGCGAAACACGAAAGAACGTCTGGAGCGGCTCAGGGAAAACCTCGAGGAAGAGGTCCTGAAAAGAACCAGGGAATTGCGGCAGGCAAAGGAAGCTGCTGAAGCCGCGAGTAGAGTCAAGACCCGATTCCTGGACAATGTGAGCCATGAATTGAAAACCCCGCTGACCGAGATCCTCGGGACTGTCGGCATGCTCCTGCATCCTTCTTCAGAGATCGACATGCCCGGATGGATACGGGACGGGCTCAACACCGTGCGAAATTCCGCCGCGTCCATGACGGGTCTTGTGGACGGGCTGATCGATCTCTCCCGGCTGGACCTCGACGACATCGAACTCACCCCCCGCAGGACCGACTTCATCTGGCTCCTGGGACGAGTGGTCAACCAGCACGAAACCCGGGCAAGGCAAAAGAACCTCTCCTTTGTCACGTCAGTGGACCGGGATATTCCCGGAACAATCCTGTGCGACCCGGGGCGGTTGAGCCAGATTCTCGGGGCGCTCCTGTCAAACGCCATCAAATTTTCTGAGCAGGGACAAGTGGCCCTGGCTGTGGAAAGAAAAGAGGAATCAGAGGAGTCCGTCACCTTGTGCTTTACGGTCTCGGACACCGGAATCGGAATCCCCTTGGAAAAGGAAGGGACCGTCTTCGATCATTTCACGCAACTGGAGGACTCCTTTGACAAGAATTACCAGGGACTGGGAATCGGGCTGACCATAGCCCTGCATCTGGCGAAAAAAATGGGGGGCGAGATCAGAATTCATCAGAATCAGCCCAGCGGGACCAGATTCACGTTCTGCGCCGCTTTTCAAAAGGACAGGGAGACAGAGCCTGCTGCATTTTCGCCCTCCCAAACCCTGGAGGACCTCCCCAGGCTGAAAATCCTGCTCGTGGAAGACAACATGATCAACCGGATGTTCATGCACAAGGCGCTGGAACGTGCCGGACACCAGGTCGTGCCCGCGGGAAACGGCCGCGAAGCCCTGGAAAAACTGGACCGGCACACCGATGCCGTGCTCATGGATATCCAAATGCCGGAGATGGACGGACTGGAAGCCATGCAGCGCATCCGGAAGGAGAAAAACATCCGGTTCGACCCCAGGGTGCCCATCATCGCCCTGACCGCATACGCCGGATCCGGGGACCGGCAGCGCTTTCTCAGTCAGGGAATGGACGGGTACGTGGCAAAGCCGGTGGATTTCAACGAACTGGCCCGGGTATTGTCCAAAGTTGTACGCCGCAGAAGCCTTTCCCAGGACACACAGCTCGTTTGAAAACGTCCCGGCCGAAGCAGGATGATGTGATCTGCCCTGCCCCTTTTCTTCTGTTCTATGGATCTTCCCGAGAACTCGGGCAAGCTCCGCAAGCTCAACAGGCTTGGAGACATATTCGTCCATTCCAACGGACAGGAAATGTTCCCTGTCTCCCCTCATGGCCCGTGCGGTCAGGGCCACGATGGAAATGTTCCGGTCATTGACTCCGGATTGCCCGGCCCGAATCCGCTGGGTTGCCTCGGACGGGAGAAGGACTTGCTGTTTTCTGTCAGGTTGGATAGGCCTGAAGTCCAATGCGTTCCTCCTTTCTTGAATCCCTCCACACCGACTTTACTGCGGCATACATGATTGTGCGGGAAATAAATGAGGGTATTCGCTCCGATCCGGAAGCTGTCCGGCCGGAAACCCTGGAAATTTTGGAGCGGATTCTGCGGGGCCGTGAGCATGCCGGACAGAGCAAGGCGCTCTTTCTCTACCGGGAGTGCGCCCAGGGGCTTGCTGATATCATGGCTGCCGGGAACGGGCTGGCCGATCGGGCCTATTCCGTGCTCAAGAATATTGCGGTTGGAATCATCAGCGACCCCTGCCTGGCCGCCTCGGAGGCCATGGGCTCTCTCCCGTTTTCGCTCACCCCGCCCCGGGTGGACATCGATCCAACTCCCCTGCCCGTTCCTGCTGTTTTCTGGAAAGACATCACCCGGGTCGGGTCCATCCAGGAGCAAAAATGGTCCTGGTCCGGCCGGACGCTTCTGGTCCGGGACAACAACCGCATTCTGGCCCTGAAATGTTTGAAACCCGGCGAACCACGCCTGTCTCTGTCCCTGGAAGGATTTTGGATGGATCATCTTCAGGGCAGATTTCCGGAAAAGACATTCTCGGTTCCCTGCCCCCTGTTTTCGGATCAGGGGTACCTCGTCCGCCCCACAGACGGCCCGGCCCGGGGAAAAATCGCCCTGGCCTACACCGCTCCTGCCTCGTATTTCATCTATCCCAATGCCCCTGACAGGCTCATGGAACCGGATGAATTCCTGGAGACAATGTCGCGTTGCGCCGGGCTTTTCGGGTCTCTGGCCGGGAACGGCATGCTGCATACCGCGCCCATTCCCCTGTTCCACAACCGGGTCCAGCAGGCCCGGCGTGACGACCTGGGAATCTACCTCTGGCAGCGCATGGGTCGGCTGGACCGGTGGCTTGACTCCTGTTGCCATCCCAATTTCGGCCTGTCCGGAATCCGCGACCTGGAACATCTGGAGACCCGAACCCGTTCCGGCCGGCAGCTCTTCCGGGATATGGGCGCTCAAATCCTGAGTCTTATATTGGTGGCCGGCAGCTACTTCAGAGCCCGAAACCCCGCGCTTCGCGGCCAGATGAAAGACGGAACACCCGTTGACGCCCGGCATCTCTTTGATGCCGAACTCCTGCAGCAGGCGGTGGAAGGCATCGTTCGCAGCTATTATTTCGGGTTCGTTGGAAAGCCGCTCAAGGACTCCCTGCCCGGTGTCCACGGCCTGGTGCAGCGCATGATCGAAGAGATGGGAATCGACCGCTACATGGAAGAGATCGTGCGCATCCCGGACCAGGAGGAGATGGACGAAAACGCCTTTTACGGCCTGCTGGCAAGCGGTGGCATGAACCAATCGCAACTCATGTCAGTACGCAAGGGGGAGCAGGAGATCACCCTCATGACAGGCCCGCACCTCGGCGCGTTCAACGGCTCCATCTCCCTTCCCGAACTCCCTCTGTTCGTTGCAGGCACCGCAGCCCTATGCACAGCAGCGCGGTTTCTGGAAGAACACAAGAATCATCAAGCCCTGCAACAGCCGTAAAAAGGTCCGAGCAACTCCCATTGCCCTGTTCCCTTTTCTACAAAACCTCCTTACTCTCCCTCCCATGCACGATTCCGATCTCGAGTTGAACGTGGCCTGGAAACAGGCCATGTCGGATATTCCACAATACGACTGGGACGCATTGGCCGTCGAACGCAAGTCCCCCTTTCTGGATTGGAAGTGGCTTCGACTTCTTGAGACGTCCGGCAGCGCCTCCCCCTACACCGGATGGTACCCAAGACACCTGACGCTCTGGTCCGATGGCAGGCTCATGGCTGCCGCACCGCTTTATCTCAAAGTCCACAGCGAGGGGGAATTCGTCTTCGATCATGTCTGGGCCGATGTGGCCAGGAGGATCGGGACACGCTACTACCCCAAAATCACCGGTATGAGCCCGTTCACCCCAACCGGAGACTATCGATTTTTGATCCATCCCGAACTGGACGAGAAGGTGGTGACCGCCAGAATGTGCAAGGCCATCCGGGATCTGGCGCAGCAATCCGGACTCTCCGGGTGCAGCTTTCATTTCATCGACCCAGAGTGGAAGGAACTGATGGCCCGGCAGGGGTATGCTTCCTGGGTCCACCAGTCTTTTGTCTGGGAAAACCCCGGATACGTTGATTTCAACGATTTTCTCACCGCATTCAATGCCAACCAGCGCAAGAACATCAAGCGGGAACGGCGCTCCATTGCCGAGCAGGGAATCCGCGTCGAACTGGTCCAGGGCAACCAGGTCGACAAGTCCGTCTTCGATACCATGTATCAGCTCTATTCCCTGCACAATGCAAAGTTCGGTGTCTGGAACTGCAAATATCTCTTCCCGCAGTTCTTTGAAGGGCTCTTTGAGCAGCTTTCCCATACCGTGCTGTTTGCCGTCGCCCGCCCCAAAGACACCCCGGGAGATATCCTGGCCATGTCCATGCTTGTGCACAAGGGAGACCAGCTTTACGGCCGGTATTGGGGGAGCTTTGTGGACAACCCTTTCCTCCATTTCGAACTCTGCTACTACGCCCCTGTGCAATGGGCCATCCGACACAAGATAGCCCGGTTCTATCCGGGAATGGGGGGCATCCACAAAGTCCGGCGGGGGTTCGTCTCCATACCGGACTACACCCTGCACCACTATTTCGACCCCCGGCTGCAAATGGTCATGGAAACCAACATCGACGAGATAAACCGGCTGGAAAAAATGGAGATGGACAGTCTGAACAGGAATCTGCCGTTTTCCCGGTCAGGCTGAAACCCGGAGACCGGCTGTCGGGAAGAGTTTCAATTTCTACCAGCCTCGGGACCCTTGGAAGCAGCATCAGGGGCAATGTGGCAGAAGACTGGAAAAACACCCGGAATCGGGTATTGTTTTTCCAGTGTCCGGCAACCGGTATCTGAATGCAACAATGGAGCAGTGCATGAGCGAGCGACTCCCCACCCTCAGGCGGGACATCGACATCATCCCTGTGGAGCACGAAGGCCAACGCCTCTTTCTCATTCAGGACCATCTGGGACTGGTTTCCGGGGGCGTTGCCATCCCTCAGGCCTATGCCGGGCTCTTCTCCCTGTTCGGCACAGGCACGGTCAGAGACCTGCAGCAGGAACTCATGCGCCACAAAAACGGAAGTATCGTGAGTTCTGACGAGGTCACACAGTTCATTGACGAACTTGATCGCTCCCTTCTCCTCGAGTCGGAAACCTATTTCAGGGCCAAAAACAAGCTCGTGACCGAATTTTCCCGCAAACGGACCAGACCCTCTGTCCAGGCCGGCCGGTCCTATCCAGCCGATGAACAGGAATTGCACACCTGGCTCTCTTCCATTGTCCCGTCCCCTTCAGCGGCTCCTTTTGACCGCATTCAGGGTCTGGTGGCGCCGCATATCGATCCCGGATGCGGTGCAGCTGTGTACGCAGAGGCCTACGGCGCACTCAAGAATTCGGTCGACCTCCCTGAAACCGTCATCATTCTGGGCATCGGCCATCAACTGTCCGATGGAATTTTCTGCATAACAGACAAGGATTTCGAAACGCCGCTTGGCAGGGTTGAAAACAGGAGAGACATTTCCGGACGGCTTCTCCAATGTGCCCCGCATATCATCTCTCGTTCGGATTTCGCTCACCGCGACGAGCACTCCATTGAATTTCAGGTGCTGTTCCTTCAACATGTCCTGCCCAAAGGTTCCTTCTCCATTGTTCCCATTTTATGCGGATCGCTCTTTGCCGCGATTTCACCTCCCGGCCGGAAACCATTTCAGGAATACGCCCGCCCGATTCTGGAGAGTCTGCAGTCGATACTTGCGGAGGATTCACGGGTCCTCGTGGTCGCTGGGGTTGATTTTTCCCACATCGGCCCGAAATTCGGGCACCGGTCGTCAGCCCATGCCATGGAACAGGAAGCTGAACAGCACGACCGCGCCCTTCTCGACCATCTTGCCGTCCTGGATGGGGAAAATTTCTGGCAGGAGTCCCTCAGGGTGCAGGACAGATATAATGTCTGCGGCTTCTCGGCCATGGCCACCCTTCTCGAAATTCTGCCCGGATGCAGAGGCCGCATCCTGGACTACCGCATCAGCCACGAACATCCCACCCGCTCCGCCGTGGCCTACGCCGCAGCCGTTTTCACATCCTGAAGGGAAGTGGAACGCGGGATCCGAACCTTCTTGTCATCCTCCGGTTCCCCCCACTCCCATAGCCTTCAAACCTTCCGGAACGCGACCCCCACCGAGGTATACGGGTA
>JBKHAV010000062.1:0-15235 GCA_046542715.1 Desulfovibrionales bacterium
CAAATTTTCCTTTCGTTGCTGACCTTTTTCTACTGCAGGGGTTTTTCTTCGGGGTTCGGTCTCTTGTGGATGTGGGTTTCACCAGTGACGATGTAATGGATGCTTTCGGCGATGTTGGTGATGTGGTCTCCGATGCGTTCGAAGCACCTGCCGATGAAGAGCATGGTGGTGCAGCTCTTGATCTGATCCGAATTCTGGACCATGCATTCATGGAGCTGCGTGAGAAGGTCGGCAAACACCTGGTCCACGGCGTCGTCGTTTCGCCAGGTTTGAACCGCCTTGTCAGCGTCCATGTCGATATAAGCCGCAATGATGTCGGCCAGCATGGTCTGGGTCAGATCCCCCATGCGCAGGGTTTGTTCCAGGCTCCGGCCCAGGCAGGCGCCTTCCGCGGAGATGATGTGCCGGGAAATATTGGACGCGTAATCAGCGATCCGTTCCAGTTCGGCCGCGATTTTCTGGCAGGAAATGACGTTTCGCAGGTCAAGGGCCATGGGCTGCCGTTTGGCCAAAATGTCCACGGTCAGGCTGTCCACCTCGGCCTGAAGGTCGTTGAGTACGGTATCTCCGTCCACCACCAGCTGGGCGAGTTCCACGTTTTCTTTTTCCAGCGCTTTGACCGCCTTGGAAAGCTGCAGCTCCGCCTCACGTCCCAGTTCGACGATTTTTTCGCTGAGTCGGGCAAGCTCCTGGTCGTAGGATTTGACAAGATGCTTTTTCTGCATGGATGCTCCTTAAGCGAGTCCGTTACCCGAATCTTCCGGTGATATAATCTTCGGTCAGCTGATGCCTGGGCCTGGTGAAGATCTGGACGGTGGGTCCAACTTCGATCAGGTCTCCCAGATGGAAATACGCGGTGCGCTGGGACACCCTGGAAGCCTGCTGCATGGAATGGGTCACGATGACGATGGAATAGTTTTCCCGGAGTTCGTCGATAAGATCTTCGATCCGGGCCGTGGCAATGGGGTCTAGGGCCGAGCAGGGTTCGTCCATGAGGATGACCTCCGGATTCACCGCAATGGTGCGTGCAATGCAGAGGCGCTGCTGCTGCCCCCCTGACAGCCCGGTACCGGGCTGGTCCAGCCTGTCCTTGACCTCATCCCAGAGCCCCGCTTTCTTGAGGGCGGTTTCAACGATTCCGTCCATCTCTGATTTGCTCTCTGCCAGGCCGTGGATTTTAGGGCCGTAGGCGATGTTTTGGTAAATGGACTTCGGGAAAGGGTTTGGCTTCTGAAACACCATGCCTACCTGAGCTCTGAGCGGAACCACGTCAATGCTCCGGTCTAAAATATTTGTCCCGTCCAAAAGGATTTCACCGGTGACCCGGCATCCCTCAATGGTGTCGTTCATCCGGTTCAGGCAGCGGATAAACGTTGACTTGCCGCACCCGGATGGGCCGATCATGGCCAAAACTTCTCTTGAACCGATATCGATGGACACGTTTCGAATGGCCTGCTCGTCGCCGTAGAAGACATTGACGTCCCTGCAGACCATCCGGGGATCCTTGACTTCGATCGTCCCGACAGTGACCCTGTTTTCCCGCTCGACCAGGGTTCTGTGTTGTTCACCTCCGGTCTTCCGCCCTTGCCGTTCCTGCAGGTCGGGTCCGATCGGGGTGAGGTCTTTCATGCTCATAACTAGCCTTGGTTTGCCCGGGGTGTTCATGTTCTTTTACTCTGCAGATTGTCCCGGCAGCCGGTTTGAACAGACTGCCGGGACTCTCCTGTGATGGATTTTACAGCTCGTTGCCGCTCAGGGGTATGAGCTTGGTGGCCTGGTTGCGAAACTTCTTTCTCTCCTCCTCGGGCATGGGGATCATGCCTTTGTCGATCAGGTAACCATCAGGGCCCCAGGCCTGTTCGCTGGTGAAGAGGTTGACGTACTCCTGCATGCCGGGAATCGCACCGACGTGCGCTTTCTTCACGTAGAAGAAGAGCGGCCGGGACACCGGATAGTTCCCGTCGGCGATATTGTCAAAGGTCGGCTCGACACCGTCCACGATGGACCCCTGGAGCTTGTCGGTGTTCTGGTCCAGGAAGCTGAACCCGAAGACACCCAGAGCGTTGGGGTTGGACTGCAACTTCTGCACGATCAGGTTGTCGTTCTCACCGGCCTCGATGAAGGCGCCGTCTTCACGCATGGTATCGGCAAGGCTTCTGAACTTTTTCTTGTCATCCTTGATCGCCTTCATTTCCGGAAAGGTTTCAGCGCCCTTGCGCATGACCAGTTCGACAAACGCGTCGCGGGTTCCCGAGGTGGGAGGGGGGCCGAGCACTTCGATCTTGGTGGCAGGGAGGCTCGAGTTCACGTCCTTCCATGTCTTATTGGGGTTGGCCACCATTTTTCCATTCTGGGGAATCTCCTTGGCCAGGGCCAGGTAGAGGTCCCTGCGGGTGAGATCGAGTTGCTCGGCGCTCTTGGAGTTGGCCACCACGATGCCGTCGTACCCGACCTTGACTTCCACCACATCCTCGACGCCGTTCTTCTGGCAGTTCTCGAACTCTGTTTTCTTGATCCGGCGGGAAGCATTGGTGATGTCGGGATGCTCGACGCCCACACCGGTGCAGAACAGCTTCAACCCTCCACCTGACCCGGTGGACTCGATCTTGGGAGTTTTGAATTGGGTGGTGCTCCCGAATCGCTCGGCAACCACCGTGGCAAAGGGGTATACCGTGGAAGATCCCACGATGCTGATGGTGTCGCGGGCGGCCCGGGCATCAGTCGTGCTCAGGGAGGCCGCGAAAAGAACGGCCAGGACTAGAAGACCAGATTTCTTGATCATGTTTTCATCTCCGTTTTGGTTCAGGTTCAACAAACACAATGTACTCAAAAACTCTATGTAAAACAGGACACGGTGCGGTCCCGGTTCTACCAGCGGCGTTCGAATTTTTTCCGCAGCATGATGGCCAGCGCATTCATGGTGAGGAGAAAGGCAAGAAGTACCATGATGGCGGCGGAAGTCCTCTCCTCAAACCCCCGTTCCGGGCTGTCCGCCCAGAGAAAGACCTGCACGGGAAGAACGGTTGCCGCGTCGGTGATCCCGGAAGGGATGTCCACAATAAAGGCGACCATGCCGATCATGAGCAGCGGGGCGGTTTCCCCCAGCGCCTGGGCCATGCCGATGATGGTCCCGGTAAGCATCCCGGGCAGGGCCAGCGGCAGAACATGCTGAGTGACTGTCTGCATCTTTGATGCGCCTACTCCCAAAGCGGCTTCCCTGATGGACGGGGGAACCGATTTGAGCGAAGCCCGGCTGGCGATGATGATGGTGGGCAGCGTCATGATCGTCAGCACCAGTCCGCCCACCAGCGGGGTGGACCGGGGAAAGCCGAAGAAATTAATGAACACCGCCAGGCCGAGCAAACCGAACACGATGGAGGGCACGGCTGCCAGATTGTTGATGTTCACTTCGATGAAATCCGTGAGTCGGTTTCTGGGTGCAAACTCTTCCAGATAGACCGCTGCGGCCACCCCGATGGGAAAAGACAGGACAAGCGTGATCATGAGGGTGTAAAAGGAGCCCACGACCGCACCCCAGATGCCCGCGAGTTCAGGCTCGCGGGAGTCGCCGTTGGTGAAAAACGTCCTGTTGAACCGAAGTTCGAGCCTTTCCTGCTCCAGAAGTGCATCGATCCAGGAGAACTGCTGATCGGAAAGTCGGCGTTCGGATTCCGGAACATGGCGTTGCATGTGTCCCTTCATGAACATGTCCACATCGTCATCGGCATGAACCCAGACCGGAACCGTCCTGCCGATCAGGTCAGGGCTATCCATGACCGTGCTGCGGACCGTTGAGGCGGCGCCGGGGCTGACCAGGGAATTGAGTTGACGTTTCTCACCGCGTCCCGTGACCTCCGGAAACATCGTCTGAAGCGAACTTTTGACCAGCCCCGGGTAATTCGCCTGGGCCAATTCCTCACTTTCGAAGATCTCGGGATCAAGATAAACGTCCAGAAGAACGAAACTCTGCTGGAACGCACTGTAGCCATTGCCCACGATGCTCACGAAGAGAAAGGAAAGGAAAAGAAGACTCAGGATGATGGCGCCCAGTCCGTATCGTCGGAACCGTCGCTCGGCCCGGTATCTCCGGGCAAGTCCCTTGTTGACGATGTCGATGGTTTTGGGCGTGTTCCGAGGACTATTCATACTGCTCCCGGTACTTGCGGACCACATAGAGGGCGATGACGTTGAGCACCAGGGTGGCTACGAACAGGACCAGCCCCAGGGCAAAGGCGGCCAGCGTTTTGGGACTGTCGAACTCCTGATCCCCCACCAGGAGCGTGACGATCTGCACGGTGACGGTGGTGACGGTCTCCAGGGGGTTGGCCGTGAGGTTCGCTGCCAGACCTGCGGCCATGACCACGATCATGGTTTCGCCGATGGCCCGGGAGACGGCCAGAAGCACGCCGCCCACGATCCCGGGCAGTGCCGCCGGGAGGATCACCTGCGTGACGGTTTCTGAACGGGTGGCCCCGAGGCTGTAGGCTCCGTCCCGCAGGGATTGCGGCACGGCGTTGATGACGTCGTCGGAAAGGGAGGAGACAAAAGGGATGATCATGATGCCCATGACCAGTCCGGCGGCCAGAGCGCTCTCCGAGGAGACGTCCAGCCCGATGAGGCTCCCTGAATCCCGAATCATGGGTGCAACCACCAGGGCGGCGAAAAACCCGTAGACCACGGTGGGGATGCCGGCCAGGATCTCCATGAGCGGCTTGGCAGTGGCCCGCACCCGTTTCCCTGCGTATTCGGACAGGTAAATGGCCGACATCAGTCCGATGGGTACGGCCACAACCATGGCGATGGCCGCGATCATAAGGGTTCCGGCAAAGACCGGGACTGCGCCGAAAGCTCCGGAGGAGCCGACCTGGTCTGCGCGGATGGCCATCTGCGGACTCCACTTGAGCCCGAAAATAAATTCCGTGACAGGGACCGTTTGGAAAAAGCGGAGGGATTCGAACAGCACCGAGAAGACAATGCCGATGGTGGTAAAGATGGCGATGGTCGAGCACCCGATAAGAAGGTACTTGATGATGCTTTCGACCTGATTGCGGGCCCGCAGCTTCGGCCTGATCCGCTTCAGGACAAGGGCGGCGCCAAGTGAGGCAGTCGAAAGGACGACCACGCTCAGGGCGATCTGGGAGAGGGCCTCGAACCTGCGATATTGTTCCGCGGCCTCCTCGATATATGCTTCGCCCTGGGACATGACGATATTTCCGCTGACCAGGTTTTTGAGATTGTTGACCACCAGGGTGAGCCGGTCCGGGGGGAGATCTCGAATTTCCGGCGGGAGCGTGGAGACCACCAGGGCCGTGAGCACGGCTGGTTCAATGAGAATCCAGAGGAGATATATGAAGAGCGCCGGAATGCCGGCCCACAGCGCGGTCAGCATGCCGTAATGCACCGGTCTGGAATGCAGCCGGACAGAGGCGTTTCCAGCCACCGCAAAGGAGCGTTTCCGCCCTGCGAAGTACGCAAACGAGGTCAACGCCAGAAGAATGAAAAGCAATATTGCGGGGGACATTGTTCCTTGTGGTTTTTTCTCTCGTTCGATCCGGGAGTGCGGGCCGATCAGATATGGACAGTTCCTGACCGGCGCGGCACAGCCATCCGTTAACGAGCATTCTTCTATGCAATTTCGAAAAAGGAAGTCGGAAGATCTGGTGAAGTTTCGGTGACATTTCGATGACAGGAGAAAATGCACGGCAGGGCGGGGCTGATCCACGGACTGTACGGGTTTTCAGAATGCTTTAGCGGCGTAACGTTACAGTCTTGTGACAGGGGAGCCACGAAATCGCGGTGTCAGAGGCTCGGCAAAATCGGGAATGGAGGAGAGAGAAAGCAGGATATTGTCCTGCGCCCGAGATTCGGACGCAGGACATGGATATCAGAAAGGCTCTAGGGGCGGTTGGTCTTCAGGGTGGAGAACATGGCGGCGGCACCGAGGACAAGGAAGAGGCTGTCCCGGAAAAGATACCACTCCATGCTTGCCGTATCGGAGAGATCAGTGGAGAAGCAGCCGCAGTTCACGTCGATGCCCCGGAAGTAATTGAAGAGCAGAGCCCCCCAGAAGGTGACCAGAAGAAGGTTTGCCAAAAAGAGCGTGCCCGGTTTCCAGATGCCGGAAACGAGGAGCAGGCCCAATGCCAGTTCGATCCATGGAAGGGTCACGGCCGCCGGGTTGACAAGCGCAGGGGGGAGGATGCGGTAGTCGCTGATGATGGCGGCAAACGCGGCCGGATTCAGGGCTTTGTCCCAGGCGGCCAGGAGAAAAATCAATCCGAGCAGGACACGGAGCACAAGGGAGAGTCGCTTCATCAATTGCACTCCTCGCAGAAGCTCTTGGTATGCCCGAACATCTCGCTCAGGTTGGAGGGCTCCACCGGAAGACCTTCGGTGTTCCACCTTGTCCAGCCGTTTTTCAGGACAAAGACGTTGTCCAGTCCTTGCGCCTGAAGCTTTTCAGTCAGCTCATGGCCCAGGGGACACCGTTCTCCGTCGCAATAGGTGATCAGGTTCGGGGCGGCCCGAAGCTTGGACTCGAGCTGGGGGAACCAGTAGTCGAATTCGTCCACTGGCATGGAGACCGCACCTTGGATGTGGCCTTGCTCGAATTCCCACTGAGAGCGGGCGTCAAGGAACATGGCGCGGCCCGAGGCAAAGAGCAGGGTAGCGTCCTTGAGGGCGATTTCCCCGGACTCCCTGTCAACTTCCAGTTCGGACTGCTGGGCGTTGAGCAGGTCCAGCCCGTCGGGTCTGAAGGTGTTGACCGCAATCCCGACAGCAGAGGAGAGCAGCAGGATCAGGCAGGCCTGCACCAGCATTCGCGGCAGTAAACGCATGGCAAAATCCTCAGACAAAAAAAGGGTTGACGATGAAGTAGACCCCGAGCAGGCCGATTACAACCCCGGCGAACCGCCGGAATTGCTGACTGGCCTGATGAAAGCTCGACCTGGACAGCATGCGCTTGACCCAGGCCGTGGAGCTGCCGGCCATGACGATGGGCAGGCAGTGGCCGATGCCAAAGACAATGATGAGCAGAACCCCTGCGGCAAACCGGTCCTGTATGGTGATCACCGCCAGAATCGGAGCGATGAATCCAAAGGTGCAGGAGCCGGAGAGCACGCCGTAGGCCAGCCCCAGGCCGAAGGCTCCGGACAGGCCCTTGAACTTGAGCTTACCCATGAGGCCGCCGGACATGGAACATCGGGACACCCCGAGCATGTCCAGGGCCACCCAGATGAGCACCAGCCCGACAATGATGGTCCACCAGGGGCCGATATCCCCGAGCATTCGGCCTAAAAGCGCGCAGATAATACCCACCAGGGCGATGGTCAAGAACAGCCCAAAGGTGAAAAGCACGGCGTAGAGAGCCGCCCTGCGGCCCTCTACGGCTTCATTCTGCCCGCCCACGTACCCGACGATCAGCGGGATCGAGGCCAGGTGGCAGGGGGAAAAGAGGACGCTGACCAGGCCCCAGAGAAAGGCCCCGGCCAGGGCCAGCAGAAGGCCTCCGCTCATCCACTGGTTGATGGCGATAAGGAATTGATCCATGGGGCAGCCCTATTCCACGCCGAGCGCTTCGAGCTCGGCGACAATGCTCTTTTTGTCCATGAAGCCGACGTGCCGTTTCACCTCATTGCCCTGTTTGTCATAGAAGACCTGAGTGGGAATGGCCTTGAGACCATAGCGCTCCACCTGGGAGTGGTCCTTCCAGACGTCGATGAAGATGATGGCGGCCCGCCCCTCGTATTCCTTTTCCAGTTCCTCCAGGATCGGGGCCATCATCTTGCAGGGAACGCATGCCTTGGCCCCGAGATCCACCATGGTGACCATGCCGGGAACGGGAATCTGTGGGGTTCCCTCTTTGGATGGAGATGGAGCAGGGGTTGCGGCACGTTCGGCAGAACCGTTGTCCGAGCATCCTGCAGCAAAGAGCAGAAGTCCGAAACCAAGCAGGAGAAAGACGAATTTTTTGAATGGCTGCATCCGTCAGCTTCCCCCGAGCAAAGGTTTGAGGTCCGAGGAGGAAGGGGCCTTTCCGGTCAGCTTGACTTCGCCGTCCACCACCAGGGCCGGGGTGATCATCACGCCGAACTTCATCATCTCCCCCATGTCCGAAACCTTTTCGATTTCGTACTCGATGCCGAGTTCGTCCGCGGCATCCTTGGCGTTGTCGTAGAGTTTCTGGCATTTGGGGCAGCCAGGGCCAAGAATTTGAATCTTTTTCATTGGTGTCTCCTTGGTTGAGAAATCAGAAAAATGTTCCATACAGTACACCGCTCAAGGTGGCCATGACCATCACGAGCGAGACGAACACCAGGGTCTTTTGCGTGCCCATGACGCTGCGGATGACGAGCATGTTCGGCAGGGAAAGTGCCGGGCCGGCCAGAAGCAGGGCCAGTGCCGGGCCCTTGCCCATGCCGCTGCCGATGAGCCCCTGAACAATGGGAATCTCGGTCAGGGTGGCAAAGTACATGAACGCCCCTGCAAACGAGGCCACGAAGTTGGAGAGCAGGGAGTTGCCGCCTACGGCCGTGCTGACCCAGGTTGCAGGAATCAGGCCTTCTTCTCCTGGCCGGCCCAGGAGGAGCCCGGCGATGAGCACGCCGAACAGCAGCAGGGGCAGGATCTGCTTGGCAAACCCCCAGGTCTGGTCGAACCACTCCCCGGCTTCCCCTTCCCGGGTGCTGGTGATCACGGAGAGCCCGACAATTCCCGCGGCAAAGGCGAGGTTCGGGTGTGCCGGGAAGGCAAAGGCCAGAACAGCTGCGGGCAGCCCGCCCAGGGCGAGCTTCCACCATGTCAGTCCGTACCACAGGACCAGGGTCACGGCAAAGAGTAGGGCAAACACCCCGGTGAGGATCCATTTGGAAGCGTAGACCTGGAACCAGAACCCGGAAGGCTCGGCAGGACTGCCCCAGTTGGCGAATACGAGTACCCCGATCATGGCCCCGAAAAAGAGCACGGTCTGCCACAGGGGGCGGGTCGGTTCCTGCGCGAGCATGTTCGCAGCGGCCTGAAGCGCCTTTTCCTTTTCCTCCCGAGCATAAATGAGGTGCATGATGAGTCCGATGACCACGCTGAACATTATTGCGCCCACTGCCCGGACAATACCCAATTCAGGACCGAGAATGCGGGCCGTGAGGATGATGGCCAGAATGTTGATTGCCGGTCCGGCATATAAAAAGGCCGTGGCCGGGCCCAGCCCGGCCCCCATGCGGTAAATGCCGGCAAACAGGGGGAGGATGGTGCAGGAGCAGACAGCCAGGATGGAGCCCGAGCATGAGGCCACCCCATAGGCGCAGGCCTTGTTCGCTGTCGGGCCGAGATACTTCATGACCGAGCCCTGGCTGACGAAGACGGCAATGCCGCCGGCGATGAAGAAGGCGGGCAGGAGACAGAGGATCACGTGCTCCTGGGCATACCACTTGGCCAGGAACAGGGCTTCGTAGATGGCGGTGCGGAATCTGTCCCACTCCACCGGGAGGTAGTAAAAGGAGAGAAAAACAACCACGATCAGAACAAGGGGCTTCCATTCCTTCTTCCAGGTCATTGGTTGATCTCCTTTGCCTTCAACTCCGGAATGGAAAGCGAGTCGTTCTGGTTGGACAGGATCACCGATTCCACGCAGTGGAAGAAATTGAGGATGCAGGGGACCTTCAACCGGTAAAAGATCTGCTGTCCTCTGCGTTCATCAACGACAATTCCTGCCTTCTTCAGTACGGAAAGGTGCTTGGAGACGGTGGAAATGTCGGCGCCGACCAGATCCCTGAGTTCGCAGACGCATTGTTCCCCGCGGGAAAGCGCATCCACCATGAGCAGCCTGGAGGCGTGAGCCAGGGCCTTCAATACCTGTGCGCGAGCTTCGTAATCGACATTCATGAGAACACTCCGGGTGACGGCTGTATTTGGCAAAAAGGCCAAATAACGCATTTGGCGAATAGACCAAATCATAACCCCATGTCAAACCTTTCAAAGGAGAATGTCGGATCCTGATCCACGCCCCTGACAGGATGTAAGCAATCCAAAAAAGGGCGATTTAATTATTATCGATCATGGTTAACCCTCGACCTTCACGGGCTCACAGGTGACGTGGCAAACTCCGGTTGGCGTGTGGATGGTATAGGGGAAGTATCGACGCTTGAACCACAAGGCCACGTGCACAAGGCCGATCAGCACGGGCACCTCCACCAGCGGTCCGATCACCGCGGCAAAGGCCACTCCGGAGTTGATGCCGAACACAGCGATGGCCACGGCAATGGCCAGTTCGAAATTGTTGGAGGCCGCGGTGAAGCTCAGGGATGTGGACTGTTCGTAGGTGGCCTTGAATTTCATGGACAGGATAAAGGAAACCACGAACATGAGCACAAAGTAGATCAGCAGCGGAATGGCCACGCGGACTACGTCCATGGGCAGCTCGACAATGTACTCGCCCTTAAGCGAGAACATGACCACGATGGTGAAGAGCAGCGCGACCAGGGTGAAGGGGCTGATAAAGGGCACGAATTTTTCCTGGTACCACTGCTCGCCCTTTTTTCGAACCCCGTAAACACGGGAGAAGATGCCGGCGGCAAAGGGAATGCCCAGGTAGATCAGGACGCTGACGGCGATTTCACCCATGGTGATGTCCACGAGAGTCCCTTCGAATCCCAGCCAGCTCGGAAAGACCGTGAGAAACAGGTAGGCGTAGACCGAAAAGAGCAGGATCTGAAAGACCGAGTTGAAGGCCACGAGACCGGCACAAT
Organism: Desulfovibrionales bacterium; assembly: GCA_046542715.1. Taxonomy (GTDB): domain Bacteria; phylum Desulfobacterota; class Desulfovibrionia; order Desulfovibrionales; family JBKHAV01; genus JBKHAV01. The sequence goes on from JBKHAV010000062.1 coordinate 10,746, forward strand.
ACTCCCGGTCCCCTTTGGCGAGATCGTTCCAGACGATGACCATGGCAATGCACCGGGCCAGGCCAATCAGGATCAGTCCGACCATGTACTCGTGATGCCCGGAGAGAAAGGTCACGGCCAGGAGGAACATCAGGATCGGGCCGATGATCCAGTTCTGGACCAGGGACAGGACCAGCACCCTGGTATGGCGGAAGACCAGGTGCATCTTGTCGTACTGGACCTTGGCCAGGGGCGGGTACATCATCACGATCAGGCCGATGGCGATGGGGATGTTCGTGTTGCCGACCTGGAAGTAGCTCAAGATGTCGGGGATGACCGGAAAGAGATATCCGGCACTCACCCCAAGAGCCATGGCCAGAAAGATCCACAGGGTAAGATAGCGGTCCAGGAAGGACATCTGTTTGGCAACGGAATCGGTCATTGCTCTCTCCTTGAAAATTATTGCAAGACTTGTCGAAAAATTACGCACTCTCTCGCAGGCGCCGGCAGAGTTCGTCAGGCTCGCAGGACAAAATTGTTTTCAGCGCTTCCCTGTCCGCCAGGATCGTCGGTGATCCAGCCAGAGAATCCCTCAGCCAGGCCCGCAGCTGATCGGGAAACTCATCCGCAAGACGGTAAAAAACCCAACGCCCCTGCTTCCGGCTTTGCACCAGGCGGGCGGACTGAAGGATGCTCATGTGTCTGGAAACCGTTGCACCGGTCAACGTGAGCATTTCGATCAACTGGCAGGCGCACAGCTCGGTATGGTGCATCAGGGCGGCAATGATGCGCATCCTGGTGCCGTCGGCCAACCCCCGGGCCATATCGAGCGTTTTTTTCATGGAACGACCTCGAATTTTCGTTAATTAGCTGAACATCTAAATGGGTAATTCAATGTGACCCGCCGGTCAAGGCTTTATCAGTTTTAGTGGAACTGTCGATTTGACATTTGGCTAAAAAACCAACTATGGTGCGCCAGTTGGTTTCGACGAATCCAGAGTTCACTTTTCGATCCTCCCTGGGAAATGACGAATGCTCGGACTTTTGGAACCGCCATTTTGGTATCGTAATAATCGCTTCAAGAAACAGTAGGAATCCGCCCTGTATCGATCATACGAGGATTTCCCTTCATGCCGTCGGACCAGAAACACCACTCAACCGGGGTTCATACCGTACCTGACCATCTGATCGGCAAAGTGCTCACGGCCTGCGGATCCTGCGAGGACTGCCGGTCCTTTATGGAAGAGTCCTGCCTGTTCTTTGCCGAACTGTTCCGCCTGCAGGACCGCAGGCGGGAAACAGGTGTGGAACCTGGAAATGAAGAACTGCATCGGCTCACAACGCTATGCACCATGTGCGGACTTTGCCCCTGCGCTGATATCAGAAACGATATCCTGGCCGCAAAGCACGCCTATGCCCGGAGGGACGGATTGGCCCTGTCCGTGCGGGTGCTGCAGGATGTCGACCGGTTCGGAACCCTGTGCAGCAGGTTTCCCAGGGCGAGCAGGCTGATGACGTGCGGCGCGTCGGCAGCCCTGATCAAACGCGGCCTGGGGATCCATCCGGATCGAACTCTGCCTGCCGTGCCTGCTGCGAGTTTTGACAGGTGGGTGCGTCACCGCGATGGTGTGCCTCGGCAGACAGAGGAACCTTCCCGCACGGTGGCCTACTTCCCGGGCTGCACGGCCCGCTTCTTCTTCCCGGAAGTTGCCCGGGCCGCGGTGGAAGTCCTGGAAGCCTTTGGGGCGCGGGTGATCGTGCTTCAGGGCACGTGCTGCGGCATGCCCCCCCTGCTCGAAGGCGATCAGGACCTGGCCCTGAAACGGACCGCACAGAACCTGAAATGGATGGCGGAGCAGACGGCGAGGGGAATCAACGTGGTGTGCTCCTGTCCGACGTGCGGCTACCTCTTTAAGCGGCTTGTAAGCGAAACCGCCTACTTTTCCGAAGCGTACCAGCACTTGGCGGGAGGGGATGAAAACCAGCTGCGTATTCCCGCAAACACGTCCATTACCGGTCCTCGGGAAGGGGACATGGTTGTGCTGTCCCGGGCCATTTACGGGCGGATTCTGAAAGATAGTGGAGTGTTCTCAGAACTCGATCCGCTGGAGCGCATTGCCGTGAGTGAGGGCACGTTCGATCTGGGGGAGTATCTGGCCAAACTGGCCGGAGAGGGGAGTTTTTTGGAAACGGCGAACCCCATGGACAAAAGGGTGGTCTACTACCCGCCCTGCCATCTCCGGGAGCAGAAGATCGGATCCCCCTTTGTGGACCTGCTGCGCCGGATACCCCGGCTTGAAGTCACCCCGCTCACCGGATCTTTGGACTGCTGCGGCATGGCCGGAATCATGGGCTATAAAAAGGAGTTTCACCAGGAGAGCCTGCGGCTGGGCACGCCGCTCATGGATACGATCCGAAGCCACCATCCTGAAATGATCGTGACCGATTGCCTGAGTTGCCGATTGCAGTTCGAGCACCTGGACACCATTTTGGTCCGCCATCCTGTGGAGCTGCTGCGGGAAGCAATCGTCGGCTGATCTCGGGACTTTTGCCTGCCTGGTTTCCTCTTCGTGTTCTACTCCTGAAAACCGGAACCAGGCGCCCGTTCAAAGCGGCGCTTCCCGCTTTTCCCGGACAATCCTTGCAGTCCTTCGTCCAGGATCCAGAGTCGAGTGGCGTCAAACCCCTGTTCGACGAGCAGGGCATAGCCGCGGTCCGCTGTAGACCCCCCCCGCCAGCAGATGAGCAGGATGTCTTTGTCCCGGGGGAGCGAGCGAGATGTGCTGACAAAGTTCAGGATCTGTCCTTTGTCCAGGAGCGGATAGAGCGGAAGGAGCATTGCGGACTGGTTTCGGATTCCAGGCAAGTTCCGGATGGCCGCCTGATCCATTGCCGGAGGAGCAATGACCAGGACCTGACCGGAGAATCCATGGGCGATGAATTCTGCCAAAGGCACCCTTCCGGCAGCCTGCGCCGGAAAAGGGAAAAAGCAGAACAGCATCAGGATGACCGATGTCGCGGACAGGAAGTGAAAACGCAGTGTGCTCATATTTCGAATCGTCGAAATCGATGGGTATGGTGGTATCAAACTCACCCCAGGTTGAGGAATCAGCTTTCTATCTCAGGTCATCAGAAGGCTGTCAATTCGCTGCACGGATCAGAAAAACCGTGATGACGGGACCGAGTCGAGGCTCATTCCTGCGTTTGGGGCTCAGGCGGCAGGGGGCAGCTCCGGGTTTCCGAGGGGGCCAGCGCTCGGGTCAGTTCGAGAAGCACGCCGAGCCCCTGGCGGATGCGGGGGTCGCGCATGGCCCTGAACAGCCCGGTGATGGTGACCTCCCCGGTCTTGTCCAGATCCACCCGGGAGGGGGCGGACAAGGCCTGCTCCAAAAACTTGAGCGACTCGGGAGTGGTCAGCCTGCATCCGGCGTCCAGAACCACGGAGAGCACGTCCCCGAGCCTGGCCATTTCCTGCGGGTCGTGGCGCTCGGAAACCCTCTCCAGAGCTTCGAGAAGCCCCAGTCCCATGGCAAAGAGCCCCTGACGCTCGAGCCGGTCCAGCGTTTCGATGATCGCCGGGATGGTCACCTTGAGCAGAGGTTCGGCCGTGCGCAGAAATTCGATCACATTGTCGAGCTGGTCCAGGGCAAAGGTCAGATTGTTGATGGACTGCAGCCCTTTTTTGGCCAGAAATCCCAGATCTTCGACACGGTACTCGTTTTCCGGGCCTGACAGCGCCTTTACCATGGCCCTCAAGGATTCCCCGGCCTGGGGAGGAAGCTCTTTTTGGAGGTCCTGCAGGGTACGCGATGTTTCCGCTACAGGGGCGAGCATGGCCTCCAGCCGGTCCAGACGGGCGATGATTTCAGCATTGTCTGCCATGGTCGTCTCCTTGGTCATGCGGAAGGCCGGCCCACTTTGCCGGCCAGGTTCATCTGCGGTTCGAGGGGAAGCTCGAGCCCCTTCATCATCATGTTCCAGTACACCCATCGAAACATCATCTTGCCCCAGTGGTTGCCCAGGGTCTCCCGCAGCAGGGTGAACGGTCCCAGCCCAGGGAAGGGAAACTTCCCGGGCAGCGGCTCCACCTCGTAGTTGAAATCCAGGAGGATGGCCTTGTCAAACCCCGAGGCGATGAAGCAGGTAGTGTGCCCGTCGAAGCGCGCCCGGGGTTCGTGCCCGTCGATTTCGCGGATGAGATTCTCAACCAGGAGATGAGATTGATAATGGGCCACGGAACCGGCCTTGGACGTGGGCACGTTGGTGGCGTCGCCGATGACGTAGACCCGGTCCAGCCCCTGGGCCTTGAGCAGGTGCTTGTCCGTGTTGATGTAGCCGAGGGGGTCGCCCAGATCGGAATCGATCACGGCCCGGTCTCCCATGTTCGGGGGGATGGACACGAGCAGATCGTAGTCCACGGTCCGGCCGTCATAGGAGTGCAGTGTCCGCTCATGGGCATCCACCGAAGCCAGGGCGAATTCGTTGGTCACCGTGATGTTTTTTTGGGCGGC
>JBKHAV010000063.1:0-15064 GCA_046542715.1 Desulfovibrionales bacterium
GCGTCGTCTTGCCGTGGTCGATGTGACCGACGGTCCCGATATTCACATGCGGCTTTGTCCGCTCAAACTTTGCCTTGCCCATAGCGTACCCCCTACTGCTTCTTCATGATTTCTTCGGCCAGGCTCGCAGGGACCTTTTCATAATGGTCGAACTGCATCGTATACGTAGCCCTGCCCTGCGTCTTGGACCTCAGTTCGGTTGCATACCCGAACATGGAACTCAGAGGAACATGCGCCCTGATGAATTGTGTACCCAGCCTTGAATCGAGATTGATGACTCTGCCGCGGCGGCCGTTCAGATCGCCCATGACGTCGCCCAGGTAGTCCTCGGGCGTAATCACTTCCACAAACATGATAGGCTCGAGCAGCACGGCTCCGGCCTTTCTGCAGGCTTCCTTGATGGCCATTGACCCGGCCACGAAAAAGGCCTGCTCCGAGGAATCCACCTCATGGTAGGAACCGTCCACCAGCTTGGCCCGGACATCCACCACCGGAAATCCGGCAATGATACCGTTTTCGAGCGCCTGCTGCATGCCCTTGTCCACAGCCGGGATGTACTCCTTGGGAATGGTCCCGCCGGTGATGGCGTTGACGAACTCGTACCCGCTTCCCGGCTCCAGCGGTTCCACCTCGATGTTGCAATGGCCGTACTGTCCGCGGCCGCCGGACTGCTTCACGTACTTGCCTTCGGCAGACACCGGCTTGGTGATGGTCTCTCGGTACGCCACCCTGGGTTTGCCCACATTGGCATCCACTTTGAACTCCCGGGTCAGCCGATCTACGATGATCTCAAGATGGAGTTCGCCCATGCCCGCGATCAGAGTCTGCCCGGTTTCTTCATCGGTGTGCACCTGGAAAGAGGGGTCTTCCTTGACCAGCTTCTGCAGCGCCTGGGAAAGCGCATCCCGGTCAGCCTTGGTCTTGGGCTCGATAGCCACATTGATGACCGGCTCGGGGAAATCCATGGACTCCAGCATGACCAGGCGGTTGGGGTCGCAAAGGGTGTCACCCGTGGAAGCCTGCTTCAGTCCTACAGCGGCAACAATGTCACCGGCCCAGGCCTCTTTGACCTCGTCACGCTTGTTGGCGTGCATCTTGAGCAGACGCCCGATACGTTCCTTTTTGCCCGTGGAGGCATTGACCACGGTCATCCCCGTCTCGATATGGCCGGAATAGATGCGCAAAAATGTCAGATGCCCCACAAAGGGATCGGTCATAAGCTTGAAGGCCAAAGCGGCAAGGGGCTTGTCGTCTTCACAGGGACAGAGGACCTCCTCGTCGGTATCCGGGTCCTTGCCCTTCATGACCGGCACCTCCACAGGGGAGGGCAAGTAGTCCACAATGGCGTCGAGCAGGGGCTGCACCCCTTTGTTCTTGAACGCGGAACCGCAAAGCACAGGGCAGATCTTGAGCGAGAGGACCGCTTTGCGCACCCCCTGAACCAGCTCTTCAAACGAGAGTTCCTCTCCGCCCAGATACTTTTCCAGCAGCTCCTCGTCTTCCTCGGCAATGGCTTCGACCATGCGCATGCGCCACTCTTCATACAGCTCGCGCATGTCCTCGGGAATTTCTTCAAAGGTATACGTCTTGCCCATGGACTGGTCGTCAAAATACAGCGCCTTGCCATGGATGAGGTCAACGACGCCCCTGAAATTTTCCTCGGCGCCGATGGGCAGCTGCAGCGGAATCGGATTGGCCTTGAGCTTTTCTCTGACCATTTCCACGACACGGAAAAAATCAGCCCCGGTCCGGTCCATCTTATTGACGAAAGCCAGCCTGGGCACCCGGTACCGATCGGCCTGCCTCCAGACCGTTTCGGACTGCGGCTCCACGCCGCCCACGCAGCAGAACACGGCAATGGCGCCGTCCAGAACGCGCAGGGAACGCTCAACCTCGACGGTGAAGTCCACGTGTCCCGGGGTGTCGATGATATTGATGCGATGGTCTTTCCAGAAACAGGTGGTTGCGGCCGATGTGATCGTGATGCCGCGCTCCTGCTCCTGCTCCATCCAGTCCATGACGGCTGCTCCGTCGTGAACTTCGCCGATTTTGTGCGACACGCCCGTATAGAAGAGGATCCTCTCCGTCGTGGTCGTCTTGCCGGCATCGATGTGAGCCATGATGCCGATGTTTCTCTGTTTCCCGATGGGTACTATCCGTGCCACAAAAACCTCTTACCAGCGGTAATGAGCGAAAGCCTTGTTGGCTTCGGCCATCCGATGCGTGTCTTCTCGTTTTTTAACTGCCCCGCCACGGCTGTTGAATGCGTCGGTCAGTTCACCCGAGAGCTTTTTGACCATACCATTCTCACCACGATTTCTGGCATAGGAAATGAGCCAGCGGATGGCCAGGGTGGTCTGCCTGTCGGACTTCACTTCGATGGGCACCTGATACGTGGCGCCGCCGACCCGGCGTGACTTGACCTCCACATAGGGGCGGACATGGCTTACAGCCTGCTCGAAGGCCTTCAACGGCTCTTCGTTGACCCGGCTGGCGAGTTCCTCGAGGGCCTCGTAGAATATCCGTTCGGCTACGCTCTTCTTGCCATCGAACATGAGCCTGTTGACGAACTTGGCCACCAGCCTGCTTCCGTATCTGGGATCCGGAAGGATTTCTCTCTTTGGAATTGGACCTTTGCGTGGCATGCTGCCTACTCCTGCCTCTTATTTGGGGCGCTTCGCGCCATATTTCGAACGGCTTTTGCGCCGATCCTGAACACCGGCCGTATCCAAGGTGCCCCGGATAACCGTGTAGCGGACACCCGGCAGATCCTTCACACGGCCGCCCCGAATGAGCACCACCGAGTGTTCCTGCAGGTTATGCCCTTCGCCCGGGATGTAGGACGTGACCTCGATTCCATTGGTCAGCCGTACCCTGGCCACCTTCCGCAGAGCGGAGTTCGGCTTCTTGGGGGTGGTGGTGTACACCCGCGTGCACACGCCCCGGCGTTGAGGACATTCCTGAAGCGCGGCGCGTTTCTTGCCTTTTACGACTTTCTCGCGCTCTTTGCGGATCAACTGATTTATGGTCGGCATTCTTTTCCTCCGTAGCTCTCAAGTTGGAACCGAGGGCAATTAGACGAATGGCTCAGGCTTGTCAAGACCTTTAGCGAGCCCCCACCCTTCTGGCCCCTGGTTGTTGCGCTATTCACCAAGATCCACCATGAGCGGATTTTCCTCCAAATCCTCGAGGAATCTATCTGGCCTGTGCGGCTGCTCAGGTACATCAACTTCCATATCCACATAGTTGCGGTACCCGGTACCGGCTGGAACCATTCTGCCCACGATGACGTTTTCCTTGAGGCCCCGCAAATAATCTTCCTTGCCCATGAGCGCGGCCTGCGTCAGGACCTTGGTGGTCTCCTGGAAGGAAGCCGCGGATATGAACGATTCCGTTGTCAGCGAAGCCTGGGTGATGCCCAGGACGAGCGGCTCTGCAATGGCAGGCTTGAGTCCCTCGAGCACGCACCGCTCGTTCTCTTCCATGAACCGCATTTTATCCACCTGCTCGCCCACCAGGAAGGTGGTCTCGCCGGGGTCGATCACGCTCACCTTTTTGAGCATCTGCCGAACGATGATCTCGATATGCTTGTCATTGATCTGCACGCCCTGGAACCGGTAGACATCCTGAATTTCCTCGACCAGGTAGTTGGCCAGGAATTTCTCACCCTTGATCTTCAAGATGTCGTGAAGGTCCGGGTATCCCTCGGTGAGCATCTCGCCCGCTTCCACGAAATCTCCTTCCTGAACCGTGATATGCCGGCCCTTGGGAATGAGATACTCTTTGCCTTCGCCGGTCTCAGGAGTCACCGTGACCTTGCGTTTGCCCTTGGTCTCCTGACCGAAGCCCACCACGCCGTCGATTTCCGAAACCACGGCCAGTTCCTTGGGTTTGCGCACTTCGAAGAGTTCCGCAACCCGGGGCAGACCGCCGACGATGTCCTTGGTCTTGGATGTTTCCCGGGGCTTGCGCGCGATGATGTCGCCCGCGTCGACCCTGTCCCCGTCCCGGACCATGATGATCGCGCCCACAGGAAGCTGGAAGACAGCCTCGGAGGTTGTTCCGGGCCGGTGCTTCACCTCCCCGGTATCGTCCAGGATGGAGATCGAGGGACGGAAGTTGGTGGAACGGTATTCGCTGATGGTCTTTGTGGAACGCTGGGTGGTTTCGTCCACCTTCTCCTGGTAGGTTCTGCCTTCCACGATGTCGGAGAAGTTGACCACCCCCTCGACGTCGGTGACGAACGGCTCGTTAAAGGGATCCCATTCGGCAAGCAGGGTGCCTTTTTTAACGCTCTGCCCCGCCTCGACAAAGAGTTTGGCGCCGGAAGGAAGGGTGTACCTCTCCCGTTCGCGCCCCTGGTCGTCCACGATGCCCACCTGACCGCTCTTGCCAAGCACCATGACCTGCCCGTCCTTGTTGGTGACGGTACGCACCCGGGAGAGGGTGATCCGGCCGTTGTTCTGGCAAATGATCGAGGACTGCTCGATTTCCTTGGATGCTGTACCGCCGATGTGGAAGGTCCGCATGGTCAGCTGGGTGCCTGGCTCGCCGATGGACTGGGCAGCGATGATGCCCACGGTCTCACCCACGTTGACGAGATTGCCCCGGGCCAGATCGCGGCCGTAGCAGCTGGCGCAGACGCCGTATTTGCTCTTGCAGGTCAGGGCGGAACGAATGGTCACGGTGGAAATGCCCGCGTTCTCGATCAGTTCGGCCTTGTCCTCGTCGATCATCATGTTGGAGGGCACCAACACCTCATTGGTGTCCGGATCGATGATGTCGTACATGCTGATGCGTCCCAGGATCCGCTCGGAAAGTCGTTCCTGGATATCACCCGCTTTGATCAGGTGGGAGATGTCGATACCGTCCACTGTGCCGCAGTCGATCTCCGAAATGATCATGTCCTGGGACACGTCCACCAGACGGCGGGTCAGGTATCCGGAGTTGGCGGTCTTGAGCGCCGTGTCAGCCAGACCTTTCCGTGCTCCGTGCGTTGACGTGAAGTACTGCAGCACCGTCAACCCCTCTCGGAAACAGGAGGTGATCGGCGTTTCGATGATCTCGCCCGAAGGCTTGGCCATCAGGCCGCGCATGCCCGCAAGCTGGCGCATCTGATCCTGGTTGCCTCGGGATCCGGAGTTGGACATCATGAAGATGGGATTGAAGGAGAGATTTTTCTCTTGCTTTCCGGTCTTGGGGTCCTCCAGCAGGTCAACCGACATCTTCTTCATCATCTCGGTGGAGATGTCGTTGGTGGCCTTGGTCCAGACGTCCACCACCTTGTTGTACTTCTCTGTCCGGGTGATGATGCCTTCCCCGTATTGACTCTCGATGTTTTCCACCTCGGCCATGGCGTTTTGCAGGAGAATCTTCTTCTCCTCAGGAATCTTCAGATCCTTGACGCCCACGGTGATCCCGGCCCGGGTCGCGAACTCGTAACCGATGTCCTTGAGCCGGTCGCAAAAAATAACCGTGGCCTTGGTGCCGGCCAGGCGGTAGGCCAACCCCACCAACCGGGCGATGGTTTTCTTTGTCAGCACCTGATTGATCATGGCAAAGGGCATTTCCGCCGGCAGGACCTCGCCCACCAGTATGCGGCCCGGAGTGGTGTCCACCACCTCGCCGTCGATGCGGACCTTAATCCTGGCATGCAGGTCGAGATGCCCCCCGTCATAGGCGCGCACGACCTCTTCCGGGTCGCAGAAGATTTTGCCCTCGCCTTTGACAAAGGAGCGCTCCACAGTCATGTAGTAAAGCCCCAGCACGATGTCCTGGGAGGGAACGATGATCGGGGCGCCGCTGGCCGGGGAGAGGATGTTGTTGGTGGACATCATGAGCACCCGGCACTCGATCTGCGCCTCCACGGAAAGGGGGATGTGCACGGCCATCTGATCGCCGTCAAAGTCCGCATTGTAGGCGGTACACACCAGGGGGTGGAGCTGAATGGCCTTTCCTTCCACCAGCGTGGGCTCAAAGGCCTGGATGCCCAAGCGGTGCAGGGTTGGAGCCCGGTTCAAAAGGACGGGGTACTCCTTGACCACCTCTTCCAGAATGTCCCAGACAACCACTTCCTCGCGCTCGACCATTTTTTTTGCGCTCTTGATGGTTGTGGCATACCCCCGCTCTTCCAGTTTGGAATAGATGAAGGGCTTGAACAGTTCCAAAGCCATTTTCTTGGGCAGGCCGCACTGGTGCAGCTTGAGCTTGGGGCCGACCACGATGACCGAACGGCCGGAGTAGTCCACGCGTTTTCCCAGCAGATTTTGCCGGAAACGGCCCTGCTTTCCCTTGATCATGTCGGAAAGGGATTTGAGGGGCCGGCCGTTGGTCCCGGTGATGGCCCGGCCTCGCCGACCGTTGTCGAACAGGGCGTCCACCGATTCCTGCAGCATGCGTTTTTCGTTTCGGATGATGATGTCCGGAGCGCCGAGTTCCAGCAGCCGTTTCAACCGGTTGTTCCGGTTGATCACCCGCCGGTAGAGGTCGTTCAGGTCTGAAGTGGCGAAACGCCCGCCATCCAGGGGGACCAGGGGACGCAGTTCGGGCGGGATGATCGGGAGCACTTCCAGAATCATCCATTCCGGCTTGTTCGTGGACTCGAGGAAGGCCTCGACCACTTTCAGCCGCTTGGCGATCTTTTTCTTCTTGGTCTGGGAACGGGTGCTCTGGTTCTCTTCCCGCAGTTCCGTGCGCAGCGTGTGGAGATCGATCTCGGTAAGAAGGCTGCGGATGGCTTCCGCTCCCATGCCGACCTTGATCGCATCCTCACCGTAGTGCTCCAGAATTTGAGCATACTGATCCTCGGAAACGACCTGCTGTTTGGTCAGGCTGGTCTGTCCGGGATCGAGCACGATAAAGGAGTCAAAATAGAGCACCTTCTCGAGGTCGGTCATGGTCATGTCGAGCAGGGTGCCGATCTTGGACGGCAGACTCTTCAGAAACCAGATGTGCGCAACAGGCGAGGCCAGCTCGATATGGCCCATCCGCTCGCGCCGGACCTTGGAGGCGATGACTTCAACGCCGCACTTCTCACACACGATACCGCGGTGCTTCATGCGCTTGTACTTGCCGCAATTGCATTCGTAGTCCTTGATAGGACCGAAGATCTTGGCGCAGAACAACCCGTCCCGCTCCGGTTTGAAGGTACGGTAGTTAATGGTTTCAGGCTTCTTGACCTCACCGAAGGACCACTCCCTGATCCTTTCCGGCGATGCTACGGTGATCTTGATTCCCTTCAGGTCACTGTTTTCAGAGACCACGCTGGTCGTTCCCCGCATCGTAAAGAGATCATCAAGGCTCATGCTGTATTCCTCTCAACATTAAAATGTTGCATAAGGCATTTTTATCCGTACCAGCCAGGCGTTACTGCTGCCTCGGCCTGGTACGGAGCTTTTTCTTTTCCTCGAGCAAGGTCACGTCCAGCCCCAGAGCCATGAGCTCCTTGACCAGCACGTTGAAGGACTCGGGCATTCCCGCTTCCAGGAAGTTGCTGCCCTTCACGATCTTCTCGTACATTTTCACCCGGCCGGCCACATCGTCGGACTTGACGGTCAAAAACTCCTGCAGGAGATTGGCCGCGCCATACGCTTCCAGAGCCCAGACTTCCATTTCCCCGAGTCGCTGCCCGCCAAACTGGGCCTTTCCGCCAAGGGGCTGCTGGGTGACCAGGGAGTAAGGGCCGGTGGACCGGGCGTGAATCTTCTCATCCACCAGGTGGTGGAGTTTGAGCACGTACATGTACCCCACGGTGACCCGGTTGTGAAAGGGGACTCCGCTTCTGCCGTCGTAGAGGATGGACTTGCCGTCATCCGGGAGTCCGGCCTTTTTGAGCCAGGTCCAGATCTCCTCTTCCGCGGCCCCGTCGAACACCGGAGTCTTGGAGATGATACCCGACTTGAGCTTGCGCACGGAGTCGAGAAAGTCATCGTCATCCATGGAATCGATCAGCTCGGAGACCTCGGGCGAGGAAAAGATGGACTTGACCTCGTCTCTGAGCATGGTCACATGCAGCCCGTCGTTGAGCATCCAGCCGATCTTGCGGCCGAGTTCCTTGGCCGCCCACCCCAGGTGGGTTTCCATGATCTGGCCGATGTTCATCCGGGAGGGAACGCCCAGAGGATTCAAGACGATATCCACCGGGGTGCCGTCGGCAAAAAAGGGCATGTCCTCCTCGGGCATGATGTTGGAGACAACGCCCTTGTTCCCGTGACGGCCGGCCATCTTGTCTCCCACGGCGAGCTTGCGCTTCACTGCGATGTAGACCTTGACCATCTTGAGCACGCCTGGGGGCAGATCGTCTCCTTCCTGCATCTTCTCCCGCTTGGAGTCGTAAATGGCCTTGATATACTGCACCTGCCGGTCGTAGTCGTCGAGAATCTCCTTGACGTCGTCGTTGACCGGCTTGGCTGCGAAAATGCCGGAGAGTTTCTTCAGGGGCAGCTCGTCAAGGAGTTCGCGGCTGATCGTGGCATTTGCCTCCGCAAGAACCTGTCCCTTTTTCGCGCCCATGAGAGTCTGGGCCAGACGCTTGCCTTCCACGATCTCCCACAGGCGCAGCCGGGTGGCCTCGGTGAGGCCGCTGATATGAATCTGTTCCTTACGGTCCAGTTCGGCCAGCGCCTGATTTTCGATCTCCTTGGACCGGGCGTCTTTTTCCGCGGACTTGCGATTGAACCCCTTGACATCGATGACCGTTCCCTCGATTCCCGGCGGAACCTTGAGGGAGGTGTTCTTCACGTCCTTGGCCTTGTCCCCGAAGATGGCTCTGAGCAGCCGCTCCTCAGGAGTGAGCTGCGTTTCGCCCTTGGGGGTGATCTTCCCCACTAAAATGTCGTCCGGAGCCACTTTGGCGCCGATGCGGATGATGCCTACTTCGTCGAGATCCTTGAGCATCTCTTCGCCGACATTGGGGATATCCCGGGTGATCTCCTCAGGGCCCAGCTTGGTATCCCGGGCCACCACCTCGAATTCCTCGATGTGCACGGAGGTGAACACGTCCTCTTTCACGCACCGCTCGGAGATGAGGATGGAGTCCTCAAAGTTGTATCCACACCAGGGCATGAAGGCCACCAGGAGATTCTTGCCCAGGGCCAGCTCGCCGTCCTTGATTCCGGGGCCGTCGGCCAAGACGTCGTTCTTCTTGACTTTCTGGCCCACCAGCACCCGGGGTTTCTGGCTGAAGCAGCTGTTCTGATTGGACTTGTGAAACTTCTGCAGTTCGTAAGCCCGCACATTGCCGGTGGAGGGCTGGATCTCCTGCTCATAGCGGACGACCACCCGCTCGGCATCGGCATAGGTGACGGTCCCGTCCCCTTCCGCCAGAAGGCAGCTCCCGGAATCCTTGGCCACCACGCCCTCAAGGCCCGTTCCCACAAGGGGCTGCTCGGTGGCGAGCAGCGGCACAGCCTGACGTTGCATGTTCGAGCCCATGAGCGCCCGGTTCGCATCGTCATGCTCCAGGAAGGGAATGAGGCTCGCGGAGACCGAGACGATCTGGTTCGGCGAGATGTCCATGAGCGTCACCTCGCTTCGGTTCACCAGGGCAAATTCCCCGGATACCCGGGCGGAGACCAGATCGTTGACGAAACGGCCGTTGTCGTCCAGCGGGGCATTGGCCTGGGCGATGACCTCGTCGGATTCCAGGGAGGCATCAAGGTACCGGATCTCTTCCGTAACCCTGGCATCTTCGACCACCCGGTAGGGGGTTTCAATAAATCCGAACTCGTTGACCATGCCGTGGGTGGTGAGGGAAACGATAAGGCCGATGTTCGGCCCTTCCGGAGTCTCGATGGGGCAGATCCGTCCGTAATGGCTGGTATGCACGTCGCGCACTTCAAACCCTGCACGTTCGCGGGTCAGCCCGCCGGGTCCCAGGGCGGAAAGGCGCCGTTTGTGGGTCACCTCGGAAAGCGGGTTGGTCTGATCCATGAACTGCGAAAGCTGTGACGTGCCGAAGAATTCCTTGAGTACCGCGGTCACCGGCTTGGGATTGATCAGGTCGTGGGGCATGAGCGTAGCGACTTCCTGCAGGCTCATGCGCTCCTTGATGGCGCGTTCCATGCGCACCAGTCCGATGCGGTACTGGTTCTCCACCAGTTCCCCCACCGGCCGGACCCGCCGGTTTCCGAGGTGGTCGATGTCATCGGCCGGACCATGGGCGTCCTTGAGCTTGACCAGTTTCTTGACGGTAAGGAGGATGTCCTCGTTGGACAGGGTCCTGTGGTCCAGGGGCAGGTCGAGCCCGAGGCGGGAGTTCAGCTTGTAGCGGCCCACATTGGAAAGATCGTAGTAATCCGCATTGCGGAACAGATTGTCAAAAAACGTCGACGCGATCTCCGGCGTGGGGGGGGAGCTGGGCCGCAAGCGCCGGTAGATCTCGACCTGGGCGGTTTGCATGTCCGCGGTCTTGTCCAGGACAAGGGTATCCCGGACAGACGAGGAGACGTCCATGCCGCTGGTAAACAGGACATTTACCGAACTGACGCCGATTTCACTGATCACTTCCAGCAGTTCCGGTGTCAGGGCGTCTCCGGCTTTGGCAACGACCTCGCCGGTTTCGGTGTTGACCAGATCCTCGGCAACGAACTGCTCGGAGAGGCTGTCCGGGTCGATCTCCAGCCGGTCGATGCCCTGTTTGATCATCTGCCGCCACACCCGGCGGGTGATGGGCTTGCCGGCTTCCACCAGCACATTGCCGTCCTTGTCGAAAATGTCGGCAAAAGCGATGTCCTTTCTGTAAAACTTGTCCTGAACTTCGCGGTAGGCCTTGCCTCCTTCGAAGAAGTACCGCTCGGTCTCGTAGAAGTAGGACAAAATCTCCTCATTGGTCAGCCCCATGGCCTTGAACAGGATGGTGGCCGGCATTTTGCGGCGGCGGTCGATGCGGACGTAGAGAATGTCCTTGTGGTCGAAATCGAAATCAAGCCAGGAACCGCGCATGGGGATGATCCTGGCGCTGTAGAGAACCTTGCGGCTGGAATGGCTTTTCCCGGAATCGTGCTCTAAGATGATGCCTGGTGAACGCTGCAGCTGATTGACGATAACCCGCTCGGTGCCGTTGACGACAAAGGTGCCTTTGGTCGTCATCAGGGGAATGGTTCCGAAATAGATGTCCTGCTCTTTGATATCCCTGATGGTCCTGTTTTGGGTCTCTTCATCCACATCGAAGACCACCAGTCTGACTTTGATGCGTATGGGGGCTTCGTAGGTGAGTCCTTTGGAAAGACACTCGTCCACATCAAATTTGGGCTCGCCGATTTCGTAGCTCACAAACTCGAGGGTGGCGGTTTTGTTGAAGTCCTCAATGGGGAAGACCGATCGATATACGCCCTCCAGTCCAACTTCCGCCCGACTTGCGGGTGGCACATCCTCCTGGATGAATTGTTTGTAGGAGTCCAGCTGAAGACTGAGGAGGTGGGGGATCTCCAACGTATCCTTGATTCTTCCGAACTTTTTCACCAATTGCGTCATGGTTTCTCCCCGGGCGTAGAGATGGTTAATGGTCTCGTAAGGAAGGTTTTCAAAAAATGATTATCGGGGTTTGCAGAAAAAATACGTTCTATACAGCATTTCGCTGTTTTTGAATACAGAGGAAGCACGGTTTTCAGAAAAAAAAAGCGAATCGAAGAGCGCAATAGTCCCTGGGGACATTGCGCTCTCGATTGCAAAAGAGAAAAAAAGGAAAACCGGTTACTTGAACTCGACAGTAGCTCCAGCCTCTTCCAGCTGTTTCTTGGCTTCATCGGCCTGCTCTTTCGAAGCAGCGTCCTTGATGACAGAGGGAGCTTCGTCCACCTTGGCTTTGGCCTCTTTGAGGCCCAGGCCGGTGATGGCGCGGACGGCCTTGATCACGGCGATCTTGTTGCCGCCGACCTCTTTGAGGACGACATCGAACTCGGTCTTTTCCTCTTCCTCTGCTGCAGCTGCGGCAGGAGCCGCGGCAACAGCCGCCACAGGGGCGGCAGCGGAAACACCGAATTTTTCTTCCAGTTCCTTGATAAACTCGGAAAGTTCCAGAACGGTCATGCTGGAAATAAATTCAACAACCTGGTCTTTGGTAACATCAGCCATTGTATCCTCCTAAAGATGGTTTGCTTTAGCTCGCTTGCTCTTTCTGTTCCTTGATGGCGTTCAAGGCGTAAAGGAAATTCCGGGGGACATTTGCCAACAGTCCCACAAAATTTGTGGGCACCGCATTCATGGTCCCCAGCACCTTTGCCAACAACTGTTCCCTGCCGGGCAGGGCGGAAAGTTCCGTGATACCCGCTTCCTCGAGAAATTTCCCTTCCAGGCTGGCAAAACGCAGGGAAAATTTCTTGCTCTTCTTTGCGAATTCCACCAGGACCTTTGCCGCCACGACCGGGTCGTCATAGCCAAAGGCCACAGCACAGCACTCCTTGAACTCGTCGGTCAGGACGGCATGTGGACCCTGGGAAAGTGCAATGCGGGCCAGGGTGTTCTTGACTACCTGGTACTCCACACCATTCTTTCGCAGGTCGGCCCGCAATTCCGTCATTTCTTCGACCTTGACGCCCTTGAAGTCTGTAACAATGGCGATGCTTGCCCGGTCGGCTTTTTCCCGCAGATATTTGACGACTTCTTCTTTCTGCGCCCTATTCACCACTACACCTCACTGGGATTTGGGCGGAAGGAGCCAAAGCGATGTCTCGGCAGGAGATTAAGGGCAGTGCCCGCCTGCTGTCTTTGACCCATCTTCCGTGTTGAGTGACTCCGCTACTCCAGAAACTGGCGTATGGAGGTTGCATCCACCTTGACACCGGGGCCCATGGTCGTGGAAAGCGCCATGGCGCGCAGATAGGTGCCTTTGGCGGATGCCGGTTTCAGGCGGATAACGGTATCGATCAGGGCCTTCAGGTTTTCGGCGATCTTCTCGTTGCCAAAGGATACCTTTCCAATGGCGGCATGAAGAACTCCGGCCTTGTCGACCTTGAACTCGACCTTGCCCGCCTTGAGTTCCTGGACGGCCGTTCCGACATCGAACGTTACCGTGCCGGTCTTGGCGTTGGGCATCAGCCCCCGGGGACCGAGAACTCGACCGATCTTCCCCACCAGGGCCATCATGTCCGGGGTGGCAACGGCTTTGTCAAACTCCAGCCATCCACCCTGGACCTTTTCGATCAGATCTTCCGCGCCCACGGCGTCGGCTCCGGCCTGCTTGGCCTCCTCCTGCTTTTCGCCTTTGCAGAAGGCTACCACCCGGACGTCCTTTCCAATCCCGTGGGGCAGGCTCACCGAGCCGCGGACCATCTGGTCCGAATACTTCGGGTTGACCCCCAGGCAGACGGCCACATCGATGGTCTCGTCAAACTTGGCAAAGGAAGAGGACAGCGCGAGGTTGACGGCATCCAGGACCGGATACCGGTTCTCACTGTCGATGTTCTGGGCGGCGTTGCGATATTTCTTTCCGTGCTTGGGCATGGCTCATCATTCCTCTTGATGCAACTCTTATTGTTCTATCTCGATTCCCATGCTGCGGGCCGTTCCCATAATGGTCTGCTTCGCAGCGTCCAGATCCTTTGCAGTCAGATCAGGCATCTTGAGATTCGCGATCTCCTCGACCTGGGCCATGGTAACCTTGCCGACCTTGACCTTGTTCGGCTCCCCGGAGCCCTTGTCGAGCTTGGCCGCCTTCACGAGCAGAACCGACGCCGGCGGGGTCTTGGTAATGAAGGAGAAAGACCGGTCGCCGTAGACCGTGATGACCACGGGGATGATCATCCCCTTCTGATCCTGAGTCTTGGCGTTGAAGGACTTGCAGAACTCCATTATGTTCACTCCGTGCTGGCCCAGAGCCGGTCCCACCGGAGGGGAGGGGTTGGCTGCGCCGGCAGGAATTTGCAATTTGATTTTTGCCAATATTTTTTTGGCCATCGTACGTTTACCTCGTCTCGAATTTCAGCTGATCAGCCCTTTGACACCTGAACGAAATCGAGCTCCACTGGTGTTTGCCGGCCAAAGATGGACACGGCGACCCGAAGCTTTCCCTTGTCGTAATTGACGTCTTCCACTACCCCGTTGAAATTGGAGAACGGGCCGTCGATAACGCGGACTTCGTCCCCCCGCTCGAAATGAAACTTTGGACGGGGCTGCTCCTTGCGGTCCTCGATGGTATCGAGGATCTTCTGCGCCTCGGCCTCGCTCAGAGGGGTGGGCCTGTTCTTTCCACCCACGAACCCGGTGACCCGGGGTATGGACTGGATAAGGTGCCAGGTCTGATCGTTCAGGATCATCTTTACAAGCACATATCCGGGATAGAACTTCCTCGTGGAGGTCTTCTTCTGACCTTTGGCCATTTCAACGACCTTCTCCGTCGGGACGATCACCTCGGTAATCATCCCACCGGTCTGATCCGTGCGGATCATTTCCTGGATGGTCTGCTCCACCCGGTGCTCATACCCGGAATAACTGTGGATAATGTACCACTTTGGGGAAGGTGTGATGTTTTCTGTCATATCAATTCAAAATGGCTTCAATGATCTTTGCCAGTCCCATGTCCACGAGCCCAAGAAAGATTGCCATCACCATGACCAAAACCAAAACGGCCATGCTGGTGGTGACGGTCTCCTTGCGGGTCGGCCAGGTGACTTTTTTCAGTTCCACCCTGGACTGCTCGAAGAACTCGCGGAATTGCGCAAGTTTGACGCCTATTCCGGACCCTTGTGTCTCGATTGCGGTTTCTTTGCTTTTCTTTTTTACCATAAGAGTACAGAAGAACTGGCAGGCCAGGAGGGATTCGAACCCCCATCCCCCGGATTTGGAGTCCGGTGCTCTAGCCGTTAGAGCTACTGGCCTACACTGTCTCTATGTTATGGAACTGGCTACTTTGATTCCTTGTGCGGAGTGTGCTTTCCGCAAAAGGGGCAGAACTTCTTCAGCTCAAGCTTGGCCGTCGTGTTCTTTTTGTTCTTCTCGGTAGCGTAATTCCTTCGTTTGCATTCCGTACAGGAAAGAAGAATATTCACTCGCATCGATCTTTACTCCACAATCTCGGAAACCACGCCGGCGCCCACGGTGCGGCCGCCTTCGCGAATGGCGAAGCGCA
>JBKHAV010000177.1:0-2707 GCA_046542715.1 Desulfovibrionales bacterium
GCGATCAGCTTCAAAGAGCAGGAAAAGCGGCCTTTCGGGGCCGTTTTTTTGTGCGTTTGTTCGTTATTCAGTCATTACCCGACTCGCTTGCCACGGCGCAGCCATCCGGAGACAGGACCCGCTACTGTGCCGCTAAAGAGGGATGCTCCGACCGAGTCGGGGCATGACGGGATAAAATTCCTACGTCGCCGCCCTCTCCAGCCGGGTGATCGTTTTTTCCCGGCCCAGGACCTCCATGGTTTCGAACAGGCCCGGGCTTGCGGTCCGCCCGGTGAGAGCCACCCTGATGGGCTGGGCAACGATTTTGAACTTGATGCCTTTGTCTTCGAGCCATTCTCCAAAGTAACGTTCCAGTGTCCCCCGGTCGAAGTCGGGCAATCCGCTCAGCCCTTGGGCAATCTCCTGCAAATACCCTTTTGTCTCTTCTGTCAGGAATTTTTCTCCGGCCTTGGGGTCGATGGCGATCTTCTCGTCTTCCAGGACGAAGAAATCAGCCATCTCGGCCATCTCCCGCATGGTTCTGGCTCTGGGCTGGAGCAGGGGGATGATCTGGTGCAGATACTCCAGTGGCGCCGTGGGAAGTCCGAGCATTTCAAGCTGCTCCAGAAGCAGTGCGGCAAGCTCCTTTGGTGCGGACTCCTTGATATGCTGGGCGTTCAGCCAGAGGAGCTTGTCCATGTCGAACACCGAGGCCGAGGAACCCAGGTTCTCCGTGGAGAACAGGTCGATCATCTCCTGACGGGAGAAAATTTCCTGGTCGCCGTGGGACCAGCCCAGCCTGAGCAGGTAGTTGACCATGGCATCGGAGAGAAAGCCCATGGTCCGGTATTCGGTAATGCTCGTGGCGCCGTGGCGTTTGGAAAGCTTTTTCTTGTCCGGGCCGAGGATCATGGGTACGTGGCCGAACGCTGGCGGAGTGAGCCCCAGGGCATGATAGATAAGGATTTGTCGCGGCGTGTTGTTGACATGGTCGTCCCCCCGGATGATCCGGGTCACGCCCATGGTCACGTCGTCCACCACCACGGCCAGATTGTAGGTTGGCGAGCCGTCGGCCCGGCGCAGAACAAGGTCGTCGAGTTCCTCGTTGCTGACGGCAATGACCCCCTTGATCAGATCGGTAAAACGTGTCGACCCGGTGAGCGGCGCTTTAAGGCGAACCACACGACCGGGGCCGGGGCCGAGGTTCTTCTCCCGGCAGGTCAGATCGTACTTGGGTTTGCGCTTTTCAGCCATGGCCTTGTCCCGCATGGCCTGCACCTCTTCCGAGGTGCATTCGCACCAGTAAGCTGTCCCGGATTCGAGCATGCGGTCGATGTGTTCGTTATGCAGGTCGGTTCGTTCAGACTGATAGTGGAGTTCATCCCAATCCAGACCCAGCCAGGTCATGCCGTCCAATATGGCCTGCGTGGCCTCGGGGGTGGAGCGCTCCCGGTCGGTGTCCTCGATGCGCAGGATGAACTTTCCGTTTTCATGCCGGGCCAGAAGCCAGTTGAACACGGCGGTTCTGGCGCCGCCCACGTGCAGGTATCCGGTAGGACTGGGGGCAAATCGGGTGACAATGGTGCTCATGGTATCTCCAAAAAAAAAGACGGGCAGAGCCCGCCTCATGATCGGTTTGCGGATGCAATGAAACTTCTCAGGAGACCGCTTCCACGGACTTGACCTCAGGGACTTCCTTGACCAAAGCCCGCTCGATCCCGTTCTTCAGCGTCATCTGGGACATGGGACAGCCCTTGCAGGCACCCTGGAGGCGGACCTTGACCACGCCCTTGTCCGTGATCTCCACCAGTTCGACATCTCCGCCGTCGGCCTGGAGAATGGGCCGGATCTTGTTCAAAGCGGCTTCAACACGTTCTTTCATGGACAGCTCCTTGTATCTGCTCCGGAAATTCCGGCACAAAACAGTGAAACCAATGATGAGGCTAGATAATTTTCCCCAGGGGCTTTGTCAAACGAAAGCATCAAAGGTTTTCGGCCCAGCGGGGAAAGAGAGAATGCTCCACCCCAAGGAGATCCAGAACTTTTCCCGCTATGTGATCCACCAGGTCGTCGATGGTTTGCGGGCGGTGATAAAATCCCGGGGTGGCGGGCAGAATCTTTGCCCCGGCGTCCACGACCGACAGCATGTTTTGAATGTGTATACGATTGAGGGGGGTTTCCCGGGGAACCAGGATCAGGGGCCTTCCTTCCTTGAGCGTCACGTCGGCGGCACGGTGGATGAGATTGGACCCGAGTCCTCCGGCAATGGCCGCCATGGAGGCCATGGAGCAGGGGCAGACGATCATGCCGTGATGAATCCATGACCCGCTCGCCGGAGGGGCAGCCAGATCGTTTTGGGTATAGGCCCGTTTGGCCAGGGAGGAAAAGTCCGTGGACTGCAGGTCGGTCTCCAGGGACATGACCTGTTCGGCTGCATCGGAGAAAATGAGATGGAGTTCCGCAACCTCGGCCAGAACCTGGGCCAGACGAAACGCATAGCAGATCCCGCTTGCTCCGGTTACGGCCAGGACGATGCGTCGGGGAAGTGGTGTTTGCATAACCCTTGCCTGCTGGGGTGAGTTTTCAGTACTGTAGACTCCAAGGAGCTGCTTGACAATCCCCATGGCTGCGAATAGGTGAACGGATCGCACGGGCAATTAGCTCAGTTGGATAGAGCGTTGGCCTCCGGAGCCAAAGGCCACAGGTTCGAATCCTGTATTGCCCACCA
>JBKHAV010000064.1:0-14896 GCA_046542715.1 Desulfovibrionales bacterium
GGCGAAGCAGCAAGAAGTTGAGTGTAACGTATCCCTGCCGTTCAGGCAATGCGATGGGAAGAGAAACCGATTTTCATGCTTTTTTAGCGGGTTCTTGAACTGATTTTGATCCGTTCAGCAGAAATCGACGAGGTGAAAGGATTAGGCCGGCGTGACCCGATGCAGTTTTCTGCTGAGCAAAAACCCCTCGAACGTGTAGAGGCCGACTCCGGCCCAGATGCAGGAAAAGGTGATCAGGTGTGAGGTGGTGAAGGGTTCACCGTAGACGAAGACCCCGAGCAGGAACATGCAGGTGGGGGCGAGGTACTGGAGGATGCCCACGGTGACCAGTCTGATCCGTCTCGCGCTGAGCCCGAAGAGAAGCAGCGGAATGGAAGTGACCGCTCCAGCCCCGAGCAGCAGCATGTCGGTCCCGGGGCCAAGCGAGCCGAGCGCGGCAACACCGGTCAGACTGAGCCAGATGAGGTATCCCCCGGCCGGAATACTGAGCACCGCAGTTTCGAAAAAGAGTCCTGGCAGGGATTCCACATGCATCATCTTCCGGGTCAGGCCGTACACGCCGAAACTGAAGGCCAGCACCAGGGAAATCCATGGGATTCGGCCGTAGGAGACCACGAGGTTCAGAACTCCGAGACAGGCCAGAACAATGGCCGCTGACTGCAGCGGCCTGAGGCGGTCCTTGAAAAACAAAAAGCCCAGGAGGACGTTGACCAGCGGGTTGATATAGTACCCGAGACTCGCTTCCACCACATGGCCGGAATTGACCGCCCAGATGTAGACGAACCAGTTGATCGCGATGAGCAGGCTGGAGAGCCACATCATCCGCCGGTTTTCCGGAATACGAATGGCCCTCCCGGTTTCTCTCCAGCGGTGCTGCACACTGAGAATGGCCGCGCTGAAGACAAGGGACCAGACGATCCTGTGGCAGAGGATCTCCATGGCGGGGACCTGCCCGAGGGCTTTCCAATATATGGGAAGCAGCCCCCAGGCTAAAAATGCGGCCAGTCCGGCCAGAAGTCCGGTACGGGCAGGGTTGTGGTCCATGTTCATTCTGGTGGTGAAAATTCAGAGCTACTATACCCGCTTGTTTTTGATGTCCACGGCTGCAAACCGAGGAGAGCGCCCATACCGGCTACGTATCTGTTTCTTTGGGGGAGGGTGGATCGTTCAGGTGCAATGTTTCAATGAACCGCTTGTTCACCGCCACAAAAGGGACGCGTCGGGAAGAAACGCCCCTCACTCCGACCCGGCACGTGAACCGTTCCAGGTTTGCCTCGGCAATGGGGATGAAGTCGTCCTTCCCGGAAAGCCGCTGCTCGAGCTGTGTTGCCCGGCCGGAGATGCGGTACCATTGCCCTGCCCGGTTGATGGTCATGACGACGACATGCTGCCAATTCGTAAAGCTGCCCTGCTCGAACCGTTTTTTTTCCCACTCCGAGCCCATGGATTCGAACTCGTCGTAGACCAGGACCACTTCGGATTTTCGGATGGACAGGGTTGCTAAATTTTCTTCAACGATTCCGGACTTGAGCTGCACGTTTTCAAGGGTCAGGAACCCATCGGGGCTGAGGGTGTTTTGACCAGAGGTGTACTGCACGGTCCTGGAGGCTGCATTGAGGAGGCTGATGGTTCGCCGGTCCAGTGAACTTTTGACCGACACGATGCCCGAATACATCTTCCCAGGAGAAATCACCGTGACCTGCCAGGATGTTCTTTCCACGCGATTGTCCCTGTACGAATTTTTTTGTGATGAAATCCTCTACCGAAAGCCGGAGGAGAAAAGCAGAAAAACGAAACAAGGGCAACCGTAATTCACGAAGGAGAAGAGGAGGACGGCGGAAACCGTCCGTGACTCGAGAACCTGCCTGCAGAAATCCTACCCGTCGTGGGCTTCGCTTTTCTCGATCATTCGTTCTTTCTGGGCCACTCCGGTCATTGTGACATCCATGAAGGTATTGAGAACAAAGACAAGGGCCAGGATTACGGCTCCGACAGCCGCGCCTTTGATGAGCAACCGGGGCCGAAACCAGGCCAGGAGAAGGAGCGGAGTGAGAACGATGAGCAGCAGGACCATATTGGAACGGATAAAGAAGAGTGCAGCATTGAACATCTCGACGAGATTCATTTCTCCCTCGAATTGATGAATTTTTGGTTCACAGGGACCAAAATCGGCAGGGGCCGTAATCGACCGGCTTTTAATGCGGACCCCGTGATTTGTACGGTTTGGGCCGAAAGCGCTGCCGTTTCAGAGATTTTTACTGTTCAAACGCCCAGACAATTGCATTTTCCAGGCCGCGGGACCTCCAGGAATTGCGGAAAATGGTGCACAATTTTTCTTGCTCCCGGGAAGTGGAGGTGTGGTATGATGGGGTGTTTTGAAATTTCATCCAAAGGAGCACACCATGGCGGAAGATGTCCTGAAAGGAAAATGGAAACAGATGAAAGGCGAAGTGCAGCGGCAATGGGGCAAGCTGAGCAACGATGAGGTCGATACCATTGAAGGGGATCGTACCAAGCTGGAGGGCCGGCTTCAGGAAAAGTACGGGTACAGCAAGCAGGAAGCATCCAGGGAGGTCGACAGTTGGCTGAATAAACACAAAGAAAAAGAAAGCGTCTAGAAGGCCCTTGCAGAGCAGGCAACTGTAGCACTACCTGCTCTGCATTTTCAATCCCATTCAGTTTTGCGGGTCTTTTTCTGCAGCAATAGCAAAAGACCTTCCTCGATGCGGCTCAGTTCCCGTTTGTTCCGACGCGCCCGCTGCCCGCCTTCCTGCAGGGCGGCCTCGAGTTTCCCCTGATTCCAGGCTTCGATGACCCGGGGGTGGATGTAATATTTTCGGCATACGCTTGGAGTGTTGTGCAGGGCCTGGGCAACAAGCCGGACGGCGTCCTGCTCCGTCTTTTTTCGTTTCCGGGCAGTTCTTGGCCGTTCGAGAAGCTCGAAGGCTCCCATTGCGAGTAGGGTCCCGCCCCAGGTACGGTAATCCTTGGCCGTGACCTCCCGTTTGGATATCTGCTTCAGGTATTCGTTCAGATCTGCCGAATCCAGCTGCACGATTTCTCCCTGGGCATCCACATATTGGAACAGTCGCTGTCCCGGCAGTTCCTGGATCCTATGGAGCAACCGGATGAGCCGCCGGTCATCGAGGCTGACGCTGATCTGCTTGCCCTGTTTTCCAGGAAAGCTCAGGCACAGTCCCGGACAGGAGGTGTCCAGGTGGGTGTTTTCCAGCGTGGTCAGCCCGAAGGATTTGTTGTCTCTGGCGTATTTGTCGCTGCCCACCCGGATCAGTGTCTGCTCCATGAGCGTGACCAAAAGGGCGAGGACTTTTTTTTTGGGAAACCCTGCCCTGGCGAGGTCATGTCGGACGTTCCTGCGTATGCGCGGCAGGGCCAGGAGAAAGTCCCTGAGTTCATCGAACTTGGCCCGGCTGCGGATTTCGTTCCACAGCGGGTGGTAGATGTACTGTTTCCGGCCCCGGGCATCCTTGCCCACGGCCTGGATATGCCCCCGGGAATCCGGGCAGATTCTGACCTTTTCCCAGGCAGGGGGAATGGCCAGGGAGCGGATCCTGTCGAGGATTTCGGGATCGCGTATGGTTCGTCCCTCAGGGTTTTCGTAGGAAAATCCCTTTCCCCTGCGTCTGCGGGTGATGGCCTCTGTATTCAGGTTTACCACATACTTGAGACCGGCTTCGAGAGCGCTGTCCTGCGTGTCCTTGAACATGAGTTGAGTATAGCACGTCTTTTGTGCCGTTATCCTCCGATTTGGGCAATGAATCGGCCAACCACATAGGCCAGTGCGGCCGCGGTGCCGCCGACCAACACCATCTCCACTCTCCCCAATAACGCGCTGCGTCTGGTCACCAGGGTCGGCAGGGTTCCGGTGGCGAACAGGGCCGCTTCGGTGTCCGCACGACAACCCGGTCCCGCGCTTCGCGCGAGGCTTTTCAACGGCCTGGAAAGAAAGCCGGCCGGCTCAGGATCAGAACTTCGACGGCGACTCTAGAGGAACGTAGCACTCCCGGACCTCCGGAGGGATGGACCGGGGCCGGCCGGTTGCCGCGTCCACAAACACCCACTGGGTCGATCCCCGGGCAAGAAGCGTATCGTCCGAGGTCCTGACGAACTCGTAGCGGCGGGTGGAGCGGATCCGCTGGATATCCTCCACCCAGGTCCTGGCCTCCACAGGGTCCCCTGCATAGGCGGGGCGCAGGTATTCCACGGCATGGGAGCGCACCACCCAGGTGCCCCCGGAGTCGCGCGCCGCCCGGGTCCCTCCGGTGGAATCGGAGTGGGCCACGGCTGCGTCCTGCATCCACTGCACATAGACCACATTGTTCACATGGCCGTTTTCGTCCAATGCGCTCTCCGGCACGGTAAAGGCGTGACGGAAGACAGCCTCAGGGGGTGATGTTGCAGACATGGAATTTTCCTGTAGTGTTATACGATAGGCTGGCAAGTACTCCAAAACCCGCTGAAATGGAAGGTTCGGGGAGTTCCACCCCGGGCAGACCGTATTGCACAGAGATGATACGTATGGAGACAGAACAACCCACCTTGCGGCAAATGAGAACGGATGTTTTCTCAGGGTCGTTACCTTTGAGCGTATGTGATGGCGGAGGTGCGCGGATTTCGTTGAAAAGCTCATCAGTATCTGGTAGAGGCCAAATGCAATAACTTTGAACTTCATATGCAGAAAAAGAGAGCAGGTATGAGTCAGTTCGGTCATGTTCTGGAAAAGACCCCTTCCGGTATCGCGGGGCTGGATGACGTCACCGGCGGGATGCCGAGAAACCGCATTATTCTCATCGCCGGCGGACCCGGGACAGGGAAGACGCTGTTCGGCACGCATTTTATCGTTTCCGGGGCCCTGGAATTCGACGAACCCGGGGTTTTTGTCTCGTTTGAGGAATCCGAAGAGGAGATCGCCCAAAATGTGGCATCCCTCGGATGGGATTTGCACGAGTTCACCAGGCAGCAGAAAATCATTGTCGACCATGTCCGTCTCAACCGGGACGAGATTTTAGAGACAGGCGTTTTCGATCTGGAAGGGCTGTTCATCCGCATGCAGCATGCCATCGATTCCATCGGCGCCAAGCGGGTGGTCCTCGATACGGTGGAGTATCTGTTTTCCGGCCTTCCCAACGAACTCATTCTCCGTTCCGAATTGAAACGGCTCTTTCGGTGGCTCAAGGAAAAGGGAGTCACCACCATTGTGACGGGGGAAAAGGGGACTGGCGGCGGAATCACCCGGTTCGGGCTCGAGGAGTACGTTTCCGACTGTGTGATCGAACTCGATCACCGGATCACCGAAGAGGTTTCCACCCGCAGGATCAGAGTGGTCAAATACCGCGGCTCGGTTCACGGGACAAACGAATACCCCTTTCTTATCACCGAACATGGACTCTCTGTCCTGCCCATCACCTCGGCGGGTCTCGATTACGAAGTCAGCTCGGAATTCGTGACAACAGGGATCCCGCAACTGGACACTCTCCTGGACGGCAAGGGGTTTTTCAAGGGGAGCAGCGTGCTGCTCACCGGCACGGCCGGATCAGGGAAATCGAGCTTTGCCGCCCATTTTGCGAACGCGACCTGTCAGCAGGGGAAGAAATGCTTGTATTTCGCTTTTGAGGAATCCACCGCGCAGATCACCCGCAATATGCGCTCGATCGGGGTGGACCTGGAGGCGTGCCGGAAACGAGGGCTGCTGCAGATCCATGCGTCCAGGCCCACGGAATACGGGCTGGAACAGCACCTGACCTTCATGTTCGATCGTGTTGAAAAGGAGAAACCGTCGTTTATCATCATCGACCCGATTTCCAGTTTTGATGTGGCCGGCTCCTCCGGGCAGGTGAAATCATTGCTGACACGATTTGTGGACTATCTCAAGAACAGGGCGATCACCTCTGTTTTTACGGAGCTGATCCCCGAGCAGGGCGAGTTGTTCCATTCCCGTGCTGTTGTCGTCTCCTCGCTCATGGATACCTGGATTCTCCTCCGGAACCAGGAAAAGGAACGCCGGCGCAGAAAAACGATCAGTATCATCAAGGCTCGTGGTATGAATCATTCTCCGGAGATTTTCGAGTTTCACCTTTCCACGCAAGGCGTGGACATCACTGGTGTAGAAAAGTGAGGAGTTTCCTTCAACTGGCTGAAACGGTTCGCCTGCTCTTTGCCGGGTCATGGCATTAACTTTTTGGAGAAAGAGAGAACCTGATGGAATCGGATCTAAACAATCCTTGGATGGACAAGAAAGACGGGGAGAGATGGGAGCTGCGGCTCTATGTAGCGGGGCAATCGCCCAAGAGCCTGCAAGCTTTCGCCAATCTGAAGCGAATATGTGAAGAGCATCTCAAGGGGCGATACTCCATCGAAGTTATCGATCTCCTCGAGCAGCCTCAGCTGGCAAAAGGTGATCAGATCCTGGCCGTGCCCACGCTGGTCCGGAAACTCCCCCCTCCGATTCGCAAAATCATCGGGTCGCTTTCAGAAGAAGAGCGGGTCCTGGTCGGGTTGAACATCCGGCCCAAAATAGAGTAGTGAACCAGCCTATGACACCCAACGACCCAAAAGATCATTCGAAAGCATTCGAGCAGGCACTGCAGGATCAAGACGGTGAGCAGTTTGTTCTCACCCTTTATGTGACCGGTGCAACGGGACGTTCCATGCGGGCCATTGCGGCCCTCAAGGCACTCTGCGCAAATGAACTCCAGGGGCGCTGCGATGTCGAAGTGATCGACATCTACGAGCACCCTGAACTGGCTTCCGAAGATCAGGTCGTGGTCATCCCGACGCTTATCAAGAAACTCCCCACACCGATACGCCGATTGATCGGCGATCTTTCCGACAAAGAGAAGGTTCTCAAGGGACTTGGTATTGTTGCAAAGAAATGATCCTGAGATAACGCCACAGTGAACATATCCATTGAAGACCTCCTCAGGGAGATAGACCGGCTCCGTGACCGGCTGCAGGAATCCGAGGAGACGATTCGGGCCATACGGCAGGGGGAAGTGGATGCCATCATGGTTTCGGATACTTCAGGAGACCATGTTTTCACCCTCAAGACAGCGGATCGTACGTATCGGGCCATCATCGAGGAAATGAACGAGGCCGCGGCCACGCTGACCGTGGAGGGAACAATCCTGTTCGGCAACATCGCATTTGCCCAATTGCTGCGGCTTGCTCCTGAGACGGTTGCCGGCTTCACCATCCATGATGCTGTTCCCCCCGAAGAGATGGAACTGTTCGAGGCCATGCTGCGAAAGGCCGGCCGTGACGGGGTCCGGGGTGAGATTTCCTTTGTCACCACCGGGGGCAAGCCTGTTCCGGTCTTCCTCTCCATGAAGCGATTGGAGGATATCGATCCCCCGATTCTGAGTTTGCTGGCCACGGACTTGAGCGATCAGAAGCGAAACGAGCGCATTGTTGCCGAGGGGAAGCTGGCCAGCACCATTTTGGAGCAAGTGAGCGAGGCGGTCCTGGTTTGCGACAATCAGGGAAGGATTACGCATGCCAGCCGCACGGCAAACGCGCTGTGCAGGGAGTATCCGGTCAACAAGCACTTTGACGCCATCTTTTCCCTTTCCGTCTTGGACGACCTCCCGCAAGCACAGGCGACCAGAATTGATTTTTCCTTCATCAGAAAACAGAACATCTCACGCATTGAAACCAGATTTCATCGCAAAAATGGACCTGATCTCGATCTGCTCATAAGTGCAGCGCCCTTGTCCGACGAGCAAGGGGAGCGGATGGGGCTGGTCGTGACCATGGTGGATATCACCGAGCGCAGAGCCATATTGCAGGATCTTCGCGAAACCAAGGACCAGCTTCTGAAGACAAACCAGGAACTCGAATCGCGGGTCCGACTGCGAACGGCCGAACTGGAGACGGCAAACAAGGCCAAGGACGAGTTTCTGGCCAACATGAGCCACGAGATCCGAACCCCCATGACCGGTGTGTTCGGCATAATCGAAAGTCTCCTGCAGCGTGACTTGCCAGAGGATGTACAGGAAGACCTCCACATGGTTTTGGAAGCCGCGGATTCGGTTCTGACGCTTCTTGGTGACCTGTTCGACCTCTCCCGCATAGAACTGGGTCAACTGGATCTTCATCCCACAGCGTTCGAGATCCGCCCCATGATCCGAAGCATTGTCGGGCCGTTTCATTCCCAGGCCCGGGCAAAGGGGCTCGACTTCAATCTCTCCATTGAGGATCTCCCTGATCAGGTCATTGGTGACAGATATCGGATGGCGCAGGTCCTTAAAAATCTGATTTCCAATGCCATCAAATTCACGGATCAGGGATCTATCCACGTGGAAGTCCGGGCCGAGGGCGAGAGGGAGGATACCGTGAGATTGCGGTTTACGGTTTCCGACACCGGCATCGGGATACCCCCTGAACAGCAGCAGGATATTTTTCATCCCTTCACGCAGTTGGATTCGTCCTATTCCAAGAAGTTTTCCGGGATGGGACTGGGGCTGACCATTTCCAGGTCCCTTGTGGAGCGGATGGGCGGGAAAATCGAGATGGAAAGCGAGCCCGGTAAAGGGGCGCGGTTCACCTTTTCTCTGGATTGCGGGAAAGTTCCTGAAGAGGAGCCCGGACCCGGGAAACCTTCATTTTCCCTGGCGGATCTCCCTTCGCTGACCGTCCTGCTGGCCGAGGACAACAAGGTGAACAGGCTTTTCCTTCGCAGAGCGCTCGAAGCTGCGGGACACAACCCCATCGAGGCTGAACACGGCAGGGAGGCTCTTGAAAAGGTTGCAAGCAACCAGGTCGACCTCATCCTTATGGATATTCAGATGCCGGAGATGGACGGCATCGAGGCGACCAAAAAGATTCATGCCGATGCCCTGGCACCGGGGGTTCCCATCATCGCCCTCACAGCCTACGCCATGAAAGGCGACCGGGAGAAGTTCCTGGACGCCGGCATGGACGGGTATGTGTCCAAACCGATTGATTTCAACGACCTGGCGGAAGTGATCAAAAGCCTGCTCGAAAAAGCGAGAGCCTGACGGGCAAGGGCTTCATCAACAGACTGCTTACAACAGTTCAAGGCTATCCGGTTAGGACATAGCGTTTTCCGATTCACATCCCTGGGGCACAGCAAATGCCGTGATGAGGGAGAGACCGCAGAAGGTCAGAAACGTCTGCGCCATGCCAATGCGGTCGGCCAGGAGGCTGGCCAGGGCCGGCCCAAGCATGTTTCCGGCGGCCAGGAAGAGCAGGACCGCGGTAAAGCTGACCGTCGGCAGCAAAGGAAAAATCCGAAGACTCCAAAATGCAAGAATTGCGCTGAGCGTCATGATGCATGCGCCCTGCAGGGACGACGAAATCAGCACCCCGGGCCAGGAACCCGGCGCAATGCCCAAGAGGAATAAGGACAGAGCGGAGCAGAGCAAGATGATTCGCAGCAGGCGCACAAGGCCGAGTTTGAGTTCCAGTTCGCCTGTGAACAGCCCGAGTATTCCTGCTGCGCCGTAGAATGCAAAAATGGTCGGACCGGCGGCTTCTGAAGGAATGCCCGGCAATCCGCCCGAGTGGACGACGCGGTCCACTGCAAAGGAGAGATAGACCGAAGTCGTGGCCCCGAAGGAGAGGGCGACGCCGAAAAGGGGCAGCGCTTTGACGTCGAGCAGGTCTCGCAGCCCGTGTGTTTCGGTTTTCCGGGTCCTCTTTTCTTCCACACCACTGTCGCCGATTTTCCGAAGAACAAGTCCGTTGATCACTGCTGCGGCCAGTCCGAAGCCTGCGAACAAGCCCCAGGTGAGACGCCAATTGCTGCCGTAAACAAGGATGAGAAACGCCAGAAGTGCCGCGGCACCCACTCCGAATGTGGTTCCGGTGCTGATGATGGACAGCACGCGCCCGTGCAAATGTCTGGATACCGCGTTTTTTGCGACGTTGTTGTACGGGACCCAGGAGAATCCAGCGCTGGAGGCGGCCAGGGCAATGCCCGCGGCCAGCAAAGTGATGTTTGTCGCCAGGGACACAAGCCCCATTCCAATGGCCGCTGCAACTCCGCCGGCGATGAGCGGCCCGCGAGGGCCAAAGCGCATCGTGAACATGCCTGCCAGCAGAAGCGCCAGCAAAAAACATCCGTAAGCGGCACTGGCGATGAACCCTGCCGCTTCTATGGAGAATCCGAACTCCTCCCGAAATTGGGGCAGAAACAGCCCATACCCCATGCGGGCCGGGCCGTACGCCACGGCTGTGGCCAGAAATCCGGCCAAGGCTATCCGCCCATTATTGCTCACGCGTTTCTCCTTCCGGTTTTGTCCCCATCCTTGAGCACGGATGGTTCCGGTCTCGTCCGCTGCCATTGATCGAGATGAAGGGATTCATTGGATTCCCTGCCATATCTGGGAGGCGGTGTCCAAGGGAAGACAGAATCACGACTCCTATCATTCGCATGAGGTCGCAATGGGTGACCCTTGTGCCATTGGAGGATCAAATCAGGGTTGTGGGGGATTGTACCGTAGGTTGGAAAGCGTTCGTTTCTTTGCTTCTCGAAAAAACCATGTTCTGATACTAAAAAGGGGCAAATCTGCCCGGATCACGGCCGGTTTCACTGCATCGGTCGAATTGATCTTGGTTTGAGCGTTTCAGGTGTTCACGACGAGGAGAGACTCATGACCATCCAAAACGGCCCCTGGCCGAAACTGTTGCTGGATCAGTGGCAAGACACTCTGGAACGTTCCATCTGTGGAGCCCTGGAGCGCCCGGCTTCAATCTCGGCAAAATGAAGAGACATCACTCTGGAAGAAGGTCATGGTACTGGAGAAAACATTGAGAAAGAGGCAAAGGCGAAAATCGGAGGGATCATGCTCCAGCAGTACCGTTTTTTTCTGAAGGACAGCATCCGCCTGTCCATTGATTTTTCCACAACCGACCAGAATCGAGGTCTCCCAGCTCCGCCCATCGAGAAGCCGGCCCCTTCCGACGCCCGGCGCGTCGGGCTTGCGCAACCAGGATCCTGGAAAGGGATCAGTCCGGTTTCGGTGGAAGCGGCCATCGGCAATCGCAAATCCAGACGGGTTTACAGTATGGACCCCCTGAGCCTGGATGAGCTCTCGTTTCTGCTGTGGTCCACCCAGGGTGTCCGCGGTCCTGTTACGGACCGGCATGCCTACCGGACGGTCCCATCCGCAGGATGCCGCCACGCCTTCGAGACCTATGTGGCCGCGTTTCGGGTGAACGGGCTGGAGAAGGGGATCTACCGTTACCTGCCCCTGTCGCACGAACTGGTGGAGGTCTCTTCGCCCGAATGGCTGGAGACGCTGGTCATCGAGGCGGCGCTGAACCAACCCTTTGCCGGGAAGAGCGCGGCCACATTCGTCTGGACGGCAATCCCCGTACGCATGGAGTGGCGATACGGGCTTGCGGCGCACAAGGTCATCGCCCTCGATGCTGGCCATGTCTGCCAGAATCTCTACCTTGCCTGCGAGGCCATCGGTTCCGGGACCTGCGCGGTCGCTGCCTACAATCAGGAAGCACTCGACCGGCTGCTCGGTGTGGACGGGGAGGAGGAGTTCGCCATCTACCTGGCCCCGGTGGGCAAACGATCAACAGGAGGGCAGGCATCATCAGAAGATCGATGAACTCTGATCGAACGTGTTCCACACCCCGAACAAGCAGAGTGATGACGGACGGAACACATGCTGTTCCAATCTGAGAAATGCCGGCTCGGATCGACCAGAAGAGCCCGAACCGGGTGGACCAATCTCCTTCTCCCCTCCATCATCCTCCGTTCATCCGGGAGGATCGTAGCTGGGGGAGAGCAACCTCACCCAGCTACCCGATCGAGGCGGCAAAAACAGTTATCGTAGTCTTGCGTA
Organism: Desulfovibrionales bacterium; assembly: GCA_046542715.1. Classification (GTDB taxonomy): domain Bacteria; phylum Desulfobacterota; class Desulfovibrionia; order Desulfovibrionales; family JBKHAV01; genus JBKHAV01. Next base: position 11,841 of record JBKHAV010000064.1, read on the forward strand.
CTCGGCATCGTTAGGGACTCGCCATGCTTGTCCTTCCATACTCCTTTCAGTTCAAGGTTTACCTGTAATTACGCATTCGGTGAAAAGAGTTGGTGGCCTTGGAGGCGGAAGTTGCCAATGGCGGACTGGCCTTCCTCGGATGTGATCCAGTCGATGAACTCCCGGGCTAAGTCGTGATTTGCATGGGCGCACTTTTCCGGGTTGAGGGCGATGATGCCGTACTGGTTGCGAAGCAGTTCCGAGCCTTCCAGGAGAATACTCAGCCGGTCGGCATTTCCCCCTTCAGTCTGGAATGAAAGAAGCGTACCCCTGTCGGTCAGGACGTACCCCTTCCGGGCGGCAGCAAGCTCCAAAGTTTCGCGCATGCCCTTGTTGGCTTTAACGTAAGTCTCCAATTCGTCAGGTACAGCGATCCCTGCGGCCTTCCAAAGGGTAAGCTCTTTCTTGTGGGTGCCCGAGTCGTCCGATCTGCTGACGAACACCGCCATAGCCATGGCGCAGGGGCGGCATTCCGTCCGGTGCGTCTCAATCGCCTTTCGCTCTCGACCTCTGGTCTCCCCGGTCCATGATCCGTCGGCGCCTTCTTGCCAAACACCGTCGAAATCTGTCCCGACGCTGAGTTTCTGGGGCTTATCGTTGAGAAAAAATGTCAATGGGCGGCCATTTTGAGCCGCTGGAGGTGGCTGCTGTCTGGCAGGCAGGGCTCGCCGGCGGATTCACAAGAGCTGATTTTAAAGCACAAGGGCTAAGGACAACACTACAACCAGGCAGGTCAGGCGTATGCTCAGGCTGGCAAAGGTCAGACTGGCTCCGCATTGCGGGCCGAAGATGGCCATGTTGGTGGGAAGAAAGTGAGAGAAAGCGGAGAACAGGGCATGTCCGATCGCGGACAGAAAAATCAACGGCACGATCTGCTGGTGTGAAAGCACCCCCTGCTGGATCGAAGCGATGGCCGTGGCAAAACCGCTCATCATGCTCGGCAGGGCAGTGATCACGACCACCACACTGCTTTCGGCCAGCCCGACCTGAGTCAGCACGCCGCCCAGACCCTCTATCGTCGTCCGGGTCAGGGGGAGGTTCAGCAGCATGGCAATGACCAGCATGCAGGGGACGAAGATCCCTGCGATGCGCACGAACTGCTTGATGCCGGACGTGAGGGCGGTTTGCCACCCAGGCCAGGACGGCAGGGGAACAGCCGCCATGTCCGGGAAAACGTTGCTGTGCGATGCGGCTCCCTGGAAACGAAGCAGCAGCAGGCCGCAGGTGCAGATGAGCAGGCTGCCCAGAAGGTAGAGACCCAGCACTGTGCAACCGGTTTTCAGCCCTAGCCCCGGCAGCAGAACCGGAGCGAAGTAAAAGACATAGTAGTGACTGCTGGCAGGAAGCCACCCCACCAGGTACGTCCCAAGGAGCCGCCGGTCTTCAACATGTCGTTCTCGAAGCAGCGTTGACAGGTAGGCGTTGGCCGCCACCTGATTGAGCAGGCACAGGGCAAGGTACATGGCGCCCCTTGGACCGAGGCCGGCCCATCGCGACAACGGCTCGAACAGCCTGCCGCAGTGGACGCCGAAGCGCGAGTGGACGAACACGCTCCCGGCCAGGCAACCGGCCAGCATGAGCGGCAGGACCCGGAAGCACAGCCGGGCAGCATGCTCAAGGCCCTGCAGCAGTTCAGGCGGCACCGGGTCCCGGAGTCACGGGCGAAACGCTTCTGTCGACCTCAAGTCGAGCTATAGACATGCTGGACATGAGTTCCCCCCCCACGAGTACAACCCAACAACTTGGCCGAAAGAAGAGGCACCGGTCAACCCGTGTTCAAGGTTTCCAGAACACAACGGAAGCCCTGCAGGACTCCCTGACCAGCCCCTCTTCTCCCGCGGCCTTGACCGTTCCCTCTATAAGCGCCTCCTTCTCAGGGGTCAGAACGGTGTACTTGGCGTAAAACAGCTTTTGCTGGAGGATCTTGCTCTCAATCGAGCGTTCAGTTCTGTAGTCCACGATACGCACCTCAGGGAGCCTGCCCATGGTATAGAGCAGGTTGAAGACCAGGGGGAACTCCGAGTATCCGGGTTGGGTCGCCTCACCGATGATTGCCCTCCACAAACCGTCGCTGTGTCCGCTGGTCTCCAGGCCGGCACCCCCGACCACGCAGCACAGACCTCGCGACACACGCTCCAGCCGCTCCAGCTGTGTGCGCAGGTCGCGGAACATCCACATGGTGATGGCGGACAGGGCCAGGTCGAACCTCCCCTCCAAGGCTTCCACGTCTACGTCCTGCCACAGGCTGGGAATGACCTCGTACTCACCGACTCCGGCGTTCGCGGCATTGGATTTGAGCTGCTCGACCATTTCCTGGACAGGCTCCACTGCTGTAACCCGGTGTCCCGCCTGTGACAGGGGGATGAGCAGGCTGCCGGGACCGCACCCCACGTCGAGCACTTCTGCCCTGGGGGGGAGGTGCGGCGACAGTGCAGCCGCGATGCGGCGGCCGAAGTCGTAGTCGCAGGCGCGGCGCCCGTCTGAAAAGTCCTCGGCCCGGGCCTTCCAGTACCCCAGGTGGGCCTCGCCCACGTACATGGCCTCACGGCTGTCCCAGCGCTCGGCCCACACTCGTTCCCAGTGGGATGCGTCGGCCAGCTCCTCCCGCACCGCTGTTGCACGTTCCATCTGTGAGCTCATGCCACCCTCCACCACATTAGGGCCATGGTTCCTGGAGACTCGTACGTTCCATCCACACAGCAGGCGCTCACGTGCTCATCGATGATCCGTTCGTCCTCGGAAGATACCTCCCGGTACTTGGAAACCAGGTTGGTCCACATGGCCCGGGCCGAGCCCGCAGAACGACGCATGACGTGGTGCAGGGAAGTTATGCTGGCCGGGCACCCCAGATCTTGCAGCACGTTGTACAGGTACAGCGATCGGTCGAGGGTCGGCGCGTTGATGGACAGGCGGTGCTGCATGTCCCGGTGCTCTGCGTCGCCCGATCCCATGGTATCGGCCAGGCAGCAGGAGGAACGGGACAGTCGGGACATTTGATCGACCAGCCAGGCGATGTC
>JBKHAV010000065.1:0-14693 GCA_046542715.1 Desulfovibrionales bacterium
TCAATCCGCCAATCCGTCAATTCGCCAATCCGCCAATTCGCCAATTCGCCAATTCGGGATTTGCCATTTGTCAATTCTACTCGAACCTCGCCTCCCGGTCACGGATGCCGATGAAGTAGAGAATGGCGTCCAGACCGAGGTGGGAAATGGCCTGGCCGGCGCCCTCCTTGACGATGGGCTTGGCATGGAAGGCGATGCCAAGGCCTGCGATATCCAGCATGGGCAGGTCGTTGGCACCGTCGCCCACGGCGATGACCTGCTTGAGGTTGATCTTCTCTTTTTCAGCGATGGTCTTCAACAGCTCGGCCTTTTTGGCCCCGTCAACGATCTCCCCGGCGATCCGTCCGGTGAGCCTGCCCTCTTTGATTTCCAACTCGTTGGCATACACGTAGTCGAATCCGAGTTTCGTGCGCAAGTGAGCCCCGAAATAGGTGAACCCGCCGGAGAGGATCGCAATGGTGTAGCCCAGCCCCTTGAGCACGGAAATGAGCCGTTCGGCCCCCTCGGTCAGCGGAAGGGTGGCGGCCACCTCCTCCAGAATGGATTCCGGGAGCCCCTCGAGCAGGGCCACTCTGCGGCGCAGGCTCTCCTTGAAGTCGATATCGCCGCGCATGGCCGATTCGGTGATCCGGCTGACTTCCTCCCCTGCCCCGGCACGTTTGGCCAGTTCGTCGATGACCTCGGCGGCGATCAGGGTGGAGTCCATGTCAAAGGCCACGAGCCTCCGGTTTCTGCGGTACGGACTGTCCTCCTGAAAGCCGATGTCCACCCCCTGCTCCCCGGAGATGCGCATGAATTCGGAGCGCATGGCTTTTACGTCAAGGGGCGTACCCCGGACGGAAAGCTCGATGCAGGCCCGGGGGAACAGTTCGTTCTCCCGAAAGGAAACCCGTCCGGAAAGCCGGTTGATGAACTCGATGTTCAATCTGTTGTCGCGCACCACAGCGGAGACCCGGGCCAGGTCCTGGGCACTGATTCTACGGCCAACCAGGGTGATGATGTGGCGCTTCTTGCCCTGGGACTGGACCCAGGTTTCGTATTTTTCCTCGCTCACGGGCGTGAACTTCACGTTCACTCCCAGGTCGTTGGCCCGGTAGAGCAGGTCTTTTAAGACCGGTGAAGACTCGGACTTCGGCGGGACCTCGATCATGAGGCCCAGGGACAAGGTGTCGTGAATGACCGCCTGGGAGATGTCCAGAATGGAGATATTGTACTTGGCCAGGACCTCGGTGACAGCGGCGCTGAGCCCTATTTTGTCCTCGCCCGAGATGGTGATCAGGATGATTTCGCGCATCAGGTTGTGTTCCATACGAAAAGGTTCACTGGATTGAACGGCCATTGCCGCGCAGATAATGGCACGGGTCAAAAACCCTGTCCAGAACGGCCTGGGGAGTGAGGTTCATGGATGCACTCGGGGTGTTTCGAGATCCCGGGCGACCCTGAGGGCGGCCTCCTCCTTGGCCTTGGCCTCGACCATGCAGTCCGCATCAAAGGGCAGGAGTGCCAGGAGTTCCTCCAGGTCCTCTTTGCGGACGAAAAGATCATGGGCGCCTGAGCGGGCTCCGGGTTTGGAGGAGGAGAGGTGGACCTTGGGCCGGCTGTCCCAGAGCGGTTCTGCGTCTGCGAGCCGGGCCGAGACATTCCGGCAGGGGTTCAGGGTGTGGTGGTGGATGTCGAAAAGGGGACTGACGGCGGCCCTGCGGCAGATATCCACAATGTCTGCAAAATCAAAGAACCGTTCGTCGTTTTCCAGGGCCAGGCGGGAGCGGAGGCGTCCGGGCAGGGCCAGGATGTTTTGGACCAGCCGCTCGATTGCCGCTTCTTTTCCTCCGGTGGTGCATCCGCCGTGCAGGATCACCTTGTGGGAGGGGTCGCATCCCATGAGTTCCAGCACCCTGCAGGAATAGGCAAGTTCGGCAACGGTCCGTTCCACCACTTCGGGGGCGGCGGAGTTGAGCACGTTGTACTGTCCGGGGTGCATGGAAAACCGGAACCCCTTGGTCCTGAAAATCTGTCCAATCCGGGCCAGATCCATTGCGGCCATGGGCTCCCATGCCCAGGTCATGGCCTGGTGGGAGGCAAATGGGACCATGGGGGAACCAATACGAAACAGCCGCAGCCCGCGTGGTTCCATCCAGGACAAGATGGCTTCGAGGTCACGGATATTGCTGCGCAAAGCTTCCTTGAAGCGGTCTGAAGGCAGATTTGCCAGCCGCAGGGTATGGTTGGTGGTCAACCCCAGCCCATAGGTGACGCAGGCAAACCCTATGCGGTCAATGGCCACAGCTTCTCTTGTGTTTCCATTTTTAAAAAATTCATGATACGGATTCTGGTACAAATCCCCCGGGAAATCCATTGCAGGAGCATGCCCGCCCGGAGATTTGTCAAAGAGTAATCCTCTTTGCCGCAAAGAAAACCCCAGAGGGAGGATGGGGTGAATCTCCTTGGCCCAAAGGGGGATCCGTCATGCATCATTCCCTGCAGAGGATGAGCTGGGCGCTCCTTGCGCTCTGTCTCACCGTCATTGTCCCGGGAATTGCCTTGTCCACGACAGAGGAAACCGAGGAGTCGTACAAGACCTATGGTGCGCCTGAGGCCAGAAAGATGGTCCGGGCGCCCAAGCAGTGGATTACGGCCGATCACAGCAAGCATGAGGCCTTGAAAAAGGATTTTCAAAACGGGCCCGAAGTCACCCGGGCCTGTCTCTCCTGCCATAACGAAGCGGGCAATCAGCTTGCCGAGACCATTCACTGGACCTGGGTCTGTCCGGCCGACCCGACCGGGAACATGGGCAAGGCAGGGCTGACCCTGAACAACTTTTGAGTGAACATCCAGGGCAACGAGGCTCGTTGCACATCCTGTCACGCCGGCTACGGCTGGACGGACATGTCTTTTGACTTTCAGGACCACTCCAAGATGGATTGTCTGGTCTGCCATGAACAGACCGGGACCTACCAGAAATATCCCAGCAAAGCCGGCCATCCTGTGGAGGAACCTACAGAGTTCGGAAACGAGACGTATTATCCCCCCAACTGGAACAAGGTTTCGCAAACCGTGGGTCGGCCTTCCCGGCACAATTGCGGGAGCTGTCATTTCTACGGTGGCGGTGGCGACGGTGTAAAGCACGGCGACCTGGACAGCTCGCTTCTCAACCCGAGCAAGGAGCTGGACGTGCACATGGCCACGGAAGGGGCGAATTTCACCTGTGTGCGCTGCCACACCACGGATGCGCACAAGATCTCGGGGCGGTGCTACAAAAAGCCCGCTTTCGAGGAATACAAGAGCTTGATCCAGGACGATCTCATCGACCGTATCTCCTGCGTGTCCTGTCATACGGAAACGCCGCACGAACCCGGCAGCAAGGAGAACGACCACACCGACATCGTGGCCTGCCAGAGCTGCCACATCCCGCATTACGCCAGGGTGTTGCCCACCAAGATGGTCTGGGACTGGTCCACGGCCGGCCAGCTCAGGAACGGCAAGCCCTACACCATCACCGGGGAGTACGGGAAGCACTCCTACGACACCCGAAAAGGAAGTTTCGTCTGGGAAAAGAATGTCGAGCCGGAGTACTTCTGGTTCAACGGCTCCCTGGAATATGTGCTGTTTACCGACACCATCGACCCTTCACAGCCGGTCTCTTTGAACAGCGTTCAAGGGGAACGGGGTGAGAAGCGGGCGCGCATCTATCCGTTCAAGGTCCACAAGGCGAAACAGCCCTATGACACCGGTCAGAACACCATGGCCGCTTTGCACCTCTTCTCTCCAAAGGAGCCCTCTGCCTATTGGGGAAGTTTTGACTGGGACAAGGCCATTGAATCAGGAATGGAGTATGTGGGGCTGACCTACAGCGGCGAGTTCGATTTCGTGGAAACGGTGTACCACTTTCCCATCACCCACATGGTGGCGCCCAAGGAGAATTCCCTGGCCTGCAGTGAGTGCCACGCCCGAGACGGGCGGATGGCCGATTTGGCCGGGTTCTACATGCCTGGGCGGGATTTTCACCCGGTGCTGGACACCATAGGCTGGGTCGTGGTGTTCGGGTCACTGGCGGCCGTGATCATCCACGGGCTCATCAGGGTCGCAACCCGCAAGCGTAGGGCATAGGAGGAAAAAATGACCACTCAGACCGATAATCGAATTTACCTGTACAGCCGCTTCGAGCGGTTCTGGCACTGGTTCCAGGCGCTTATCATCATCGTTCTGGCCGTGACCGGGTTCGAGATCCACGGCACGTACAGCCTGCTGGGGTTTGAGACCGCCTTTACCGTGCACAACTGGACGGCCTGGGCCTGGCTGGTCCTGTACGTCTTCATCCTCTTCTGGATGGCCACCACCGGGGAGTGGCGGCATTACATCCCCACCTACAAGAAGATCTTCTGCGTGGGCTGCTATTACGCCTACGGAATTTTCCACGGCGAACCCCATCCGGTGCCCAAAAGCGAGCGGGTCAAGCACAACCCCCTGCAGCGGATGACCTACCTGTCCATCGTGACATTTTTGCTCCCCTATCAGATCGTGACCGGGTTTCTCTACTACTTCTACAATCTCTGGCCCGAGTGGCAGCTGGAGTGGGTCCTGGCCACCATGGCCTATCTGCATACCGCCGGGGCCTTTGCCATGCTCGCCTTCATCATCGTGCACGTGTACATGACCACCACCGGCCATACCGTGTTTTCGCACACCAAGGCCATGATCACCGGGTGGGAGGAGGTGCCTCCCTCAACTCCGCGCTGATTTCTCCATCCTTTTCCCGTCTTCTCAGGGGCGCCTCCGGGCGCCTTTTTTTATGGAATATTTTGTGAGAATTATTTCTGCCTCCCCCTTGACACATATACCCCCCATGGGTATATTTTAATCACTTCGATCTGATGATAAGCCTTAATATATAGGGTTAAATGCTAAATGCCTGAACAACCAAATATACCCCGGTAGGGGTATAAAAAAGAAAAGGAGTACGCGATGAAAACCAAGGTTATGGCACTGATTACTGCTTGTCTGATGGTCGTGGCCGCTCTTTCCCTTGCCTTTGCCGCCGATGGCAATCCCCGCAAAGGAAAGTTTCTGTACAGCAAGAACTGCCGATCCTGTCATGGGGATACTGCGTCCGACCTGAGCCCCAGCAGCTTTACCCAGGCCGAGTGGGCCAAAAAATTTGCCAACGTCGAAGAGATCCCCTGTTATGGAGATTGGCCCGAAGGCTTGTCCGAGCAGGATCAAAAAGACATCTACACGTATCTTTTCGACTTTGCCAAGGATTCCCCGACCCCCGCCAAGTGCGGCTAAGGACGCGTAACCTGACCTGACGCGGTCAAGGAGCTTTGCGATGGCTGAAACCAAACGGAAGCTGTCCAGGCGGGATTTCCTGAAGGTCACGGGGGCGGCCACAGCGGCCGTCACCGTGGGTGGAAACACCAGGGTGCTCAAGTCTCTGGTCCGGGACGCCCATGCCGCGGAAATCCCTGCTCCCGAGTGGGAATCGAAATTCTCGGTCTGCGACATGTGTTTCAATAAGTGCGGGCTCATAGCCCGCGTGGACAAGGGCAAGGTGGTCAAGCTCGACCCCAACCCCAAGTTTCTCAAGTCCCGGGGCATGCTCTGCGCCCGGGGCAACGCCGGCATCGGGCAGCTCTACGACCCTGACCGGCTCAAGTACCCCCTGCTTCGAAAGGGAGCCAGGGGCGAGGGCAAGTGGCAACGCATCCCCTGGGACGAGGCCCTGGACATGGCCGCCTCCAAGATGAAGGAGATCGGGGACAGGTACACTCGCTGCGGAATGCTCTTCACGGCCGGATCCGACACCCAGTCCACATTCGTGCACCGCTTCGCAGAGGTCTACGGCTCATACAACATCACCTCCCACGAGTCCCTCTGTCTGCTTTCCAAAAACCGGGCCTTTTTGGACACCTTCGGCGAGGTCCCCTTCCCGGACGTGCTCCATTCCAAGTACGTTCTCATGGCCGGAGCCAACCGGTTCGAGGCTCTGGTCACCCCGGACTCCATGGACATGATGACGGCCATGCAGCGCGGGGCCAAGCTCGTGGTCATCGACCCACGGTACACCAAAACCGCGGCCCGGGCCCACGAGTGGCACTCCATCCGGCCGGGTACGGACATGGCCTTCATGCTGGCCCTGGCGCACGTAATCATCGATGAGAAGCTCTATGACGCCGCCTGGATCGCGGAGAAGACCTTCGGCATCGAGGAGCTTGCCGAACACGTGAAGCAGTACACGCCCAAGTGGGCCGAGGGCGAAACCGGCATCCCGGCCGCGGACATCGCCCGCATCGCCAGGGAGCTGGCCGCGGCCGCGCCCGAGTCCATGGTCTACCCGGGCCGGCGCACCTCGGACTACGAGAACTCCTCCCAGATCCGGCGCAGCTTCGCCATCGTGAACGCCCTGCTGGGCAACTGGGACCGCCCGGGCGGGCTGTTGGCCGCTCGCGAGGTGGGGCTCAAGAACGTGTCCTACTCGGCCCCCTGGTACGACGACAACCCCTTCGACCGGGTGGATGCGGGCGTGGTGCCCATGTTGTTCGATGAGGAAGGGGCGTTCGTGCTCATGCGCGAGGCCGTGATCAAGGGCGAACCGTATCCGGTCAAGGGCTGGTTCGTGTACAAGAGCAACCCTATGGCCACGGCTCCGGACCGCAAGCGGACCATGGAGATGATCAACGCCCTGGACTTCATGGTCAGCGTGGACATCACCATGAGTGATACCGCATGGATGTCCGACCTGGTCCTGCCCGCGCCCAGCGCCCTGGAGCGCATGGACCCGGCCTCGGCCCTGCAGGGGTCGAGCGCCTGCGCCTGTGTGGTCAAGCGCGACCCAGTGGTCCCGGCCATGTTCGAGTCCCGGGACGTGTTCACCGTGCTCAAGGATCTGGCCGGCCGTCTGGATCTGGGCGAGTACTTCGACTTTACCATGGAGGAGTACCGCAAAAAGCAGCTGGCCGACCTCGAAGGCGCGGAAAAGGCTCTGGACGAGGACGGGGTCTACTACAACCCATCCAAGGTTTACGGCATTTACGAAGGCAAGATCTACAAGACCAAGAGCCAAAAGATCGAACTCTATAACCAGCGCTACGCAGACATGGGAATCGACCCCATGCCCGTGTACACTCCCCCGAGCAAAGTGCCCAAGGAGAAGTTCCGCATGGTTGTAGGCCGCAACGCGGTCTTCACCCACGGCTCGACCCAGAACAACCCCTACCTGCACATGATGAACCCGACCAACGTGCTCTGGATTCACCCCGAATCGGCAAAGCGGCTTGGAATCAGCCACGGCGACGAAGTGGAGATCAAGAGCAAGGCAGGCCAGGGCGCACTCCGGGCTCATCTGACCGAGGGCATCGATAAAGAGACGGTGTATATGCTCACCGGGTTCGGGTCGATCTCCAAGGGGCTCTCCCTGGTCTATGAAAACGGCGCCAGCATGGCCGAGGTTCTGGAGAGCCGTTACGACGCCCTCTCCGGAAACGCCGCCCTGCACGAAACCTTTGTTTCTGTTAAGCGCAAGGAGGCCTAGATGAAAAAGGCCCAATACGCCATGGTTATCGACGCGACCTTATGCATCGACTGCAAGGGATGCGTCCTCTCCTGCAAGATCGCCAACAAGGTGGCCGACGGCCACTGGCGGAACTGGATCAAGCAGACCGAGCCGGATTTTTCCAAAGGCAAGTCGACAACGACCTATTTCCAGCCCGGTGGGTGCATGCACTGTGAAAAACCGATCTGTGTGTCCGCCTGTCCCACCGGGGCCACCTACAGGGACGAAAACGACGGCATCGTCAAGATTGACGAGGACCTGTGCATCGGGTGCGGCAACTGCCTCCCGGCCTGTCCCTATGGAGCCAGGTTCCGGGATCCAGTGCGCAAGATTGCGGACAAATGCAACTATTGCCCGGAGCGCAGAGCCGCGGGCCTGCCCCCGGCCTGCGTGGACACCTGTCCGACCAAGGCCCGGGTCTTCGGGGACATCAACGATCCGCAAAGCGAGGCTGCCCGGCTTCTGCGGGACAACCCGGACAGGATGGTCCGGCTGGTGCACGCCAAGTCCGATACGAGTCCGCACATGTACTACCTGGGTGAGCCGGGACCCAGGGACTGGCCGGTGGAGGCCAAGGCGCCGACACCCATGCGGGCTTTGATCGACGTCATCAACCCCGGGGTGCAGACCCTTGTGGGGCTTTCCGGGCTGGGGGTTCTGGCCATGCTGGGCAAGCAGCTCTTTTCGGGTTCGGACGAGTCCGAGGAGCACAGGGAGGAATAGATGGAACGACAGCTGAAACGACACACCAGATGGGACATTTTCATCCACTGGTTCAACGCCCTGTGCTGGCTGGTTCTCCTGCCCACGGGGATCGGGCTGATCCAAAACGAGCAGCTCAACCCGCTCGGCGGGTGGTTTCCGGCTGCCATGCGCGACCTTGTGGGCGGAGGGGCGAACCTGCTCCTGTTCCATCAGGTGGTGGGCATCATCTGGGTCGCAGGGTTCGTAGCCTACATGATCTTCAACGTCCGGGGGACCCTCTTCTTTTTAAAGGAGATTTTCACGGTCTCCCCGGTGAGGGATACGAAGTGGCTGGTCAAGAAGCAGATCCAGATGACCCTGGGGACCAAGTGGCTGAAGCGGCTCGGAATGGATCCGACCATCCCGGAGCAGGGGTTCTACAACATGGGCCAGAAGGTCTTTGCCCAGCTGGCCGTGGTGGGCAGCGTGATCATCGCGATTACCGGTGTGATCATGATCCTGTCCCAGACCATGCTGGCCAACGAGTCCACCTGGATGGTGTCCTGGTCCATCATGCTTCATTACCTCTTTGCGGGCCTGGTCTTTGCCGGCCTTCTGGTCCACGTGTACATGGCCGGAATCGCCCGGGAAGAACGGCCTGCGTTCAAGTCCATGTTCACCGGTACGGTGCCGGAGAGCTATGCCAAGCACCATCATCGGATCTGGTATGACCAGGAGCGGGGGGAAAGCCTGAAGAATTGACGGGATCTCCAGACGCTGCGGAACGTCCGCAATGTCGAGGATCCCATATTGAATTCGATTGTCCGGAATACAACAGTCTACGGGAGGGAGAGGTATGCGACCCAAACATTCACTCTGGCTGGCCCTGATCATGATCATGGCCCTGATTGCCGGCGGATGCTCCGCCAAACAGGGGACCGGGGTTCAGGCGGGCATGGAGCCGGCCGAGGCTTTAGAATCAGCCGGGCAGACTCCTGATTATTTCTTTCACGACATCGTGGGCGTAGAGTTTGTCGAGCAGTACGCCAAAATCCCCCAGCCGGAAGACGTGATGCTCATCGATTCTCGGCCGTATCAGCCCAAGTTCGTGCAGGGCTACATCCCCACGGCCGTGTCCATTCCGGATTCCCAGTTTGAAAAAATGACGGATAAGCTTCCTGCGAACAAGGAGGCCCTACTCGTCTTCTATTGCGAAGGCCCCACGTGAACGTTGAGCCATAAATCCGCCAGGAAGGCGGAACAGCTCGGATTCACCAACGTGAAGGTTTTTGCCGGCGGCCTTCCCGCCTGGACCAAGGCAGGGAATTATCTTGCTGTGGGCATTGAAGAGGTTTATCGCATGGTCGGCTCGGACGCCCCCTATATCCTGGTGGACTCCAGGCCCGCGAACAAATTCGTCCAGGGACATATCCCGTCCTCCATCTCCATCCCTGACACCCAGTTCGAGGCCAAGGCCGGCATGTTGCCGTCCGACAGAAGCCTGCCGATTGTATTTTACTGCGGCGGGTATGACTGCAAGCTCTCCCACAAGTCAGCAGATAAAGCCAAGAACCTGGGCTACACCAACGTGATGGTGGCCGAGTCCGGCTATCCAGCCTGGAAAGAAGCGTACGGGGCATCCGATACGGCAGTGGCCGTGCAGACCGGTGACGTCGAAGGGGCCATCGACCTGGCCCAGTTCGAGGACATGCTCGAGAACAATCCCGAATCCATGATGCTCATCGACGTGCGTGACGCCGACGAGTTTGCTGCCGGCCATCTGCCCGGCGCGGTCAACATCCCGGTGGACCAGTTGGAGGACAGGATTCCCGAGCTGCCGGCGGACAAGCCCGTGGTCTTTGTCTGCTCCACCGGAGCCAGGAGCGGTGAGAGCTACTACATGGTTCAGGACGTCCGCCCGGAATTGGAGGATGTCTACTACGTGGAGGCCAACATTTCCTGCCCCACTGGTGGCGGCTACACGATCACGCCTCCCGAGTAAGTCTCTTAACCCCAGCCGGGAGGACTCCTCCCGGCTGGACGACCAATAAAGAGGATTGCAGTGATGGGCAGAACCGCTCTGGCTCTTGTTGCCGGTACCGCAGCGCTCGTCCTTGCGGTCCTCTTTCCAGTTGAGGGCCGCGGCGAAGATTCCCGGACCTGGTGGGCCGATGCACAGCGTCTCGCCCGGGACAATGGCTACCGTCTGGTGGATCATGAAGGGCTGGAGAGCATGCTTGAGGGGTCCGAATCGCTGATCCTGGATGTCCGGCCGGACTATGAATTCGATATCGGTCATATCCCGCAGTCCCGGACGTTGGAATTCGATCTGGGCGACCTGCAGGGGATTTCACCGGAAAAAACAGACTATGTGCGGGCGGTCTTGGGCTCTGACAAGAAGCGGCCCATTGTCATCTACTGCCGAAGTTTCAGGTGAATCCGCAGCGAAATTGCGGCGCGCTGGATAGCGCGCCTCGGTTACACCAACGTGTACCGCTATCCCCCGGGATATTTCGGATGGATGGAGTACAAGGGGTTGGAACCGATAAAGCCCGACGTGCGGCTGGAACCGGGCGACCTGTTCCCGGCCTGCAGGCTGAGCCTGATGCTGCCGGGGGACGGCCCGCTTCTGGGGTTGCCCGAAGGGACCAAAAGCTTCTCCCTGGCTTCCGACCCCTTGGAGTATCTGTTCGTGGTGTTTGTCAGTTCCCGGTGCCATACCTGCATGCAGGAGCTGCCGGAGTACGGCGGGATCTGGGAGATGATCAGATCCGAGGAGAGCGTGAAGGGGCGGATCGGGATGTTCGGACTCGGCGCCGGAGACGGTCCCCGGGAGGTCATGCGGGTGCGGCGGGATTTTGATGTGCAGTTCCCGCTCATTCCGGATCAGGACGGAGACATCTTTGTCTGCCTGGGGGAGGTGACCCTGCCGGCGCTGTATTTTCTGGGCAAGGAACCTGACGGGAGTTACCGTGTGCTTTCCAGGCACCTGGGCCCGGAAATCGACATCAGGGAGGTGGGGCATAAACTCCCGCAGTGGATTTCAGTCCATGGACAGCGTGTCCACCGAATCGAGAACGCCAAGCAGAACGTCGACAGCCAGAAGGAAGATCCGGGCTTCTGAAGGGCAGTTTTGGACCTGCTCGGCGAGGCTGTCCCTGAACCGGTGGACCCAGGGGAGCATGCTTTCCCTGGTGAAAGCAGCTGCCTCCCGCAAAAGTTCGGGTCGTCCTGAAATTCCCTCCTGCAGCAGGAAGTAGAGATACTCGCATTGAATAGCCACATGGTCGGGCGGCTCGTTGGACGGGCCGGACAGGGAAAGCCCGGCATCGTGTAGCCGTTTTTGCATCGCAAGGGTTGCCGACCCCATGAAGGTGTCGTTTTCCAGGTGACAGGACGCGTACGGGGGGACTAAACTGCTGGTGGGCGACGTGACGAACAGCGAGACGTAGCTCGCTTCCAACCGGTCGCAGGATTTGGCATCATCCGGGCCGATGAGCAGGGTCATTTTCCGGAGCGGGTCGGCCCAGCCAAGGGAACGCACCTGAAGTGTGTCTGCGAGATGGGGAATTTGTTCCGAGAACATGGCGCGGCATTCAGAGGGCGGGGGGCCCCAGAAGATCTCCACGAGCAGGGCCAGGGTTTGAAGAAGTTCGTCAGCGGGACAGGTTTCATCAGGGAGGTTCATGATAATTTCCAACCTGGATAGGGGTTGCGGCAATGAAACCGACGATGCCGTATCCGCATCCGGAGTGCAAGACGAGGTGCATTATGAAAGCAGGCGCGCAAAAGACGAAACCCGAATACGATCCAGGCAATGGCGATGCCCAGGAAAAGCCGGAACTCGACGAGCTGCAGAAAAACGTGCTCTCCAGGCTGCGCAAGGTCGAGGGGCAGATCCGGGGCATCCAGCGCATGGTGGAGAACGGCAAGGAGTGCGAGGATATCCTCGTGCAGTTCAGGGCGGTGCGCTCCGCCCTGAAATCCACCACCGGGGTCGTGCTCAGCCGCTATCTCAAGGTGTGTCATGCCCGGGCCATGCAGGCGGAGACCAACGACGAAGCGTATGCACAGCTGGAAAAAACGGTCAAGGTGCTGACGAACTTCATGGAAGGGTGATCACCTGGATCTCTTTCCACTCTTTGCTCACCCGGGTTGTCTGCAGGGCACTGTTTCCGGAAAGATGGGGAAGATGTGCAGGATGGATTATTTCCTCTGGATGGAGTAACAGCTGAGGATCATGAACATCTCCCTGGTTTTCCCTCCTTTTTATCTCCATTCGATGTACAACCTGCCCCCTCTGGGGCTGCTCAACCTGGCCACGGGATTGTCCGGCAGCGGGCATAGAACCCGGGTCCACGATTTCACTCTGGCGCTGCGCACCGGGGATCTGGCCATGGGACCCTCCATTTACGAGGATTGCGCGCAGACGATTCTGGCCGACGGACCGGACGTGGTCGGCTTTGCCGCCCAGTGCACCACCTATCCCGCGGTCATTCAGATCGCCACACGCCTTCGCAGACAGGACCCCAAAGTCCGCATCGTGGTTGGCGGACACAATGCTTCGTTTGTGGACGAGCGGACGCTTGCGCGTTTTTCCTGCATCGATGCCGTCATCCGAGGCGAAGGGGAGATCACCTTTGCGGAACTGATTGCGGCGTACGCCCAAAACCGGGACATGGCAGGCATCGAGGGGATCACCTACCGGGCGCAGGGCCAAATCATCCGCAACCCCGACCGCTGCCTGATCGAGGACCTGGACGAGCTTCCCCTGACAGACTACTCCTTTGTGCCCCCTCTTTCCGTGTACCGCGACGCTTGTGAACTGCCCCGGGCCATTGCCGTGCTCGAGGTCGGCCGGGGGTGCCCCCACGCCTGCGTGTATTGCTCCGAGTCCATCCTCTGGCGGCGAAAAACCCGCACCTTTTCCGTGCCCAGACTCATCCGGGAGATGCACCATCTGATCGGTTCCGGAGCGGAGTGCTTTCTTCTGGCCTACGACCAGTTTACGGCCAAAAGAGGGTTTGTGCAGGAGTTTTGTGACTCGGTCATTGCCGAGGGGCTGAACCAGGTCCCCTGGTACTGCATCTCCAGGCTGGACACGGTGGACGGTCCGCTTCTCTCCCTCATGCGGCAGGCCGGGTGTGAATCCATGTGCTACGGCATCGATTCAGGCTCCAAACGGACGCTTGCCTTCATCAACAAGCGGATCGATCCCGACATTCTCCTTGACCGGGTCCAGGAGACCACGGATACCGGCATCGTCCCCACCCTGAGTTTTGTGATCGGGTTTCCCGAAGAGAAGCGGGAAGACATCGACCAGACACTGGTCCTGCTTCTCAAGTGCGGTGTGCAGGGCAACTCCAACCCTTTGCTCCAGATGCCCACGGTCCTGCCCGGCACCAGGCTGCACCAGGAGTACAAGGAGAAGCTGGTGCGCGGCGTGGACACCTATTTTGCCCTGGGGATGGAGTTTGACCGCGGAAAACGGCTCCCCTCGGACGACCGGCTCATCGACCAGGACCCGGAGCTGTTCAGCAGCTTTTACAATGTTCCCTGCCCGGGCATGGACCTTCATTTCCTGCACCGCTTGTCGTCGTTTTTCCCGCTGCTTGCGAGCCTGTATCCCAAATCCTTCCTGCTCCTGTCCCTGGCCACGGACCAGTCCCCGAGCCGGTTGTTTTTCGACCTGCTCGAACGAATTCACGAGGCAGGTGAAACTTCTGAGGAGCCGTTTTCCACCCCCTTGTGTGCTCGGTTCTTCCCCGGTTTTGCAGAGAGGAAACTCGGCGTTCTTCCCAAGGGGGAGTGGGCGCATCTCCTCGACATTGTCCGCTATGAATCCGCAGGACTCGAAGCCGGATACGCCCCGTGCCCGCCCCGGACAGGAAACATCGATCTCACCGGTTTTGGGGGAACAGTGGTTCGGGCGCCCGGGGCAAGGGTTCATGAGTTTGCCTTTGACCTGCCCGCCATCGTGGAGGACCTCCGGGCGGAAATCTACCGGCCGCGCTACCCGGAGCAGCCGTCCTGTCTGGTGTTCCTCCATGACGGGGAAGAGCTGGAAATTACGGAAATCAACGAATTCGGAAAGGAGCTGATGAAGCTGTGCAACGGAAGGCGGGGGATGTCTGAGATTGCTCGGCTCCTGTACGAACGCTATGGGGAGAACACCGCGTTTGAATCCTTTGCCGGCGGCTGCCGGGACGCTGTGGAAACCATGAGTGCAATGGGCATCCTCGACGTCTCAGGCGGGTCAGGGGGGATGAACCAGGCCGTGCAGGGCCGTGAGTCCGAAGGACCCGGGTAACGGCGTGCGCGACGATCTGCTGGACATTCTGATCTGCCCGTCCTGCCTTCCCCAGGAGCGAAAACTCGCCCTTGGCCGCGCGCAGGTCCTTCAGGGGGATATCAACGACGGGCTGCTGCACTGCAGCCGGTGCGACCGGTCGTATCCGAT